>DATKQJ010000046.1:0-4248 GCA_035532785.1 Candidatus Acidiferrales bacterium | reverse complement strand
GGGCCCTGAAAACAGGAAAACCCGGCCCCAAGGACCGGGTTTCGAATTCAGCCTACCCTTTGCAGGCCCCCGCAAGAAGGCCTCGGGTTTGGTGGGCCGGGAGGGAGTCGAACCCCCACAGCTTTCGCGGCGGTTTTACAGACCGTTGGGCTCAACCACATGCCCTTTGCCGACCCAGCCCCGAAACCCGACTGGATTTGGTGTCTCCATATCGTAACTGCCGCCATGCTGTTGCTGGTGGCCTGGCTCCTCGGCGATCTTCAACCGACCTGGGGTTCGCGCGCGGAACATGCGTCGAACGATGGGCGCTTTCGGGTTAGGACGGGCGATGAATTCGGTACCACTCCCAACCTCGGCCCTGCTTCCGCGATAGCTGCTGTTCAGGGCTTTACGGCCCACCTCCAACTCCGATTCGCCGCAGCGTCGGAAATGAAGTGACTCGCCGCCTTTGGACCCTGCTGCTGTGCTCCCACCCAGAGCCGGTTCTCGCCGTCACGGTGGTGGCGACGCTGCTTAGTATCATGGCCGGCCGCGGCGCAGGCACGTTATGGGTTACGAGCGCGGTCTTGTCTGGCCAACTTGCCATTGGCTGGCAGAATGACTGGATCGATCGGGGCAGAGATTCCAGCCAGTCGCGAAGCGACAAGCCCTTGGCGCGGGGCGCGATTGGACCGGGAGCCGTCCGCCTGGCCTCCGCCCTGGCGCTGGTGATCTGCGTGCCCCTGTCGTTCGGCTCTTCGGCTCCAAGCGCCGCCGTCCACCTGATCGCGGTGGCGGTGGCCATGACATACAACGTGGCCCTGAAATCGACCTGGCTCAGCGCGGTGCCCTTTGTCGTGTCATTTGGTCTGCTTCCGGCCGTCGTGACGCTGGGACTGCCAGGTGAGCCCTGGCCGCCGCTCTGGCTGCTGGCTGCTGGAGCAACCCTAGGCGCCGCCGCCCACTTCGTTCAGGTGTTACCGGACATCCCGCGTGACCGGGAGGCTGGGATTCGCGGGCTGCCCCAGCGTCTCGGCCAGCGCGGGTCGATACGGGCCGCGCTGATCCTCATGTCGCTGTGCGACCTCGCCGTCGCGATCGGGCTGGGCCTTGAGTCCTGGCGTGGGTGGACGGGCCTGGGGCTCGGTGCCCTCATGGTCGTCGCCGTCGCCACCTCCAGTTGGGAGACCAACCCAAAGCTCACTCTTCGCCTGCTCATGGTGTTCGCCGCTTTAGCCGTGGTGGGTTTACTGCTGGCGGGAGTCGGCGGGTCGGATCCGCTTTCGGCTTCTTAGTAGATGAAGCCGATCAGAGGCACCCCGCCGGGGCTGATGGTTCGGTAGTCAACGATTCCGGGTCCCTTGTAGTTCATCTCCGACACCACCCATGAACCATTGGGATTGACCGATTCCACGTAGGCGACGTGCCCGAGGCTGCTCTCCCAGGTCACCATGATGGCGCCGGCGCGAGGTGTCATGCCCGTAGACCATCCATAAGCCTTGGCGTTGCCGAACCATTGATAGGCGTTTCCGATCCATGGCACCGGCCTCTTGTTGTACACGTACCAGGTGCACTGACCGTAGGGGAAGGTGTTGCCCCGGGCCGCGTGATTCACGAGTGGCGAAACGGTCTGGATCACGGTCGATGCACCCGTCGAGCCGACTGCGACCTGGGGTAGCGTCGAGCCGACTGCGACCTGGGGTAGCGGATGGAAGAGTGCCGGTCCGTGCCCTCCGGGCACGACGATAACCTCGCCCGACGTTAGGGGTTGGCTGGACTGGCTGCGGATGTAGTTGAAGTCCATGACCGCGTTCACGTCGCCGTGGTACGTGGATGAAAGTTGCTCGATGGTGTTGCCGGCCTGGGTCACGACTGCCACTCCATCGACGGGCGGGATGATGAGCGAATTGCCCACGCCCACGTCGGCGGTGACGTTCTTGAGCAGGCTGTAGTTGGACCAGCGGATGCTGTCTTCCGAGACGTTGAACCGACCGGCGAGCGAAGCCAGCGTGTCACCACTCTGGACTTGGTATTTGATCGCGTCGTGGGAGACAGCCGCCACCGTGGGCATCGCGATCGGTTTGACGATTGTTCCCAGCCGACCCATCTGAACGGCTCCGGTCTGTCCGCCCTGGCTCATCATCAGCCCTTGGGCGTTCACCGACCCTAGGCGCAGGCTCAATTCCGACGGCAACTGCCGGTTGAGCGAGACGTAGCCCGAAAGGACTATCGCCAAAACGAGCACCAAGGCGTGCGAAAGGTACCGACTTGCCGCCAAATTCCCCCCTGACTGGATCCCGCCGACCCGATGTGATGGCTACCGAAATAGATCCCGGCCACACTACCAGCCTGGCCACCCGACAGTCAACACCCGTGGCGGCCTAAGATCGGAGCCATGACCGAGGAATCTCGCGACCGAATCCTGCTTGGCGACAAGCCGCTCACGATTATCGGGGCTGAACTCCACGCCGGAGACAGGGCTCCCAAGTTCGAGTTGTTCGGAAAGGGGTTCATTCCTGATCGGGTCAGTTCGGAGGACTTCGCCGGCCAGGTCCTGATCCTGTCCTGCGTTCCCTCCCTGGATACGTCGGTGTGCGATCGGGAAACCAAGCGCTGGGATACCGAGGTGCAGAAGCTGGACGGCAAGGTCAGCATGCTCACCGTGAGCATGGACTTGAACTTTTCCCAGGCCAAGTGGTGCGGGGCAAACGGAACCCAGCACACCACCGCATCGGCCCACGGCCATCCAGAATTCGGGGTGGCTTACGGCGATCTGATCAAGGAGAACGGACTTTTGGCTCGGGCCGTGTTTGTGGTGGGAAGGGACGGTTCATTGGTCCACGTCGAGTACTGTCGCCACATCGGCGATGAGCCCAACTACGAGGAGATCTTGGCCAAAGCCGTCGCGGCAGCCTGACGAGCAGGCTTCGCGGACTGCGGATCACGATCGGAAGCGCATCGACGCGACCTGGCGCATCCATTTCCGGCTTCAGGTGCCCACCCTTCGGGTCAGGTTCTGGTGGGGTCGGGCCCTCCCGGTCATCGCATTTGGACCATCTCCCAGTCCCTCCGAGATGTGCTTGGCTGACCCGAACTGGGGCGGCCGGGAGCAGCCCCCCCAAGGGTCGTAAGCCTCGAACGCCGGTCGCAGGCGCCCCCCTCAGGCTGCCTGCTGGGGCTCAGCCGAACCCGGGACGACGCGGATGGTTATGCGCCGCTCACCTGGCTGGAGCCAGGGATATTCATCGACGCCGAGGTACTTCTTCGCTAATCCGTTGATGACCTGGTTGGCGCCCTCCTCGATCAGCTTGGCCTGGCCCTTGATCAGGACCTGGGTGGCGTTGGGGTTGGCGGGGTCGTTGACAGCGATCATCACGCGCGGGTCGCGGCGAATGTTGCGCTCCTTGCGGCGCCCGATCGCCGTATTCATGATCACCGCGTCTCCGTCGGTGTCGACCCAGACCGGCGTCACCTGCGGCGAACCATCCAGGTTGACGGTGGCGATGTAGGCGAGGTGTTTCCCATGCAGGATCTTTACCTGCTCGTCCGTGAGTTTGCTCATGCACGCTCTTACCGATGCTTCCGGCTCCGTATTTCGCTCCGCCATCGACCGCATCCGGCGGCGGCCCACCCGCGAGGCCCCTGACGGGTGGGGTTAGGGACGTTTGGTCACCTCGCGCGCTCCGTAGGACCCGGCGGGCGAGGAGCCCAATCCGGACCGCCACACGCCTCACCCAGTGGGCGCCCTCACCGCCCGCCTCAAGGCTGGACCCCCCAGCTCAACTCCCGCCACCCATTGCCCGGTTCGCGCGGACGGCATCGACGACCTCCGGCAGCGTCACCTTCGGGAGCTGATCCGGTTCCGTCCCGTCGCTGTCGGGCGCGACTATAGGCACCAGCAGGTCCGCCTGCTGGTCGGTGACGCCGAAGTTCGGGTCCTGGTCGAGGACGGTTCGCTAATTCGCCAGCTGGCGCTGGATCCAGGCCGCGCCTAGGCTCACAGGCCTCGCAGCTATGAGTGCTCGACCGCCGGCGACTCGGACAACCTCGCGCTGCTGCCAGGTTAGCCGGCGGCTTTTGAGTGCGATTACCCTCAATACGCGGTCGTTCACTGTCGTGGCCGCCGACTAACCCGGACATTTCAGTAACTCGCCGCCGGAGGTAGGCCGGGGAGCAAAAGCGAGTGCCCTCTTGAACTCGGATACTTGTGATGTTCTACGTCGCAACACCCGTTCCAGGAGAGCACTCTGCAGGTGAAGCCTACCAACA
>DATKQJ010000045.1:0-113832 GCA_035532785.1 Candidatus Acidiferrales bacterium | reverse complement strand
CGAGCTCAGGGCAAAACCGCCATGAACGCCCTCGGTCATTGCATGTCCAAATCCCTGGCCATCGTCTGGGGCGTCTGGCGCTCAGGTCGCGACTTCGATCCCTCCCTCGGAGGTCCCAGAACTTGACAAGACCCTATGGGTCTAGGCTAACGCGGCACCGGTGTCAGGAAGGGACTGGAAATGTCAGTGGTCGTGGACCGGGGGCGATGATAACGCGGCGTTCCCCTGGTCTTCGCGCTCGACTCTGAATCCGGCCACAAACGTGGCGCCAGCGAACGAGCGCGACCAGCTGGGTGCGTCGACGGTGCGCCAGCGCGGCTGGGCAGCGTCAAGAGCTTGGAGGCCATGGCCAGTCCGGCCGCTCGGCTGCCAGCGCCCTTGGTCTTCCTGGTACACCGCCGGACGGTGGCAATGGTCTATTCGATGGCGTTCGTGCTCCGGAGATGAATCCGGTGCTCAGCGGGTAAGTCGAAGCTAATGGGCAGGGCCTCCTGGTCCTTGAGCAGTCTGGCGACCGCCTTCGGGTACTTGGCCCCGCAGTTCTCCTGGAAGCGGCCGAGCGCCGCCTCGGCGGCCTCCTTGTTCTCGGCCTTCATGGATTTCGCGTAGCGCCGCTTTGCCCTTCGGCTGCAGGCCCTGCGGAGGGCATCGAGCACGTTGGCGATCCGCACTCAGCAGTGCTGCTCCTGCACCCTCGCACAAACCGCCCCAGAAGCCCAGGCTGGGCGCATTTCAGAATTCGGCGGGCTGAGCCCGCTGGATCCGGGCTCAGCCCGCCGGGCTCACCGGGCGAGCAGCAGCGGCGGCAACGCCAGCAGACCGCTGCCCGCAGCCAGGATGTTCACCGCCAGTCCCGCTCGGTCACCGCTGCGCGCCCAGCTGATGAAGCAGAGGACGACCGCGCCCGCCATGATGCGCAGGAACCCAGTCGGGTCCAGCCAGGTCTCCAGGTTCGCCGCCAGCGCGACCAGCGCATAGAGACCGGCCGCGAGCGCGACCGCGTCCCGGTTGCGAATCGTGCGCAGCAGCGCGATGACGCAGATGGCGACGGCGGGCGCCGCGATCAGCAGTGACGCCGGGCTGTGCGCCGCGTCCTGCGCCAGTGCAACGAAGGGCGCGCCGGGTGGGGCGAGGATTTGGGGGGCGGCGATCCGGAAGCCCGGGCCGGTGACGAAGATCTGGACGGCCGCCGACCACACCAGGAAGGCCGCGAGCAGAGCCGCATGGCGCGCGGCCATCGCCCAGCTGCGATCCCAGGCGGCCCGCGCGGCGGCCGCGACCAGCGCAACCGCAGAGGTCTCCTTGGCCAGCGCTGACAGCAGGAGCACGGTTGCGGAGCCGCCGATCGCGCCCAGCGCGAGCAGCGCCAGCTGGAGGGGCTCGGTGAGATCGAGCAGCAGCGGGATCCAGACGCCGGAGAAAACGGCCACGCAGAGGGCGGACCACGGCGAGCGGCCTCTCCGCTCCGCCTCACGAGCCAACAGCGTGATCAATGCGGTGCAGGCGATGACGTTGATTGCGACCAGCGTAAAGGGCACCAGCGCGCGGCGGCCCAGCGACAGGGCCCAGGCCAGGAGCGGATAGAGAATGCGGCGGTAGCGAAAGCTGGAGTCCAGGCTGCGGGCCGTCGCCGGCCGGGTGAGGAACGGGTCCTGGGCGATGTAGAAGTACATCTGCCCGTCATAGCCCCGACCCGGGCCTGCCACCTGGCCGGGCAACAGTTCCTGCGGCTGCGCGTATTCGGCGCCGACGCGGATCCCTTTCAGGTAGTGGAATCCGTCGCCCGCGCCCAACCGGAGCGCGAGGCCGATGAAGAAGACGGCCGCCACCAGCCCGACGCCGGGCCATCGCAAGAGCCGAGGACGCGGGGTTTCATTCAGTAGGGGCGGGCTCAAGCGACTCGCCCGGTCGCGGGAAGCCATCAGACGACTCGCTCCCCGTCGGCGTCCGCGCCCTCGGGATGGTTGCGGGTCGTGACGCGACCGGTCTCGTTCTTCACACGACCTCGCACTCTGGGGAGCCACACCGCGCGGCCCACCCGAACACGTTCGTCCGGAGAATTCGTCGAGCAGATCCTGGCGGCTGGACACCCCGCCACGGTTGTCGGACTGCAACCGCGACGCCGGCTCGTATAACCGCCGTTGGAAGTCCCCCCGTGCGTGTGCGGCCGGGTGCCTGGGCAAGCCAGGGCCAGGTTGCTAACCGCGGGGGACCGATCTCGATGGTGCAAGCCGCGATCCAGGCGCAACAAGGGGCGCGAGCCCGGCCGCCTCCCCACACGGGTCCGAGCCGTACTCGCCGAACCGTCCCAGCGTGTGGCAATCCATGTCGCCATGCGGGAGACAGGGGGGCGTCGGAGTTGGCCTCGCTCAACTGCCGGGCGAAGCCGCGACTGCACGTCCATATTGGAATTGACCACGCGATCCCTCCATCAGGTGGGTAGAGCATTTCTGAAGGATGACGCGGTGGTCATCGTCTTTCTAGAGCCTCGCGCCCGTAGCCGCCCCACGCGCTCGGGCGCTAACCATGGCCGCCAGGATATGCACGAGCAGGGGCACGCGGTATCCGATGATTACGAATGGTGCCATTTTTGTGATCGATGAGGCGCGGCATCCGTGTATTCCCTTCCGCCGCGACCTTCAACTAGTAGGAGACTGGCAGTGACAGCTACGACGCACGATTTTTCGAACCAAATCGTCGATCTCACCGTACCGGTCGGTGTTGACACCAAGGGACCGCCCTCAACCGACGCAGGGGTCGAATTCGAGCGCCACCGGCGAGGGCCGGGCTACTGGCAGGTCACCTCCGTGCACCAGAGCCTTCACACCGGTACCCACGTGGATTCAACCCTGCACTGCTTTTCGGACGGGGGGACGACCGATGCCATCACGCTGGACCGGGTTTGCGGAGAGGCGGTGATCTTTGACCTGGGCGAGTTGGAACCATCAACGAAGATCGATGCAGCGGCGCTCCGTGACGCCGACCCTGGTTTGCGTGAGGGTCAGATCGCCATCGTCCGGACGGGCTGGACCGATCGCGCCTGGGGCGATTTCCCGCGCTTCTTTGTCGAGTCGCCCTACCTGTCCCTAGAAGCCGCGGATTGGCTCGCGGGGCGAGGCCCTAAGGCGGTGTGCTTCGACTTCTTCGAGGAATATGCGGCGCGCCTGCCGGACTTCACCTCCGAGGATTTTCGTGTCCACCGCGCGTTCTTGAGCCGCGACATTGTGATCATCGAACAGGCGACAGGATTGAAGGCCCTGATCGGCCACAGGTTCGATTTCTTCGCACCCTTCTACAAATTGGTCGGCGTCGAAGGTACGCCTGCTCGCATCTTCGCCGTAATCCGAGACTGAGAGAGGGCGCCGACGAACGGACGCGAACAGCTACCGATGGTGTTCCGCTTCCGGACGCTGGGCCCGGCCGAGCGTCAACCGGCGGGTCGTCGTGAGGGCAGGCTTCGCAGCGCGCCCGAACCCAGCAACTCTCGGACCGCGAGCGCCCGATGGCCGTAACGGTCCTTCCCGCTGGGCCCAAGTTCGGCCATGGTCCGCCCCAATTCAGGTAGTTCAAAGATGGGGTCGTATCCAAAGCCCTCCGTCCCTCGGCCGACTTCGACTATCGCTCCCCCACACCGGCCCTCAAACAACTCGGTCTCCCGATCCGGCGCCGCCAGGGCCAACGCGCAGACGAACGTGGCTCGCCAGGGCCTGGTCGCGCCCGCCTCGCGCAGTCGCTGGTGAACCAACGCGATGCGCTGGGCGTCGGAAGCGCCGATGCGCGCCGAGTAAAGACCCGGGTAGCCGTCCAGAGCGGTCACCTCTAGGCCACTGTCATCGCCGAGAGAGGGAGTTCCGGTCGCTGCCAGCGCCGCTTCGGCCTTGAGCTTCGCGTTTTCGGCGTAGCTCTTCCCCACCTCCTCGACTTCGGCTCCCCAGATCGTCAAACGCAGGTTCTCGTCTCCCAGGAGCCGTGCAAACTCGGCCTGCTTGCCCGGGTTGGCGGTAGCGAGCACCACGGTCCGAACGGCGATCACGGCCCCAGTTGGGCGACGACCTGGCGCTGCATGGCGACCAGCTCTCGCGTCCCCACCTGGGCCAGATCCAAAAGACCATCGAATTGGGCTCGACTGACCGGCTCCCTCTCCGCGGTCGCTTGCACCTCGATCAGTCGACCGTCCTCGGTCACAACGCAGTTCATGTCCGTCTCAGCCGCCGAGTCCTCGGTGTAGTCGAGATCGAGCCGGGTCTCTCCCTCAACCATCCCCACGCTCACCGCCGCGACCAGTTGTCGCAGGGGAATGCCCTCAACCATGCCCGCCGCCCTCATTCTATGCAGGGCTTGGTAGACGGCCACCACCGCCCCCGTGATGCTGGCCGTGCGGGTGCCTCCGTCGGCCTGAAGCACATCGCAATCGACCATAATGGTCCTCTCGCCGAGCATCTTGAGGTCCATTACGGTGCGCAGGGAGCGTCCGATCAACCGCTGTATCTCATGCGTCCTCCCCCCCACCCGTCCAGCCGTGGATTCCCTCTGGCCACGGTCGTGGGTGGCTCGCGGAAGCATCGAGTACTCGGCGCTCAGCCAGCCCCTGCCACTTCCCCGACGGTGACTGGGCACTCGATCCTCGACGCTGGCGGTGACCCACACTCGGGTTCGACCGAAGGTCACCAGGCAAGAGCCTTCGGCGTGCGCATTGACACCGATCTCCAGACTTACGGTCCTCAGCTCATCCCGCCGCTCACGGCCGTCCGGCCTTGGCATCAGCGGCCGGTCAGCCGGAGCAGCAGTACGGTGCCCTCCCAGAAGATCATCAGGGGCACGAAAATCAGGAGCGGCGTCAACGGGTCGGCTCCTGGCGTGAGGACGTTGGCGACCACCGCCATTCCGATCACCCAGTAGAGTCGGGTGTGATAAAGCCAGCGGGTGGTCACGATCCCCATTCGCCCCAGCATGTAGAGCACCACCGGCAGTTCGAAGACAAAGCCGAAGGCGATGATGATGCCGATAACGAATCCGAGCAGGCTGTCAATCTGAATCAGGGGTTTCAGATCGGGCGTGGCGAAGCTGAAGAGCACCTTTGTGAAGAGGGGCAATGCGTACAGTGCGAAGCTGATCCCGATCAGGAAGAAGACACTGGACGAGATCACGAGCGGCACCACCAGACGCTTTTCGTGGATGTGCAGCCCGGGGCTGACAAACCACCACACCTGCTGAAAAATCACCGGCGAGGAGATCACCAGGCCCAGGTAGAGGGAGAGCTTCAGGCCGATCAAAAAGGGCGTGGTGAGGGAGTTGTAATACGCCTCACCGCGAGGCAGGTTCGCCCGTCCGATCAGGAAGTCGAGCACCACCGGGTGCAAAAACCAGGAAACTATGGTCGCCGCGGTAACGGCTATCGCGATCACGATCAGCACGCGGCGTAGAGCCTCGAGGTGCTCGATGACCGACATGCGCAACTCGTTGTCGGGGGCTCGTGCCGGACGTGGACGGCCCCGTGTCAGTAGGGGCATAGGGAGTGGAGGCTAGCTCTGGCTGGAGTCTGCCTTGCCGGAGTCGGGCGGACCCGATGCTTGGCTCGGGCCGGGAGGCGGTTCCGGGGTCTCGGAAACCGCCTTGGTGACCTCGGACGTTATGTCGGAAGTCGCCTTCTTGAACTCCTTGATGCCACGACCGATGGCGCCGCCTACCTCGGGCAGCTTGCCGGGGCCGAAGACGATGAGGACGACGGCGAGCACGACGACCAAGAACAGCGGATGAATGTTGAGAGGCATGCTGGACTTCGATTATACGCAGCGACCGACGATCCGACCGATCGGCTCCACGTCAGCTCAACGGCGTCTGAGCTGGCCCACGAAGTTTGCCCAGGGGGCCCGCTCGAGCCCCTCTTGCGCGGTCGGTGGGTGTACCAACTGATACACG
Source organism: Candidatus Acidiferrales bacterium (assembly GCA_035532785.1). Classification (GTDB taxonomy): domain Bacteria; phylum Chloroflexota; class Dormibacteria; order Dormibacterales; family Dormibacteraceae; genus DATKQJ01. Next base: position 107,913 of record DATKQJ010000045.1, on the reverse strand, counting down.
GCCCCGGCCCGAGATTGGGGCGGTATTCCCCGCCTGCATGGGCCACCCACGCAGACCATCGCGTCTGCGTTGTGGGGACCCCGGTCGGTCGCTTACGAGGCTCTCAAAACCACGTCTACGACTCGGTCAGCGGCCGTGAGTTGACCCAATACGTCGATACCCGAAGTCACATTGGCGAAGTGATCGTAGGAGGTCGTCGGATTGCCGCCCGGCCATGCCGCCTTGGTGATGAAGAACTGGCCGCCGCTCAAGTTGCCATCGGACAGTTGGGCCATTCCGAGCGATCCCGGCGCCCACTGGTCACCCGAGATTGGGGCGGCGGTTGGGATCGTATAACCGGGCCCACCTCGGCCGGTTCCGGTTGGATCGCCGCTCTGGATTGACCAGGTCTGCGACTTGAAGAAGGCCAGCCCGTTGAAGTAGCCGTTGGCGGCCAGCACGATGAAGTTGTTCGCTGCCACCCTTCCCGGCCCACCCAGAAAGGAGATCCCGATGCTGCCCTGGGTGGTCTGGATCACGGCGGTGTAATGGCGATCCTTGGAAATGCACAGTCCGGGCGGGGCTGTGTAGGTGCGCGGGGCGAGCGTGGTTGAGGTGACGCATTTCGCGAATGGACCGGAGGGATGCGGGGAGATGCCCGCGCCCAGTCCCACCCCGGCTAGGAGGACCAAGCCAAAGACGATGCCTGTGACCCCCAGCGCCGACAGCGGACCGCGCGACCTGACCGGAGCAGCCGGTTCGCCGCCCGATACGAGTCCAGCCTTCCGCTCAGACATCTGCGCCCGTCATCCTAAGGCCTCTCCGACGGCTGCTGCCAGGCCGAGGGTGGTGTATTCGCGGGCGACGATATCCACACGCAGGCCGAGGCGGCGCACCGTGTCCGCCGTCACTGGTCCCATGCACGCCACCAGCGTCTGCTCCAGGCCGGCCGGCAGATCGCCGGCAGGGAAAGCACTTACGAAATTGATCGCCGTAATCGAGGAGGTGAACGTCACCACATCGATTCCACCGTCGCTGACCAGGCCCATGATCTGGCGTAGGCAGCCAACCGGGCGCACGGCGCGATAGACGGGTAGCAGCTCAACCTTGAAGCCGCCGCGCACGAGCAGTCCCATGAGGGCGTCGCGCGCCCCCTCCGCCCGCGGTACCAACACGCTGGCGCGGCCCAGCCCCGAATCCTGCAGCACCTGCGAGAGGCTCTCAGCGCTGTAGTCGTCGGCGAAAAGATCGGGCTTGATCCCCCGTAACTCCAGGGCGCGGGCGGTTTCGGCGCCCACGGCACAAACCCGCGAATTGTGCAGCTGTCGCGCATCATGCCCGGTGCTGTACAGCTGGGTGAAGAACGTCGCTACCGCATTGGCGGTGGTGAACAGGACCAGATCGGTCATCGCTAGGCGATCGACCGCCGTCCGGAATCGGGCCCCCACCGGCAGTGCGCGTATTTCGATCGTGGGCGCCTCCAGAACAGTGGCGCCCAGGCGCGAGAGCTCTTTACGCAGCGGCTCGACCTCGTGGCGGGCGCGGGTGATAAGCACTCGGCGACCGTGCAGGGACCGCCTCGAACTGGTGTCGAGGCGGTCGTCAAAGGCCACCCCGGGGCCCAGGACCAAAACCGCTTGCCCGTCGAGACCAGCCTTCTTCGCGACCTCGACCACCTCCTTCAGAGGTGCGAGAACGCGCCGCTGGTCGCTTCCGCCTGGCCGCGCAATGATGACCGCCTGCGCGTCCGGGGAATGGCCCGCCTCCAACAGCGCCTGCACACCCGACTCCCACCACCCTGGAGCCAGCCTGACGGCCACCGAATCGCCACTCCCAACCCCCAGCATGATCGATGCGGTGCGCCCCTCGACCGTGAGCGGAACGCCGCTCAGCGCGGCCGCCGCGGTCTCCAAGAGAATCCCCGGAATGACTTCGAAATCGACCCTCAGGTGAGCCAGGTGCTCGGCCAGTAAGGCCCCCGACCCGAACGCGTAGGGATCGCCCGGGTAAAGGACCACGACCTGCTTTCCAGCCTGGGCCAGCTTGACAACTTCATCGGCACCGGCAAAGGGCGCGATATCAGCGTTTTGGGGCGCCAGGCGAAGGATTCCCGCGTCGCACTCCTCGATGTGGCGAATCACGTCCGCGTCGGCGATGACCGCGGCCGCCTGCCGTGCCAGGAGGCCGGGTTGGCCGGGTCCGGTTCCGACCAGCCACACCCGTGCCGGCGTCAAGATCCCCGCTCCAGAACTTCGCCCACCAAGGCGCGCAACGCCGCCCGCGGCGCGGTGTCGGGCAAGGTCGGCAATTCCGTCAGCGCCAGCTCGGCGTGGCGGCGGGCCACCTCCATCGCCCGATCACAGCCACCCGTGGCCCTGACCAAGGCCACCACCTCGGCGACAGCGTCGGGCGTCGGCGGCTGACCCTGAACGAGCAGGCGATCGAGACCGGGGTGCGGTCGTGCAAGCATCAGAGGCAGGGTAGCGCTCCCCTCCATCAGGTCGTGCCCGCTCGGCTTGCCCAGGACGGCGGCGTCGGCACGGTAGTCGAGCACGTCATCGACAACCTGGAAGGCGATACCCAATTGCAACCCGTAGCGCTCGACGGCCTTCCGAGCTCTCGCGTCCAGGTCGCCCAGTTGGGCCCCAATCAGGCAGGCAGCCGCGAGCAAACGCCCTGTCTTGAGCTCGCAGCGACGGAGGTAGCGGTCGAGGCTGGGGAGGTAGTCGAAGCGAGACTTCTGCTGTTCTAATTCACCCTCGCAGATGGCCATCACGGTGGTGGCGAGGACTTCCACGACGGTGGCCTGACCGGTCCGCGACGCTTCTCGGTAGGCTCGGCCGAAGTAGTAGTCCCCCACCAAGATTGCCTCTGAGGCGCCGGCTTGGGCGAAAACCGTAGGTCGCCCGCGACGCCAGGCAGAGCGGTCGATGATGTCGTCGTGAACCAGGGTCGCAGCGTGCGTCAGCTCCACCGCCATGGCCGCCGGTTCGATCCGCGCGTAGTCATAGTCCCCGAGCTGGGCGCAGAGGAGCAGCAGAGTCGGTCGCAGTCGCTTTCCGCCAGCCTCCATGAGCTCGCGCATCGGCCCGGCCGCCAGCTCAGGGTCGGCGTTCCACGTTTCCTGGAAACGCTGTTCGAGTCGGCGCAGGTCCTGCGCGACCGGTTCAAACCCGCTCACGGCCAGATGCGCACCTCCTGGACGGCGGACAGACCCTCACCAAAGAGATTGGTCGCGATCTGGCTGAATTGCTCGGCCGCACCGGTCACCAGCAGTTCGTGGTTCGGCGGGGATCCAGACTCGGCCAGCATGCCCGCGTGCTCCAGGCGCCGCCGGACCATGGTGGCCGTCGTCCCGGCGGAGTCGACGACGTGGAAACGGCCCGGCCAGACCCTTTCGAGGGCAGGCCCGAGGAGCGGGTAATGCGTGCACCCCAAGACCAGGGTGTCAGCCCCAAAGGCCACGATGCCCTCCAGGTCCCGCTGCAGCGCCTGCTCCGCTTCCACCGAGTCGGCCGCTCCCGCCTCGACGATTTCTACCAGATCCGGGCAGGCCTTCTGAATCACCCTGATCATCGGATCAATCTCCTTGATCGCGTGCAAGTAGGCCTGCGATCGCAGCGTTCCGGCGGTGCTGATTACGCCGATCGACCTAGTCAAACTGGCCTCCACCGCAGCCTCGGCACCGGCGCTGATGACGCCCACTATCGGCACCTCGAAGCGCTCGCGGGCGGCGCTCAACGCCGCCGCGGTGGCCGTGTTACACGCGATCACCACCAGTTTTACGTCGCGGCCGTTGAGGTAGTCAATCAGGTCAAAGGCAAACCCGCGAACCTCCTCCTGAGGGCGGGACCCGTAGGGGAAGTGCAGGAGATCGGCAATGTAGACCGTGGCCTCGTCGGGCATCAGGTCGCGAATCGCTCTCAACACCGTGAGTCCGCCAACGCCGGAGTCAAATAATCCGATCGGTCTGGCGTCGCCCATGGTTGCAGCGGCTAACGAAACTCCTAACGACTCGGAACGACGAACCCGACGGGGCGATTGTGAGCATCGCCTCGCTTGGGATGGCGCAACAGGACGAGGGCGCCGTCGGGACCGGTTATCACCTCGACCAAATCCCAGCCTTGCTCCGATTCCCGATTGAGCATTTCGGACAGACTGTGTCCGTCGTACGTCTGGTCCAGAGTCAACCGCTCGGATCGGAATTCAAAGCGCCGTGGGGGCCCGTCGACGAGCGGGGTGATCGAGGCGGCGGGCGGCGCCCCGTCCGGCTCCACCTCGGGTTCCGGATCAGGTTCGGGATCCGGCTCTTCGTGGGCTGGGAGAGTCACCCAGCGATTGTAGGCCGCGGGGCCGAACCGGGCCGTCAGGCTGGCGGCACCAGCCTCTCCAGACGATCGATTATCGAGATCATTTCCTTGTCCTGACTCTCCAGGTGGCGCTGGATTCGGCGACACTCGTGGAGGATGGCTTCGGCGTCGTGGTAGGTGCTCATGGCCCGGTCGTCGGCGGCCTGACCAAGGACGTTCTGGCCGACCATGATCACAAACATGAGCAGAAGTTGAACGATGTTGCCCAGGAACAGCAGAAACGCGAATGGATAGGCGTCGAACTTGAGCAGCCCGACCAGTGACAGGAGCATCCAACCGCCCATGAACAAGGCCGCAAAGTAGAAGGCCCACATCGTGCCCACTCCCCGCGTGATGGCGGCGCCGAGTCGTCCGTTGAAGCCGACGTGCTGGTCGGCGGTCTGCGGGGGGCGACGTGCATGAAGTTCCTGCAGACCTGACTCCGCCCGCGCCACTTCCGTCTCGATCACCTTCTTGATCCCATCGAAGCGCGATCCCGCCTTTTCATCTGTCATCCCTGTCCTCCCCTTAACCATGCTTTGCGAACGGATCGCGAAGGGTGCGGGTGGTGGGATTCGAACCCACACGCCAAAAGGCTCGGCTTTTTAAGAGCCGTGCGTCTGCCAGTTTCGCCACACCCGCGCTTGCCGGCCTTGGGGCAGCCTAGGACGGCCCCAACTCAAAATCGCCGTAAGTATGGAGGCCTGGCCCTGACTTGCGGTGCAGTGGTCTTGGGACACCGGCCAGTGGCGAGAACTCAGTAGCGCCTCCTTGCCTGCCTGCACGGGGCCCACGAGGGTTCCGCCGAGTGCTTCAGGTCGGCAGGTGCCAGGTCTGCTCTAAAACACCAGGGTTTCTCAAGCGGTGACCTGGGGGGAGCAACTCGGACCGCTCCTTGCCCTCAGCCGGGCGTGGGTCGCGGCCGCCGTTTCAACGCTCTGGGCACGCGCGGGGGGCGAGGGCAGCCTGGTTGACCGCCCGGAGCCGGGAGAGGCAGGCACGCCCCCGCGTCGAGATGGCCCCGACTAGGCGTCAGGCGGGGTTCATGGGATCAGTTCTTCGATAAGCTTTGGAGCGTGAATCGGTCGGGGCGATGCTAGACCTGCCGACCGCGGTCAGGGCACCGAGGGTTCCCACAACAAGGCTGACCTTCATTGAACGCGTGGACGGCCCGGTTGAGTTCCCGTCGCCATCTGGGCGTTGTTGGTTTGGCCAGCTCGAGGCGCTTCGGGCCCACACCATCCATCCTCATTGGCCCGATCCGCTACATTCCGAAGGGGTGGATTCGGCGACGTAGCCAAGTGGCAAGGCAGAGCTCTGCAAAAGCTCCATCCCCAGTTCGATTCTGGGCGTCGCCTCCAATCTAAGTCCGTTTCAGGAAGGAGATGTCGGCGTGGGATTGTCGCCGGTCAAAATGCCCCAGCTGGGGGAGTCGGTCACCGAGGGGACCGTCGATCATTGGCTCAAGTCCGAGGGGGATTGGGTCGAGCGAGACGAGCCCTTGGTCCAAGTGGTGACCGACAAGGTCAATGCCGAGATCCCATCGCCGGTTGCGGGGCGACTGACCAAGATCGAGATCCAGGAAGGCACAACCGTTCCGGTTGGATCGGACCTGGCCCTGATCGAGACCGCCACCGCCACCGCCGCCACCCCCGGCCGCCAGCCCCAGGCCCCGGGCAGCTCCCATCTCGACGCCGGATTGAGTCGGACGACGCCTTCGATCATCCCGGCGACGAGTGCGGGGACTGGCTCCCAAAGTCCCGCGGTTCGCAAGCTGGCCCGGGAGAACGGATTGGACCTGGACCAGATTGCCGGATCGGGGAGCGGCGGCAGGGTGACCCGTAACGATGTCGTAGCCCACTTAAAGTCGCTGGCGGCACCCACAACGTCCCCTATCCCTCCGGAACCGCCGGACGGGGGCACAGAGCTGGTGAAACTTAGCCCGATGCGCCGAGCCATTGGGGAACACATGTCGCGCAGCCTCGCCACCTCCCCGCACGCCTGGACCATGCAGGAGATCGACGTGACCCTGCTGACCAGCTTTCGGGAGGCCAGCAAAGCTGCCTTCCAAGCACGACACCTGGTGCCATTGACCTACCCCGCCTTGATCGCGTCGATAGTGGTCGAAGCCCTGGGGCGATTCCCCTACTTGAACTCCCGATGGACCGATGAGGGCATCCTCCTGCACCGGTACGTCAACCTCGGTATTGCGGTTTCGGTTCCGCAGGGCCTGGTGGTTCCAGTGCTCAAGCAGGCTCAAAACGCCAGCTTGGTCGAACTCTCAATCGCGATGACTGAACTGGTCAACCGGGCGCGGGAGAATCGACTGGGCCCCTCCGACATCAGCGGGGGGACCTTCACGCTCAACAACACGGGTCCGACCGGTTCGGTCGCGAGCCAGCCGATCATCAGCCAGCCGCAGGCGGCCATCTTAACCATGGAGTCGATAGTGCCGCGGGCGGTGGTGATCGGAAACGAAGTGGTCATTCGGCGGATGATGAATATGTGTTTGAGCTTTGATCACCGCATCATCGATGGCATGTTGGCGGGCCAATTCCTTGCCGACGTCAAACGTCGCGCAGAGGCCTGGTCGCCATCGTCGGCCGAGTACTAGGGTCCGATGACCGTGGGTGACGTATCGAACGTCGGCACGGTTCAGCCCGGCCACATACCGGACTGGATCAAGGTCAGGGTTCATCGTGGCGAGAACTACGAGCGCGTGTCGGGGGTGGTTCGCGAGAAGCGGCTCAACACAGTTTGCGAAGAGGCCGGCTGTCCGAACATCTTCGACTGCTGGAATCGCCGCAGTGCGACCTTCATGATCCTGGGCAGCGTCTGTACGCGGGCCTGCCGCTTCTGCATGGTGACCTCTGGCCGGCCCACCGAATACGACCTGGGAGAGCCGGCCCGGGTCGCCGATTCGGTCCGTCAGTTGGGCCTCAGACACGCGGTCATAACCTCGGTCGATCGGGATGACCTGCGCGACGGTGGGTCGCAGATCTTCGCCCAAACCATCCGCGCGATCAGGAGGGCTAGCCCGCAAACCACAATCGAGGTCCTGACTCCCGACTTTGGAGGCAACCTGGATGCGGTCGCCACGGTGGTGGCGGCGGGGCCCGACATTTACAACCACAACACCGAGACGGTGCCCAGACTCTACCCCTCGATCCGTCCCCGTGCGGTCTATCGCTCGAGCCTCAATCTGCTGGCACGGGTCAAGGAACTGGCCCCCGAAATGGTCACCAAATCCGGGCTCATGGTGGGGCTGGGAGAAACAGACCTGGAGCTGGACCAGGTGTTCTCCGATATGCGCGACCACCAAATCGAGGTCCTGACCGTGGGTCAGTACCTCCGCCCCAGCCCCAAACATGCAGAGGTGGTCCGCTACTACCATCCGGACGAATTCGCGAGCATCAAACGCCGCGCCCTGGCGCTGGGATTCGCGCACGTGGAATCCGGACCGCTCGTACGATCGTCCTACCACGCCGACGAGCAGGTTCCTCGTCGGCTCCGGACCCCTACCCCCACCTCGACCTGAGTTCGCTGTTGCGATCATGTGACGTCTACTGGCTGGGTCGGTTGCCGTATGAGCCGGCCTGGCGCCTGCAAACCGCCATGGTGGCGGCGGTCAAGCGGGGCGATATGGGATTCTCCCTGCTCTTACTCGAACACCCCAGCGTCTTCACTTTGGGACGGCGTGCGGACGGGTCTAACCTGTTGTGGAGTGAAGCTCGATGCCAATCCGAAGGGGTTTATGTGGTCCGCTCTGATCGCGGCGGCGACGCCACATATCACGGCCCCGGACAGCTGGTGGGCTATCCGATCGTCGACCTTGCTGATTTGAACATGGACGTCTGGCAGTACGTACGCAACCTAGAGCGATCCCTGATCTCATATCTGCGCACGGTTGGTATTGAATCTGCCGGCGGCCCGCCCGGATTGGCAGGTGTATGGGTGGGCCCAGACAAGATCGCGGCCATCGGCGTCAAACTGAGTCAATCAGTCGCCAGTCATGGCTTCGCCCTCAATCTCACGACCGACCTCAGGATCTTCAACGAGGGCATCGTCCCCTGTGGCCTAGCCGATCGTCGCGCCACCTCAGTCGCCGCCGTGGGCGGCCCCTCGCTCGACGTGGAGAGTTCCGCACGCGCCTTCACGCCGCACTTCGGAGAGTGCTTTCAGTCTGAGACTCGGTGGTTCGACTCGGCCCGGCTGCAATCGTTGGGTGAAGTCGCCGGCGACGCGGTCGAAACGCTCGAGTCGCGCTTCTGACCTGGCTCGGGGCACTGAGACCGACGACCGCAGCTTCGGCGTCGATCGCGAGCGTTGAGCCCCGTCCTCGGAGAAACCTGCCCCCCAACCGCGGCACACTCATCCAACGCGATTTGGATGAGTGTGAACTCTGGGCCAAGAGGGAATCCCGGGTGCGGTCGTCCTTCCCGATTACGCCCCGCCCGACCGTCTTCCCGCTGCTCCGGGCCCGCCGGGGGTCGCGTCCCGAGACTGCTGTAAAAGCGCCGACGTTTCTCCGCGCGGCATCAGCATCTTAGGCGGTCATCTCCACGTCTGATCGAGCGCCCGTACCGGCGCGCATCTGAGCGAGTTGCTGGTGTTCGAAGTCGGTGAGGGCGAGGCCACGGCCAGCCGCGATCACGAGGTCCATGACCGCCCAGCAGAGACTCAGGCAACTGGTCTCGCCGGGGAAGCGGCCCATGACCTTGGTCCGCCGTTTGACCTCGCCCAGCGAGCGCTCCAAGAGGTTCGTGCTGCGCAGCCGTTTGCGAAGCCGGAGCGGGTAGCCAAGATGCACGCAGAGTGCCGGCAGGTCCTCGGCCAGGGCGGCCGCCGCGCCCGGGTAGTCGGTCTCCAGCTCGCCCACCAGGGTTCGTAGGCGAGCCTCACCATCGGCCGCCGAGCCGGCCTGGTCGAGCGCCGCCCAGTACGCGTCGCGGACCCGGTTGTGGAGGTCTTGGCGCTTGGGCAGCTTGGCGATCACGTTGCGCAGCCGGTGCACCGTGCAACGCTGACGATCGCTGTCCGGCCAGAGTTCGGGGACCGCCTTGTTGAGCCCCGGGGCTCCGTCGACCACCGTCAGCCAGGGTGCTTTAAGACCCCGCCGGGTCAGGCCGTGACCCATCTCCAGCCAGTACTCATAGCGTTCCCGCAGGCCCAGGCAGACATCGAGCAGCACCCGCTCCCCGTTCTCCGCGTAGCCCCAGGCCACCAGCACGCCCTCCTTGGCGCCGCTCGGCCGGGTGGGCAGGTAGATCGCGTCAAGGAACAGCACCAGGAGCTTGACCTCGGCCAGGCTCCGGGCCCGGAAGGCGCGGTAGCGATCGCGCAGCTCATGGCAGACCCGGCTGGCGGTGCTCTTGGAGAGCTTGCCCAGCCCCGCCTCCTGGATCAGACTCTCGATGTCGCGGTCGGAGAGCCCGCGCACGTAGGCGCCGATCACTAGCGCCTCCAGGGGCCGCGTCCTGACCACCGTCCGGACGTCGGGCAGGATCTTGCTGACGAAGCGGTCGGCGGTCTCACGCAGTTGCGGCATCTGGACCTCGAGCTCGCCCTCGGCGGTCTGCACCCGCCGCGGCCGTAGCCCGTTGCGGGAGCCCCGCGCCTCCGGTGTCCGCTCGTAGCGGGCGCGGCCGAGGAACTCGGCGACCTCCTCCTCCAACGCTCGCTGCAGCACCAGTCGGGCTCCCAGCCGGCCGACCTCGGCCAGCTGCTCGGTGTCGCCGAGCCCCTCGCTAAGCAGCACCTCGATGGCCGCCTCCAGGGCGGCGCTGGGCGGTAACCTCTTGCTCACGGCGTAGTCCTCCAACGGTGGTTTGCGAGAGCTTCCGCGGGAGACTACGTCGTTTCACTTTTACAGCACTCGGGGGACGCGAGCCCCGCCGGGTGGGGCGCCCCGCTATTGGGTAGGATGTATTCGTTCAGACCGAACTGAACCAGTTGTTTTTCGATATCGATTGAGTTGGGGTTCACGTCCATGACAAGTCCATCCGCCCTGGTCACCCTGGCCAGCATTGTTCCGCCTGAGAACCACGAGGTTGCAGCCGGATTCGACGCCCTCGTGGACGGTCACCCCGTCCGCGTGCGCGCCGTATTGGAGCGCACGGTGGTTGTGGAACACGGCGATTCTGAACGAAGCGTGGTGCGCAAGGACCTGTGTTGGGTGGAAGCCAGCGCCGTGCCGTTCGTACTCGGAAACCCCAGCGCGGGGGTTGGCCCTCGTCAGTGGCGCCGACTTCCCGGAAAGCCGCCGAAAGAATAAGCGCGGCGGCACCCCTCTACGTTGAGTGGTCGGGGTGGTGCCGAGGCCCAGATTTGAACTGGGGACACCTTGATTTTCAGTCAAGTGCTCTACCAAGCTGAGCTACCTCGGCACGCCGGAGCACAATTCTAAACAAGCGCGCACACCGGCCCCGGTTGCGAAAGGTGATAGACGCGGTCACAGCCGGCGAGACCTTCATCGTCACTCGCAACTGCGTCTCCATCGCCGAGCCACGGCCACTCCGTCCGAACCGGCGGACGATCATCCCCAAGGCGGAGATCTTCGCCCTCGCCGCATCCGGACCGCACGGGATACCAAGCAGTTCCAAACTGAACTCGACCGCATTGCCGACTCCATCCCGCCAGGAGGCAGTTCGAATCGCGACTTCAGGGTGGGCGGTGAGAGATTCGAACTCCCGGCCTCCTCGGTGTAAACGAGGCGCTCTAGCCAGCTGAGCTAACCGCCCGCGTGACAGTCCTGGTGTGGAGAAGCCGCGTTTGGTACCGCGGCGGCCGGCACCCTCGCAATCATCTCTGATTCGCCCACCGGGCGTACGCACCCTGGGCGAGGGCAACTTCCGCGGGGCCCTTCAGCCATCTCCGAACGCCGGGGATTGTGCTAAATCCCAATCCGACCTTTCACGGCACGCGAGATCAGGTCCCCGCCAGCACCTTCAGCGCCGCCTCCAGCTGCGCGTCCCGTGTGTAACCAAGAGATGGCTCCACCACATCAAACATGTCTGCGGGGCGGGCCAGCTCGACGCTCGTATCGGGATTCAACCCACGCTGATCAACCGAGATCCCACCCGGGAGAAACCAGTGCTCCACCGTCAGGTGCAGGTCTCCCCCACTGCCCAAGGTGAAGTCCTGTTGCACCGAACCCTTTCCGAACGTTTTCACGCCAACCAACTTGGCCCGGCCGTGGCGCTGCAGAGATCCGGAAACGATCTCCGAGGCCGAGGCGGTGTTGCCGTTGACCAAGACGACGAGCGGGATCTTGGCCGCCTGAGGGCTCCCCTTGACGTTGACGACCTGGTTGCCCGAACGCCCCCTTAATTCGAATGCCTCGCCCGAGGACACGAATTGGCTGATCATGGCCGTCGCCGCGCTCACCAAGCCTCCGCCATTGTCGCGTAGGTCCAAGACCATGGCCGTCGCCCCTGGCAACGACTGCTTCAATGCAGCGGCGAATTCGGCCTGGGTGGAGTTACCAAACTCGTAAACACGGATGTAGAGAACGCTCCCCTCGAGCATGCTCGAGGCGACGGTAGGGCTGGAAAAGTTCTGCCTGCTAATGGTCAGGTCCAAAGACTGAGTTCCCCTCAGCACCACCAATTTGACGGTCGTACCCGGGCTACCCGAGATGAGCGATCTGGCGGCATCCGCGCTCATGTTTAGCGTGTCCTGGCCGTCGATCGTGACCACGACGTCTCCAGCGTGCAGTCCGGCCGCCAGGGCGGGCGACGACGGGAGCAATCCTGAAATCACCGGTCGCCCGTTCTCAAACGCAACGTAGGCGCCGATGACGCCCGTCTGGCGTCCGGCCAGCGAATCCCGCAGTGAGCGGTACTCGGCGGGGTCCAAATAGCGGGTGAAGCGATCCCCTAGAGCCTGGACCAAGCCGTTGATGCTGCCCTCTGTCAAATGGGAGTAGTTCAACGAGGGATCGTAGTAGTTCGCCTCTATCACCCGCACCGCCTGGCTCAGCTCGCCGGTATTCAGTCCACCGCGGGAGGGGGCCGGCTGAAATAGCGTGGGGATGTACTGGGGAAGGCTCTGATCCGCCCAGACCCCCGATCCAAAGGCGATGACCACGCCCGCCAGCACGGCAACCGAGATCGTCACCCAGCGTCGCACCGTCGGTGGAATTCTCATTTGCACGTGCGGTCCGGTGGGAGGAAACGCCCCACGGATCGGCCACCGGGGGCCGACCGCCCACCATTCAGCGCTTCTAGACCTTCACGTACCGTCTGACCCCGACGTAGCTGCCAACCGCACCCAGCAGCACGCCCGCCCAGAGCAGGTCCTGGCCCAGCGTGGAGACGAATCCGGGATCGTAAGAGAGGGGCAGGAAGAACAGTTGCGACTGGAGTCCGTTTACGACCGGACGGTAGGCCGTCAGGAGAACGCCGAGGGCGATTCCGGCTGCGATCAGCCCGGTCATGAGCCCCTCAATCACAAATGGACCGCGCACGAACCATTCCGTGGCACCGACCAATTTCATGACCTCAATTTCCTGGCGACGGTGATAGACCGCGGTCCGGATGGTGTTCATGACAATGACCACCGACGCAACGACCAGAACCGACATCAGGATCAGGCCGGCGATGTTGACCCACGCCGACAGGCGAAGGAGGTTGTTGATGAAGTCACCCTGATAGTCGGTGGCCCCGTTCGGGTCCACACCTCGCCAGGACCGGGCCATGGTGTCGATCTGCTTGATGTCGGCAAGGCGGCTGACCCTAACCCGAATTCTGGCCGCCACCGGGTTGTCGTTGAGTTGTTGAACCAACTGCTGGTTGGTCGGGTTGCTCGCGAAATTGGCAAGCTCCTGCTGCTTGGTTGAGAACTGAACCGAGGTGACGCCGGGGCGAGCGCGCAACTGATCCATGAACTCCTGAACCGTCGTCAGGGGCGTACGGTCAGCCACCGAGATGCTGATGATGCTCACCTTATGCCGATAGCCCTGCAACACCTGACCCAGGGAGTGCCCGATGATCAGGGTGATTCCACAGAGGGCGAGGATGAGCGTTATCGAAACCACTGCCGCCAAGCTCACGGCGGCGTTGCGCCAGAAGCTCAGCCAGGCCGTCCTAAGCGCGAAGAGCAGATGACGCCAGATCTTCATGGTATCTCCCAGAACGATCGTCCCTCACCACCTGACCGTCCTGGATCACGACCACCCGGCGGCGAAGGAGGTCGACGATCTCGCGGTTGTGGGTGGCCATCACGATTGTTGCGCCATCGGAATTGATGCGAAGAAAGAGTTGCATGATCCCCCAAGCCGTGGCCGGATCGAGATTACCGGTCGGCTCGTCCGCGATTATCAGCTTGGGTCCGTGCACCAGCGCCCGCGCGATGGCGACACGCTGCTGCTCCCCTCCAGACAACTCTTGAGGGTATTTGGAGCCCTTGTCATCAAGACCGACCGTGCCCAGGGCAGATTCGACCTTGGTCTTGATTTGACCGCTCGAGTCGCCGATCACCCGCAGAGCGAAGGCAACGTTCTCAAACGCCGTCAGACGGGGCAGCAGCTTGAAGTCCTGAAATACCAAGCCAACCTTGCGCCGAAAGCCAGGCAGCCGGCGGCGGCGAAGTCGCCCCAGCTCATCCCCGTGCACGAAGATCTTTCCCGAGGTCGCCTTCTCCTCCCTGATCAGGAGCCGAATCAGGCTCGACTTTCCAGCCCCTGAACTTCCCACCAGAAAGACAAAATCCCCGTCGGGTATTTGCAGATCCACGTCCCGTAGAGCCTCGGTGCCGTTCGGATAGCGCTTCCAAACGTGCTGGAGACTGACGACCGCGTGGTTCGGAAATTCAGGCTTGAAAAGCATAATGCTGCGACGCGTTGAGGAATGTGCTGGACGGCCGCGTGAACTTGCGTGAAGTATAGTCGAGCTCAAAGAGGCGGTCAACCAGGCCCCTCGCCTGGTCAAGAATCCGACCGTCGCTCTCCCCCGCCGACGCTACGGACGGAGAACTCCCTGGCACCTCAGTCGTGAGAGGCGAGCCACGACCTCTCCAGTGCACGGGCGACCTCAAGCAGCCCGTGTTCGCCTCCAAAGTGGCCCACCACCTGGATGCCGATCGGGGCTCCCTGGACCGGCAGAGGCAGGTTGAGGACTGGAAGTCCGGTCATGGACAGGGGTCGCGTGAATCGACCCAGCGGTCCCCAGGGCTCGGCCAGAGCCTCCTCCAGGGTGGGCGCAGCGCAGGGTGCGGTGGGTACCAAAAGGGCATCGATACCCTGCAGGGCTCGCCGCGTTTGGCGGCGCAGCGACGCCAACTTGGAGAGCGCACAGAGGTAGTCGACCGCGGGAATTCCAAGCCCTTTCATCAGGCGGGCGCGAACGTCGGCCCCGTACGAGTCGGGTGAGCTCTCGAGGTCCTGGCGCTGAATCATCGCCGCCTCCGGAAGCGCGATGTGGTCGTAGAGCTCAAACATCGGCATCAACGCCGGCAGTCGGACCTCGGGAAGTCCCCGGGTGGCTTTCGCCCAGGCGCGGGCAACCGGCTCGTCCAGCCCCTGCACCCAGCCCTCCGGGATCGCCAACTTGAGATCCGATAGTGAGCGGGCGACCGGTGCCCCCGGCGTCCGGCCCATCATCGCCGAGAGGCCTAGCGCGACGCCGTCAACATCGCGTGCCATTGGACCGACGGTGTCAAACGTGAACGAATTGGTGAAGATCCCCCGGCGGCTGATCAGCCCCTGGGACGGGCGCAGGCCGACCACCCCGCAGAACGCAGCTGGATTTCGAATCGAGCCCCCGGTGTCGGTGCCCAAGGCCCAGTCGCACAGGCCCGCCGCCACCGCCGCCGCCGACCCACCCGAGGATCCGCCCGGAATTCGTCCTGGCGCCCGGGGATTGGCCACCGAGCCAAAATGGGGGTTGGCACTGGTGTGGCCCAGTGCCCATTCGTGAAGATTCGTCTTGCCCACGATCAAATGACCCTGCCGGCGCAGGTTGGCCACGACGGTCGCGTCCCGCCGGGCCGGAATCCGGGGCCGCAGCTCGGAGCCGACCGTGGTCACAAAACCACGAACGTCGATGTTGTCCTTTACGGCCACCACGACCCCCTCGCCGTCCTCCTCGGTAACCGCCAAAAAGGCGTGCAACTCGGGCAATTCGCCGATCCTGCGCCGAGCCTGTTCGAGTCGCATCAGCTCAACTGATGACCATCGGAGCCGTATAGGCGCCGATCTGGGTCCTCAGCCAGCCCTCGATGAAGGGCTCCAACTCTCCGGCCAGCACGGCCTGGGCGTTCCCCACCTCCACCCCGGTGCGAACGTCCTTGACCAGCGTGTAGGGCTGCAGGACGTAGTTGCGAATCTGTGACCCGAATTCAGCTGGCAACACGGCGCCGCGCAGCTGCTCTCGCTTTCTCCGCTCGTCCTCCTGCTGCGCCTGGAACAGCCTCGATTTCAGGACTTTCATGGCCAGCTCCCGGTTCTTCATCTGGGATCGTTCGTTCTGGCATGAAACGACGATCCCGGATGGCAGGTGGGTGATGCGAACGGCCGAGTCGGTCTTGTTGACGTGCTGACCACCGGCACCGGTGGAGCGATAGGTGTCGATCCGCAGATCATCCGCGTTGATCTGCAATTCCGCTTCCTCAGCGGCGTCCAGTTCGGGCATGACCTCGACCAGCGCGAACGAGGTGTGGCGGCGGTGGTTTTGGTCGAAGGGAGATATCCGCACCAGGCGGTGGACACCGTGTTCTCCGCGCAGCAAGCCGTAGGCGCGCTTGCCCCGGACGATGAACGTCGCCCCCTTGAGCCCCGCCTCCTCGCCCTGAGCGGTCTCCAAAATCTCCACCTCCGCGCCCGGTCTCAGCGTGCTGACCAAGTCGGGCGACGGCTGCGCCCACTTGCCGTACATGCGCAGAAGCATCTCCACCCAATCCTGAGCATCGATCCCGCCCTGTCCGGCGCTGATGCTGATGACGGCGTTGTGGAATGCGTACGGGTCCCCAAAGAGCAACTCCAGTTCTCTCCCCTGCAGTTCTTTGGTCAGACCATCGGCCTCCGCTTCCAACTGCCGCTCCAACTCCGCGTCACCGCTGGCCAATCCCGCCAGCTCAGCCAGGTCCCGCGCCCTGGCCTCCAATTTCGCCCAACCCTCGACCTCCTGCCGCATCTCGGACGCCTCCCTCGCGGCGTGCCCAGCTGCCAGCGGGTCATCCCATGCGCCGGGGGCGGTCAGCTGACGGTCTAGTTCGGACGCTCGGATCGCTTTGACAGGCAGGTCAAAGATGCTCCTTCAGCGCCAGGATCCGCCGCAAGAGGTCGCCCGCGACGCGACTATCTGCCATGGCAGCGCTTGTATTTGCGTCCGGACCCGCACCAGCAGGGATCGTTGCGGCCGATCTTGGACGTGTCGGGCCCGCCCCCCACCGCGGCCAACGAGCGCTGGCCCACCGCCCGGTCCAGGACCGAATGAACCTCTGGGGGCGGCTCTTGGGGCGTCACCTGGACACGGAAGATATTGGCCACCACGTCGGCCCGAATCGAGTCGGTGAGCTCGTTGAACATCTGAAAGGCCTCGTTCTTGTATTCCACCAGGGGGTCCCTCTGGCCGTATGCCTGCAGCCCGACGCCCTCTTTGAAGTGCTCCATCGTAGTCAAGTAGTCGATCCACTTCTGGTCGACGGTTCGGAGCAGGACAAACCGCTCGACCTGGCGGCAGAGCTCCTCGTCCCCCAGGGACTCACGCTTGGCCTCATAGGCGGCCCGGGCCGCGTCGAACAGATACTCGATCAGACCCGCCTGGCCGCTGCTCAGCGCCGACTCTGGAACCGACGTATTGGCGGCCAGCGGGAAGTATTGGGCGAGGTACTGGAGGAGTGACTCGACATCCCAGTTTTCGGGGTGCCGACCGACGCAATTGGCCTCCACCCCCTTGGTCACCACATCGCCGATGTAGTCGTCGATGTTGGTCTGGGTGTCGGCACCCTCCAGTACCTTGCGCCGCTCGCCGTAGATGATTTCGCGCTGATGGTTCATGACGTCGTCGTATTCGACCACGTGCTTGCGAGCGTCGAAGTTGATGCCTTCCACCTTTTTCTGGGCGCTCTCGATCGAACCCGCGACCCACTTGTGCTCAATCGGCTCGACCTCGAGCCTCTCCATCAGCCTCCCGATGCGGTCCGCCGCGGGACCGAAGATGCGCATCAGATCGTCCTCAAGGGAGATGAAAAAGCGGCTCGAGCCGGGGTCGCCCTGGCGCCCCGAACGACCACGCAGCTGATTGTCGATGCGCCGGCTCTCATGGCGCTCGGTGCCGATGATGTGCAGCCCGCCCAGGTCGGCGACGCCCTCGCCCAATACGATGTCGGTGCCTCGCCCGGCCATGTTGGTGGCAATGGTGACCGCACCGCGCTGGCCGGCAGCGGCGACGATGGCGGCCTCGCGCTCATGCTGCTTGGCGTTGAGCACGTCGTGCGGCACCCCCCGCTTGTCGAGCATCCGCGAGAGCCGCTCCGATTTCTCCACCGAGACGGTCCCCACCAGCACCGGACGACCGAGTCCATTCTTGTCCACGATGTCGTCAATGACGGCTTCGAACTTGGACTCCTCGGACTTGTAGATCAAATCCGAATGATCAGCCCGGATCATCGGCCGGTGGGTTGGGATTTCGACCACCTCCAGCCCGTAGATCTTGTGGAACTCCTCCGCCTCGGTCAGCGCCGTACCCGTCATTCCGGCCAGCTTGGGGTAGAGGCGAAAGTAGTTCTGCAGCGTGATCGTGGCCAGGGTCTTCATTTCCTGCTGCACGGCCACGCCCTCCTTGGCCTCGATGGCCTGGTGGAGGCCGTCTGACCAGCGACGGCCGGGCATGGTCCGGCCCGTGAACTCGTCGACAATCACCACCTCGCCGTTGAGGACCAGGTAGTCCCGGTCTCGGAGGAAGAGGGCCTTGGCCTTCAGGGCCTGGTTGACCTGATGCGCCTCGGAGATCCGCTCCAGGTCATAGATATTCGATATCCCGGTCCAGCGCTCAATTTTGGCCATGCCCTCCTCGGTCAGGGAGGCGGATTTATGCTTCAACTCGACGGTGTAGTCGACCTCCTCGACGAGGCGCGCCGCCAACTGCGCGTACTGCCGATAGAGTTCGGTCGATTCCTCACCCTGACCGGAGATGATGAGCGGGGTGCGAGCCTCGTCGACGAGGATCGAATCGACCTCGTCGACGATGGCAAAGACCTGTCCCCGCTGGGCCCGCTGGGAGGCGTCGGCGGCCATGTTGTCACGCAGGTAGTCGAACCCGAACTCGTTGTTGGTGCCGTACGTCACGTCGCACGCGTAGGCAGCCGGCCGCTCCACCGGGCGCAGGTGCTGGAGCCGGGGATCGCTATGCGACTCATCCATGAATTCCGGGTCGTAGACATAGGAATTGGCTGCCCCCGGAGCGGAGGAGTGGATGACCCCCACCGAAAGGCCGAGGAGGTGGTAGAGGGGAGCCATCCAGCCGGCGTCGCGGCGAGCCAGGTAGTCGTTGACGGTGACCAGGTGCACGCCCTGTCCGGCGAGCGCGTTCAGGGCCAGCGCCAGCGTCGCCACCAGGGTCTTGCCCTCGCCGGTGCGCATCTCTGCGATCTTGCCCTGGTGGAGCACGATCCCACCCACCAACTGGACGTCGAAATGCCGCATACCCAGGCTTCGACAGGCACCCTCTCGGACCAGGGCGAAGGTCTCCACCAAGAGGTCGTCGAGAGGCTCCCCCTCCTTCGCCCGCTCGCGCAGCTCGCGTGCCCGCTCGGCGAAGGCGGCTGGGTCGAGGCGCTGCAGCTCGGGCTCTAGAGCACCGATCTCAGCCGCGCGGGCCAGATGCTGCCTGACCTCGCGCTGATTTGGGTCCAGCAGGTGCGGGAGTATTCGCAATGAAAAGTCCTTGTGACATGGAACCGACGCCAGCGGTTCGGCCTGAACCGATCATACCCAGTGCCAGGCGGCCTCAATCCCGCCTTCCGCCGCGGCCGCTAGCGACCTAGTTCCGCTGCCAGCCGTTACCGGAGCGCGGATCCGGGAAGAGGCTCAGGATCTCGGTGGGAAGCTCCAGGCCCATGGCGAACATCCGATCCAGAATCTGCGGCCGGATGCCGGTGGGCGCGAACTCACCGAGGATCTTGCCATCGGCCGAGGCTCCCTGGGAATCGAACCTGAATATCTCCTGCATGGTGATGGTCTCCCCCTCCATTCCCATCACCTCGGTAATGCTGGTCACCCGGCGCGACCCATCGCGGAGACGGTTCAGCTGGCAGAAGACGTTGATGGCGCTGGCTACTTGCTGGCGGATGGCCTTGACAGGCAGGTCCACCCCCGCCATCAGCACCAGCGTCTCGAGGCGGGCGAGGGCGTCGCGGGGGCTGTTGGCGTGGAGTGTGGTCATCGACCCGTCGTGCCCGGTGTTCATGGCCTGCAGCATGTCCAGCGCCTCGCCGCTCCGGCACTCCCCGACCACAATCCGCTCCGGACGCATGCGCAGTGAGTTGATGACCAGACGCTGGATGGTGATCTCACCCTCTCCGTTGATGTCCTTGGGCCGGGTCTCCAGCCGCACCACGTGCTCCTGATGCAGCTGGAGCTCAGCTGCATCCTCAATCGTCACAATGCGGTCCTCGACCGGTATGAACCCGGACAGAACGTTGAGGAAGGTGGTCTTGCCGGTGCCGGTTCCGCCGGAGACGACAACGTTCGCCTTGGCCAGAACGCACGCTTTCAGAAAGCCGAATCCGGCTTCACTACAGCTGCCAAAGCGAACCAGGTCCTCGACCTGGAAGGGGTCGCGCGCGAACTTCCGGATGGTGAGGCTGGGCCCGTCCACCGCCAGCGGGCGGATGACGGCGTTGACCCGGGAGCCGTCCGCGAGTCTCGCGTCGGCGATCGGCACCCGGTCGTCGATCCTGCGGCCGACGGAGCGAACGATGAACTGGATGACGTTCAGCAGTTGCTCCTCGTTCTCGAAGCGAATATTGGTGAGAAGCACCTTGCCGGCCATCTCGACGTAGACGTGATCGGTCCCGTTGACCATGACCTCGGTGACACGATCGTCGGTGATGAGCGGCTGGATGGGACCCAGCTGCGCGTAGTACTCATCGATGTTAATTCCGGGGATCTGTACTGCCATGGTCCTCCCGGGTCGTCATGGACCCGTCTATGCCGGTTGGCGCGCGGGGATTTGACCCTGGTGGCGCAAAGATCTTCATCGCCTGGGGGCCGTACCCAGCGTGGGAGCGGCCCACTCCCGATCGGTTTGGATGCGCAACAGCTCGCCCGCGGCCAGCTCAAGACCCACGGCGTCGATCTGGCCCGAAGGCAGTTCGAAAACGGCCTTCGCCTTGCGCACCAGGGGCACCACTCGCCAGGGCCGCAGTCCGCGGTAGGTGCGGACCACGCGCATGGTCTTGTCCACGAAGATGGCATCGATCGCGAATCTCATAAAAAACATGTGAATTCCATTGCAAGGACCTATCCACATCCCCTGGCCGGGGTCCAGTCGGGCTCGGAACATCAGCCCCAGCCCCCGGCCCCACATGGTTCGAGGCCTCATCAGGCGATCCGCCAGCACGGCGCCGGTGGCGTCATGCACGAGGGCGGAGGCGGACTGAACGGTCACGGTATTCCATACCCTAGGCGCAGATGCCCTTCTTTGAATCGCAGGGGGTGAGGCTCCACTTCCAGACCTTCGGGAATCCGACCGGCGAACCCGTGCTTCTCCTGCACGGATTCGCCAGCGACCTGGAGCTCAACTGGGTGGGCTCGGGTTGGGTCGATGCGCTGGTCAAGAGCGGTCGCCTGGTGGCCGCTCTCGACTTTCGCGGCCACGGCCAGAGCGACAAGCCCCACCGTGCGATCGATTACGACCGCATCGTGATGGCCGCCGACGTAGGGTTTTTCCTGCAGCATCTCGGCCTCACCAGCGCCGACGTGATCGGCTATTCGATGGGGGCCCAGATCGCACTCCGCCTGCTCATTGAGAGCCAGCCCAAAGTTGATCACGCCGTTCTGGGTGGATACGACGGCTCGCCGCGGATCCAGACGGCCGCGATCGCGCGGCGGCTGCGCTCGGCCCAGCCCGACTCTGATCCGGCCATCGAGCACTTTCATCGATTCGCCGCCTCCAGGGCCAACAATGACCTGGAGGCCCTCGCCTGCTGCATAGAGGGCCACCACCAAACGCCCTCGGCGGCGGAGGTGGCCCAGGTCAGCCGCCCGGTGCTGGTGGTCGCGGGAGACCAGGACCCGCTCGCCCACGCCGCCTCCAAGTTCGCCGCCCGCCTCGCGCGTGCCCGCTTCATCTCTCTGCCCGGCCGCGACCACATGCGTGCGGTGGTCTCCAAGGACTTCCGTCGGGCCACAATCGAGTTCCTCGCCGAACCCTGAGGCGATCAGCCTCGCACCTTGAGCACGAGCAACACGGCCGGTCCGAGCAGCACGATCCAGAGCGTCGGGAAGATGCAACCGACCATCGGCAGCATCATCTTGAGACTTGCCTGAGCGGCCTTCTCCTGCGCCCGCTGGCGGCGCTTGCGGCGAATCTCGTCCGACTGCAGGCGCAGTATTCGGGCCACACCCACCCCCATCTGCTCGGACTGGATGATGGCCTGAACGAAATTGTGCAGGTCCTCCACCCCGCTCCGCCGACCCATCTCGTCCAGGGCGTCGAGCCGGGAGCGGCCCAGCATCGTCTCCTGCAGTACCTTCGCGAATTCATCCGCCAGGGCGTTCTGAAACTTCTCGGTGACCCGTTTGATGGCGGCGTCCAGGCCCAACCCGGCCTCCACCGCGATGGTCAACAGATCGAGCGCGTCGGGTAGCGCCATCTGAATTTCGCGGCGGCGTTTCGAGACCCTCGAGCGGAGCCATAGGAGGGGTCCATAGAAGCCCATCAGGGCGGTCACGGCGGCGAAAACGACAATCAGGACGGGTTCGCCGGTCAGCGCCCCGAGCAGGAGCCCGACCGCGAAGAGGGCCACGCAGGCGGCGTAGCGGAAGACGGTGAAGTCCTCCGGCGAGAGATCCCCCGGTCGGCCTGCCAGGTCGAGCTGGGTGAGCAGCGAATAACGCTGCTGCTCCGAGGTCCGGGCCGCGAAATAGCGGCCCACGCGCTCGACGGTGGGGCGGATGAAGCGGTCGCTGAAGGGCTGTTGCAGGACGATCTCGTCTTCGGTGAGAGGAAGGTCCACACCTCCCCGGGCATAGGACTGGAGACGCTCTGCCACCATGTCCGCGGCGCTGGACGTGGGGCGGCTGGCCAACCCCAGAAAGAAGAGGAAGACCCCCGCCGCCGCCATTGCTCCGAGTAGAAGCGGGGGCACCGGCTAGACCTCGATGGCGACCACGCGCCGGATGATCAGGTTGCCGATGAAGATGAGAAAGGCGGCGATCCCGAGCATTGCCCAGCCGATGAACGACTGCGTCATGGGCCTGAAGTAGGTGGGCGTGATCAGGTACAGGATGCCGCCCAGGACGATGGGCAGGAAGGTGATCAGGGTGCCCGAGGCCGAAGCCTGAGCGGTGAGAGTCTTGATCTCGCCCTTGATCCGGATTCGGTCCCGGATGGTGTGGGCGATGTTGTCGAGGATTTCGGCCAGATTGCCACCCACCGTGCGATGGATGGCGACGGCGATGACAACCAGATCGAAGTCCGGGCTTTCGATGCGTCGGGTCATGTTCTGGAGGGCCTCGTCGACCGATCCGCCGAGGTTCATCTCGCGGACCGCGCGGGCGAATTCGACCGAGATCGGAGGGGTGGCGTTCTTGGCCACGGTATCGATCGCCTGGGCAAACGAATAGCCGGCCTTCAAGGCGTTTGAGAGCAGCACCAGGGTGTCCCCCAACTGGTTGTTGAAGGCCTTGAGCCGGCCCGCCATGCGACGCTTGACCCAGATTCCAGGAGCGAAATAGCCGGCAATGCCGAGCAGGATCATCTGTGGACCGACCCCAAATCGCCAGAGCCCGACCAGAGCCAGCAGCCCCACCGCGCCGACCTGGATCATCAAGAACTCGGAGGTGCGCAGCTTGAGGTCTGCCTTGGCCAGCTGCTCGGACAAGGGCAGGCGGCCGCGCTTGGCATTGCCTTTCCCGGTCCGCCGCGCAAGCGGCTCGAAGACGCGGTTCAAACGCTCCCGGGTGTTTGCCGCGGGGGCCGCTTTCGGCCCTCCCCGCCAGGCCGACGGCGCCCGGCCTTTGTTGGTAAGCGGCGGCCCATTCGGGCCCTCGGATAGCGGGCGCGCCCGCGCTTGGCCGAGCCCCACCACGAGCAGGAAAACTCCCGCGGCGGCGATGAGCCCGCCCACGACCGTGATCATTTCGCGTGCCTCTTCGTCATCAGTACATCTGCGCCATGGGTGGGGGCGGCGTCGGTTGAAAGATGTGCTCTGGCACATCCTCGCCGCTCGACTTGAGCTGCTCCATGCGTAGCGGGACGATGCCGGTTGCGGTGTGGTACCCGATGGCCTGGCCCTCGGCGCTGACCCCCACCTGAACGAATTTGAAAATCTCCTGGAATTTGATCTCGCCGCCCTCCATCCCGGTTATCTCCGAAACGCTGACGATCTTGCGCGGACCGCCCCGCAAACGCTGCTGCTGCACTATCAGGTGCACCGCCGAAGCCATCTGTTCCCGGATCGCGCGGGAGGGCAATTCGGCACCGGCCATCAGGACCAGCGTCTCAAGCCGGCCCAGCGCCTCGTGGGGATTGTTGGCGTGCAGGGTCGACATCGAACCGTCATGGCCGGTGTTCATGGCCTGGAGCATGTCCAGCGCCTCCCCGCCGCGGCATTCGCCCACGATTATTCGATCGGGGCGCATTCTCAGACAGTTCTTGACCAGGTCGCGAATCAAAACAGCACCTTTGCCCTCAACGTTGGGCGGCCGCGATTCCAGCGTGATTACGTGATCCTGCTGAAGCTGAAGCTCGGCGGCGTCCTCGCAGGTGATGATCCTTTCCTCGGCCGGGATGAAGGAGGAGAGGATGTTGAGGAGGGTGGTCTTGCCCGAACCGGTGCCTCCCGAGACGAGGATGTTGAACCGAGCCCGCACGCAGGCCTCAAGGAACTGGATCAGGTTCACCGTCCCGGATCCGAATCGGAGCAGATCCTGCGGCCCCAGCTTCTCACGCGAGAACTTCCTGATCGTGAGGCAGGGCCCCTTCAGGGCCAGCGGCGGAATGATCACGTTGACGCGGGATCCGTCCTGGAGGCGGGCGTCACACATGGGCGTCGACTCGTCAACGCGGCGGCCGACGGTGCTCACGATGCGGTCGATGACCAGCATCAACTGCTTGGAGCTCTCGAAGGTGACGCCGGAGAGCATGAGCTGGCCTTGCCGCTCGATATAGACCTGCTTGGGGTGGTTGATCATGATCTCGGAGATGTCGGGGTCGTCAACCAGCTGCTGCATCGGCCCCAGACCCAACACGTCGTCGAGCAGCGACTCAACCAGGCGATCCCGCTCGGTCTTGGTCATCGTCACCGAGACGGCGTTGATCCGGAAATATTCGTCGGCCAGTTCCTGAATCTTTTCCCGCACCCCGGCCCGATCGGTCACCGTCAACTTGTCCGCGTAGCGCTCCAGAAGCTTGGCGTGGACGTGCACCTTGGCGGCGGTGAAGGCGGGGCTGGCTCCGTCGGGGCCCCCCGATCGCGACCCGGCCGCAAGCGTTGGTGGTGGTGGGGTTGCAGCCGATAGTCGGGACCGATCGACGCCTTGCGGCGGTGGCAGCGTGGGTGGCCCGGGTGCGGCGGGTGGCGCCGCCCGAGGCGGGTTCAGGGTTGGCGGCGGCGGCGTCTGGACAGCCGAGGGTGGCGCCGGCACAGCGGCGTTCTCCTGGCTGGACTTGACCCGATCGAGCAACCCCATATCAGCTGGCCGAGTCCCGCGTGAAGAGCCGGCGCGGGGATCTCTTAGCGCGCTTGGGAGTGGCTTTTTCCAAAGGTACCAGACAGCCGACGAGTTCCCGCATCTTTCGCGTGATTTCCGCCTCGGGGTTGCTCAGCACAAAGGGAACGCCTCTTTGGATCGACTGCAGCACCAGCCGTCCCTGACTGGGAATGCGAACGGAGACCTTGGTCCGCAGATTGGCCTCGACCTGATCCACGGTCACCTCGGAGGGCGCGTCGCTGCGATTGAGAACCAGCAGCACCCGGTCGCGGGCGACCTGGAGTTGCTCGAACAGCTTGAAGGCCAGCTTGGCGTCCTTGATGGCGGGGACGTTGAGATCGGTGATGACCAGAATGCGGTCGGCGCACTCCATCGCCTCCAGGACCTTGTCGTCGAGATGCTGGCTGCAATCCACAATCACGTGGTCGAATGCGTCCTTCAGCGTCATGATGATGCGCCGCACCTGCTCAGGGGTGACCAGATCGGCCAACTCCGGCGACAGGGGCGCGGAGAGGACTCGGATGCCGCCCGGTGCCTCCGGCATCAGCGACCCGAGGAAGGTGGCATCGAGGTGCGGCCAGGCGCCGGTGACGTCGGCCACGGTGCCCCTGGGATCAAGGCCCAGCATCACCGCCAGGTCGCCGAATTGGAGATCCAGGTCAACCATGGCGACCGACGCGCCGGTGACCTGCCGCACCATGGCCGCCAGATTGACCGCGATGGTGCTCTTGCCCACCCCGCCCTTGCCGCTGAATACCACGCTGACGATGCCACTCTGCCCATCCGGCTTGACCGGGGCTGGGATCGGTGGCAGAGGTGCCGTCGGTTCTCCGTCCAGAAGCGAGCGCGCCCGCAGCGGCGGCCGGCCGGCAGGGAGGTCCTGGAGCATGGGGGCGGTCAGTTCGGGGCGCGATGCGGGCGGCTGAGATCGAGAGGACGGCGCGTCGGCGGGCAGCGGCGCCGGGCCGGGGGCGACCGTGACCGCCTCGCCGACGTCGCCGGTTTGGGCCATGCGCTGGGCCCGGCGCCGGACGTCGGGTGTCCGCCGCTTGCGCGACTCGAGGGCGTGAACGCGGCGAATGGCTCCCAAGAGGTCGTCGATGGCGATTGGCTTGGTCAAGAACTGCCGCGCCCCCGCCTCCATCGCCCGTCGTAGATAGTCCCGATCGTTGTGGATGGAGATCAGGATGACTGGTGTCAGGGGCATCTCGGCGCTGAGCATCTCGGTGGCCTTGAGGCCGTCCATGTCAGCCAGGTTCTGGTCCATGACCAGAACATCCGGATTCAGCCGGCGCGCGGCCTCAAAGGCTCCGGCCGCATTGGAGGCATCCCCCACCACCTCCAGGTCGGACTCGAATTCCAGCAACCGACGCAGATTGGTCACGGTTCGCGGGGCATCGTCAACGATCACCACCCGAACGCGTTCTGGTGTTTGCGTACCCGAGCCTGCGACTACTGCGTGAACCCCCAGCGGTGATCGACGTCAGCCGGCCTGACCAGACCCGCCGCCTGGGCGTTGGGGCAGGCGGGATCGGGCTTGGTGTCCTGAGGCTGATAGTCGTGGTAGGAGGGCAGCGTGTAGCTCAGTTGCGCGTTGAGGGAGAGCCACTGCATGAAGTCGGCGTCGCACTGGCTCATGACGATGGTCAGGCTCGAGGGCACCCCGGCAGCCTGTCCGGTGGACCCGGCCGGGCCGGCGCGCAGTATCGGTACGTTGGTGAAGACGGTCCGGGTGACGGTCTTGGACGGTGCCGACGACGTGGGCTGAAAGGTGCTCGTGGAGACCGTCGCCACCACGTTGATGTAGTCGCCGGGCTGGATGTACCCGGCCACCCCCTGCAGTTCGCTGGTCTTGATGGTGGTGGCAACAAACCCCTGCGGAATGGGGAGGTAGGCGGGCTTGGTGCCGGCCACCAGATCACCGCTGCGCGCGATCATGTTCTGGGTCAGCGGCTGTCCCTTGGCGATGTTGATCTCGGCCACCGGGCTCAGCCCGAGGAGGGCGGCCTCGGTGGCGAATGACTGGGGTGGCGCGTCGGACTGCGCGAAATGCTGAATCGAAAGGTCGTCCTTCGACAGTGGCGCGCGCAGCGGGATGTCCCGGGCGGCGACGACCACGTTCACCACCGGTCCCGAGGGTCCCCCCCGCAGACCGATGCCCCCCTGCAGGATCACGACCAGGAAGGCGAGCAGAGCAAGCACTGCCCCGACCACGATGAATAGACGGCCGTTTGCGGGACGGAGACGCGACTGCGCGGGTGCGACTGCCAAGACCTAACTACCTCCGAAATGAAACGTGGACTTCTCGTTTCCTGAGGCGACGGTCATGGGAGCCCGATCTTGCGGTAGGCCACCGCGCCCACCCGCCCTGGCCACGATCAAGTTGCGCGTGCCCGCCGCACGGGGGCCGGGGAGGGCGCAGCTCCCCACCTCGCCCACCGGACGCTTGGCGGTCAGGAACCCAGCGCTGCCACCGCGTTGGACAGCAGGTTGTTGATCTGGCCACCGACGGAAATAATCAGAACAATGCCGACGATCGAAACCAGGATGAGAATCAACGCGTACTCCACCATGCCTTGACCGGTCTGTCCACGGCCGGTCCTGAGCCGCCAGGACCGCGCGCCCGGGGATGGGCCGGAGGCCGGAAAGACCACCGTTTCTGTCACCTCCTCGTGGGGATGTCGGGACATGGCGGAGCCGCCCGCTGTGCCAGGACGACCTTGTCATGCCCACCTGCCTCCCCGCCAAAATCCGACCAGAAAACCGAGAGCCCCGGCGGGGGCTCTCGCTTGCAATGTCACTCGTTCGACGAAACGCTGTCGGCCTAGGTTCCGAGGGCGCTGACGACGTTCGAAAAGACCGCCGAAATCTTGCCGCCCATGGTAGTAAGGATCACGATAACGACGATGGATACGAGCACCAGGATCAGGGCGTACTCAACCATGCCCTGGCCTTCTTGGCGGCTCAGCAGATTCCGTAGCCGGAAGTAAAGATTCAACACTTGCTTTTCACCTCCTCTTTTTTCCGAGATTCCGTCAGTCCGATTGACGCCGCTGCGCGAGCTAACTTGCGCGAATCGTGGAAGTCGGTCCGACACCGCCCTCAGGGCGATTGGTTGCGAGCCTGGAGGAGGGCAATTCGGACCCTTCAATGCGGGCCCCGCTGCCGTTTTGGGATCGCGCTGGCGGCGGGCGGGGCGCTCAGCGCTCAGGTCGGAAGGCGGGGCGAGAAAATTGCCTCGACGCTGGTCCCGGATCCGGGATGGCTTCGAACCTCCAACTGACCTCCGACCGCCTCCGCCCGCTCTTTCATGTTGAGCACCCCGAGTTTGCGACGGGCACTGGATTGGTGATAGTTGCGGGGATCAAACCCCTGGCCGTCGTCGCGGATCCGGAGCCGAATGGCGGACTCCTCAATGTCCAGGTTTATCTCCACGGTTCTGGCCCGGGCGTGCCGGTGGACGTTGGTCAGCGCCTCCTGAATGATCCAGTAGATCGAATCCTGAACCACCGCCGCCATTTCGGTCTGATCGCCGATGACGTTGAATCGGCAAACGACGCCGGTCCGGTCCTGGTATTCGCTGGTGATTCTGCGCATGGTGGAGACCAGACCCAGTTCGTCCAGCGACACCGGCCGCAGGTCGAACATGAATCGGCGCATGTCGTCCACGGCGTTGCGGACTGAATTCTTGAACTGCTGCAACTCGCTCGTCAGGAGGGCGGGATCGCGACGCTGGAGTCGTTCCAGGATCTCTGCCTCCAAGACCAGATTGGAGAGCACCTGGGCCGGCCCGTCGTGAAGATCCCGGGCGATCCGGAGCCTTTCCGACTCCACCGCCTGGTAGACGTCCAGGGTACTGGGCAGGCTGGGATCGGCGGGCGGGATCAGGTAGGCCTTGACCTGCTCCAACAGGTCCAGCCGCTCGCGAACGGCTTCGGCCTGATCACGCAGTTGCTGTCGACGAACGGCCAGGCCCTCCGCGTGCTCAAAGACGTTCTCGCGCTCATGGGGTGAGAACTTTTCCGGATTTCGGACCACGTGCCGTCGGATGACCTGGGATTTCTGGAGCTCTTCATTGATGCGCTCGGTCTCCGCCTGCAGCCCGGGCAGGCGCCCGGTGAGCTCGGTGATCTGGACCTGAAGGGCCGCAACCGTCGACGAATCGCGCCGTGGGGCGCTGGGCTCGGTCGCGGGTGGGCTTTTCGAATCGGTCATGTCAAGCTTCCAATCGACAGTCTATGGGCACGGTGGTGCTACGGTACCGAGCCGATGCCAGGCCGCGATGCGATCGTATCCCTCCCCGCCCCGAGCGGAGCGTTCTCCTACTGGGCGGGCCTTCTGCTGGGCCGCCTCGCCCCGGGGCTGGTGTTCAGCGTCTTTGTCGTCGACAAGCTCCTGCTCACCGCCCGCACCTGGCCGGCGGCGGACAGCGGCGTACTGCCGCTGATCCAGTTCTTGACCCAGGCCCTGGGGCTGGCCTACTTCGTGCTGCTGGTGGTGCTGTATGCGGTTCGCCTGCCTCAGTCGGCCAGCGACCACCGGCCCGCGATCTGGCTCGCCTCCCTGTTCGGAACCTTCGCCATCCTGGCCGTGGGCGTGCTTCCGGAATCGGCGCCCCATCCAGCTCTGCTGGGGCTCTCGGACGTGGTGCTGCTGGTGGCCATGTCCTACACGGTCTGGGCGCTGAGCTCTCTGCGGCGCTCGTTTTCGATTCTGCCCGAGGCCCGCAAGCTGGTGCGCCAGGGTCCCTACGGGCTCAGCCGCAACCCCCTCTATCTGGGCGAGGCCCTGGCCGCGGTGGGCTTGGTCCTGCCCAACGCGGGCGCGCGGCAGGTCGTCCTTATCGCGGCCCTGCTCTTCTCTCAATGGATCCGTATTCGCGCTGAGGAGCGAATCCTGGAGCACGCCTTTCCAGTTCAATATTCGTCCTACCGGGACCGGGTCCCGCGCTATCTGCCGCGGCCGTGGAAGCTCTTCGCGCGCGTCTAGGTCCGCGCACCCTCTTCCTGGGAGGGGTGATGCTGGCCATCCTCGCCGCCCTCGTCCAACCCGTCGAAGACCCCGACTTCTGGTGGCATCTGCGCACCGGGGAGTGGATCGTCGCCCACCGCAACATCCCCACCCACGACCTCTACACGTTCACCGTCAGCGGCCACGTGTGGACCGATCACGAATATCTGACCGAGGCCCTGATGTGGCTGGGATACCAGTGGACCGGGATGGCCGGAATCGCGATCGGCTTTGGGTTGCTCACCTTTGTCGGGTTCTGCCTCATCTGGCGCACCGCCGACGTGGCCCGGCGCCCCTACCTGATCGCCGGGCTGGGCTTGGTGATGGGAGCCCTGGCGGGCACCCCGATCTGGGGGCCCCGGGCGCAGATGATCACCTTCGTCTTCTCCTGCCTCGAACTGATGTGGTTGCGCAGTTACCTGCAGGGATCGAGCCGAGCCATCATCTGGTTCCCGCTCGTGATGGTGGCCTGGGCCAACCTGCACGCCGGGTGGGCGATTGGGTTTGCGTTTCTGGGGGTGGCGGTGGTGAGCGAGGCGACGCTGTGGCTCCTCCACCGCCGATCCGCCAACCTCCTGCGGATCAGAACCCTGGCCATCATCAGCGTCCTCTCGGTGGCGGCGGTGGCGCTGACGCCACACGGGCTTAGCCTCTACCGCTATCCGATCGACACCTTAACCAGTCCAGCTCAGCAGCGGCTCATCGTGGAATGGTTCTCCCCCAATTTCCACGACACACAACTCCGCGCCTTCGAACTCATGATCCTCCTCCTTGTGACCGTGCTCGTTCTCCACCGACCGTCGGTCTACGACCTCCTCTTGGCGCTGCTCACGCTGGCTTTGGCCCTGGAGTCGGTCCGCAATATCGCCCTCTTCGTGGCCGCGGCCACGCCCATCCTGATCGTTCACGGATCAGAGATCTGGACCGGTTGGCGAGGGCGGCGGGACCAGTCCCGGCCAGCGTCCCCGGCACCGGCTTGGATGGCGGTGACCACCCTGGTCCTGCTGATACTGATCGGCCTCGGTTCACTGGTCTCCTCCACCGACCGAGTCCGGCGGCAGGACCAGCTGGTGGCCCAATCCTTCCCGGTCGGAGCCACCGACTGGCTCTCCACCCACCCCGGGGTGGGAACGCGGATGTTCAACCTGTACCAGTGGGGTGGATATTTGATCTGGCGCCTCTACCCCGACCCCAATCGACGCGTCTACATCTTCGGCGAGGCGGCTCTGATGGGCGATGCGATGCTGAATCAGTACGAGGACGTCGAGACCATCCGTAAGGATTGGCTGACCGTTCTGGCCCGACGCAAGATCGACTTCGTGGTCGACCAGCGGGGAGACGCCCTGGTAAATGCGCTCGCCGCGACCGGGTCTTGGCGCGTCGTCTATGAGGACAAGGCGGCGGTGATACTGGTCAGGAAATCCGCCAGATCCTGACCCCAGGCGCGCGGAAAGCAGGGACCCCCAGGTCGGTGGGCGGCGTTGCCCCGGACTCCGCCGACCAGAATACATAGTTGAGGTGGGCGCTCCGGGCGAGGGCGGCGGCACTGGTCCGTCCGCTCAGCGCCCGTTCTGCCAAGCGCCCCTTGGCCTCGTAGTTGTAGGTCTCCGAGTACTGCCCGACATAGACCGAGTCCGCCGAATAGGCGGGGATGTAGAGGCCCATGCGGGCCGTGGAGAGGACCGCACCCGGAGCCTGAGCGGAGAGCCAGGTCAGGCCTCGGTATTCGCCCGACGAGAGCGAATACTCCGCGGCGTGGGCATAGAGGAGGGGTGCGCCAATCAGGAACGCGCTCCCGATGGTGGACACCGCAACCCACGCGAAGGGCAGCAGGCGGCGACCTCGCAAGGAACGCAGCCGGGGCACGATGGCACCGAACATGCCGCGTGCCGCGAGCACCACCAGGGGCATGTAGATACCGTCGAAGAAGCGCCGACGCAGGTTGCCGGCGGGATTGGGTAGCCACAGAATGGCGGCCAGCAAGATCAGCCAGGCGAGCAGGAAGACGTCGTCCCGAGAGCGTCTACGAATCAGAGCCGGAAGCGCGAAGGCCGCCAGAATCAGCTGTGGAGCCAGAGCCAGGGAGAGCGAGAGGACGTCGGGGGGAAGATTGTTGCGCCACTGCGCACTCCACCGGAGCACCTCCGGGCTGGCCCGAAACTCCACGTACGAGTAGGCCACGTAGGGAAGCGCAATGGCTACCGCCAGCAGCGCCGCCAGGTAGCCGCGAGGGCTGACCGGACGAATCACCAGCGCCACCCCCAGCGCGCCCCAGAGGAGGATGGGCATCTGGGCGTGGATCGACGCCTCCGCCAGCCAGGCCAGACCGGCCAGCAAGCCCAAGCGCAACTGGCCACGCTCGGCCGCGGCCAGCGTGAGCACGATGGCGGCACCCTGAAAGGCGGCGACCCAGGCGAAATGGGGAAGCGAAAGGACGGAATAGAAGGCCGACAGCTCGGGCATGCGCCAGTCCAGCGTGTCGGTTTGCTGCCCGAGCACGATCGGGTGGCCGAGGGCCTGGATCACGTATCCGCAGCCCAGCCCCACGCTCATGAACCACAGCGCCCAGCGCCGGGCGGTGCGCCCCTCGACGAAGCGGACGATGAAAGCCCAAGCGACCGCGAGCAGGGCGAAAGCGCCCGCCAGGCGGGAGAGTTGAAAGACGGCGAGGAGCGAGAGGGATAAGAGTTTGGCCAGGTGGCCGAGTGCGATCCAGAAGGTGAAGAAGAAGATGCCGGGGCTGGGCTCGGTGGTGTAGCGATTCTGCCAGAGCCATTTCCCCTCGTAGCCCTGATGCATCTTGGCGAGGTAAGTGTTGGCGTCGTCGCCGAGGTAGAAAAAGCCCATGAAGACGCGGCCGTGGGGCTCGGTCAGCCAGGCATAGAGGTAGGGGACCAGGGTCAATAGGCAGAGGGCTGCCGCCAGCAGCAGGGGCAGCCGCCAATCCCCCAAGGCCTCCCAGCGCCGGCGCCGGGCCGGTTGGGGGATCTGCCTGGAGGCGATCACGAGCGGCCCTGAAAGCGCAGCCGGAGGACCCCGATCAGTCCGTTCAACACCTCCGCCCGCGAGACCTTGGAGCGGCCCGCGATTCGATCCTCGAAGGAGATCGGCACCTCCGCGATGGAGAGCTGGTGACGCAGACAACGGTGCACCATCTCGATCTGAAACTCATAGCCCGAGGAGCGGATGTCCTCCAGCCCGATCGATTCCAGCGCGGAGCGTGAATAGCATCTGTATCCGCTCGTGGCATCGCGTACCGACCAGCCCAAGAGCAACTGGCAGTAGCGGTTGGCGGCCCAGGACAGAAAGCGGCGCCGGCGTGGCCAACCGGCCACGGTTCCACCCTTCA
The DNA here is from genome assembly GCA_035532785.1 of Candidatus Acidiferrales bacterium. Taxonomy (GTDB): domain Bacteria; phylum Chloroflexota; class Dormibacteria; order Dormibacterales; family Dormibacteraceae; genus DATKQJ01. Next base: position 74,348 of record DATKQJ010000045.1, on the reverse strand, counting down.
CGTACCTCGATCCGATCACCAATCCGCCCCGGCCGGCGCACGCTTCAATGATCGGATCGAGATGCTCCAGGCGATGCGAGCCGTCGGAATCCATCTCCACCAGGAATCCATACCGGCCCTCCAGTCCCTGACGAAAGCCGGCGACGTAGGCCGAACCCAGCCCCAGTTTGCGGGGCCGATGGATCACCGCCACACCGCCGTCAGAGGCGGCCAGCTGATCCGCCAAGACGCCGGTTCCGTCCGGCGATGCGTCGTCCACGATGAGCACGTCGTGGCCGTGGGAGCGGACGCCCAAGACGACCTGGGGCAGTCCGTCGCGTTCGTTGTAGGTGGGCAGAACCACCAATGCCGGAGCGGGATTGTGGTTCACCTTCCGAGCCTCAGGCGAACCACATCACGCAGCATCTGGCTGGAATGGCGAATCGTCGACACCCGGCTCGAATCCGAGTTCAGCCACCGGACCGGCACCTCCTCGATGCGGTAGCCGGATTGGCGCGCGCGCCAGAGTATCTCCACGTCGTAGGCGAAGCCTTTGATCTGCACTAGTCCGAAGAGCAGGCGCGCCACATCTCCCCGGAAGAGCTTGAAGCCGCACTGGGTGTCCCACACCCCGGGCAGCACCAAGGCCTGGACCAGGAGGTTGAAGGACTTGCCCATGATGACCCGATGGGCGGGCTGATCGATCTCCCGGGCCCCCTTTTTGGCCCGTGACCCAATGGCGATGTCAGCCCCCCCCTGCAGGGCAGCCTCGAGTTGGCCCAACTCCTCGATCGGGGTGGAGAAGTCCGCGTCGCTGAGCAGGACGCTCCGGCCGCGGGAATGGGCGACCCCTAAGGCAACGGCCGCCCCCTTACCTCGATTTGGCATCAGCCGCAAGGGACAAACAGCCGGAAATTCCTGCTTCAAACGCCGCATCGCAGCAAAGGTCTGGTCGGTGCTGCCGTCGTCGACGAGTATGACCTCGGAGTCGGCCAACCGAGGCCCGAGGCCCGCGAGGGCGATCCGCAGCGCCGGTGGCAGCCGGTCTTGCTCATTGAAACACGGGACCACGACACTCAAATCCACGGCCGCCATCCTAACCGGCCGACCCCCACCCAGACATGTTGGCCGCTAGCTGCGATTCAGCAGAACCAGTAGCGCAAATCGGGGCAGGGCCATCATCCGCGACGCGCGCCACGGCTGCAGCAGCAACCTCCACAGCCACTCGAGGTTCATCCTCCGCCACACGCCGGGCGCCCGCAACACCTGTCCACTGATGAAATCGAGGGTCCCCCCCACCCCCATGGCGATCGATACCTGGAGGCGCGCCCGGTTGCGCTGGATCCACAACTCCTGGGCCGGATGGCCGTAGGCGACCAGCAGCACTCGAGCGCGGGAGGCATTGATCAAGCGCGTGCTCTCCTCATCCTGCTCGGGCGCGGGCGCGCCGGAGTGAGTTCCGGCAATCGTTAGGTTGGGGTTTCGTTCCAACAGTCGGGCGGCCGCCAAATCGGCCACGCCGGGGCTGGCGCCGAGCAGGAAAACGGCCCAGCCGCGGTCGGCACAAAGCGAGATCAGCTGGGGCACGAGGTCGCTGCCAGCCACCCGAGTGGCGAACGGACACCCCCGGCGGCGCAGGGCCCAGACCACCCCAATCCCATCCGCCAGGCAGATCTCCGTCTGCTCCAGGGCCGTCCGGACCTGGGCGTCGGTCCGGGCGCTCATGACGAATTCCGGATTCACGGTGGCTATGGTCCGGACCGGGCCGGGCAGTCCGGCCAGGCGCGAGATGAGCTCCAGCGCCGCCTTCATGTCCAGGCAGTCAACCCGCACTCCCAGGATCCGGCGCGATGGCACCCCGATATCATCCGTCGGGTGCGCTCCGTCCCGCTCCGGTGCGAGCCCCCCGATTTGGACCTCGATTCCCCGCGCGGGGCGGGCGTCTACGCACAATTTCTCCTCGCCGGTCTCGAACATGAGGGTCAGTTTGAACTGACCCGGGACAGGAACGCGGCGCTGCTCTCGCTCGACGGGCGTTTCCGAGGCAACGGGGGCCGGCCCTCGCTGACCGCCCTGATCGATCTCTCGCACATATTTGCCCGCCGCAACATGAGCCCGCGGCAGTGGCTGCGACGCAACCTGTCCGTGGCCTTCGCGGCCCGTCGTTCGAGCGCCCTGGTCGTGCCCTCGGAAGCGGTCGAGCACGGCCTGCGGCGCTATCTGGGCGTCGATCCCTCCCGCATCGTCGTGGTCGAGCCGAGGGCGCGCCCGGCCTTCAAGAGGTTGGGCCGATTGGAGGTCACCAGCCTCCGTCGTGAGTTGGGCCTCGCCGCCCCCTACGTGATCTTCGTCGGGACCAAGAGTGGGCGCAAGAATCTGCCCACCCTCCAGCGCGCCTTCATGGCCGCGGCCGGCGGCCTTGAACCGAGGCCCCAACTGATCCTGGCGGGCGAGGGCAAATCCGGATTGGACGGGGTCAGGGAGATGGGATTCATCCCCCTGACCCAACTGCCCGGCCTCCTGAGTGGGGCGCTGGCCTACGTCAACCCCAGCTTCTGGGAGGGATCGTCAATCGGCGCCGAAGAGGCCATGGCCTGCGGCACGCCGGCGCTGGTTTCGGCCCGCGGGGCCCTCCCCAAGGCGGTCGAGGGGGGCGGTCTGGCGCTCGATCCAGAGGCTGAGGGAGACTGGGTAGAGGCCCTCTCGGCCCTTTTCCGAACACCCTCGCTGCGCTCAGAATTGTCGTTGGGCGCGCTCGGACGTTCGCTTGCGCTGCGCGCCCAAGCCCCGGACTGGAGCCGGGTCGGTCAGCTGCTGGGGGCGCTCCCCGAGCCCGCTGCTGAGGCGGGCTGAGATCGCCACCAAGGCCCGTCCGCTGGTCGCAGTCGACGCCGCCCCGGCAGCGCGCCAGGTCGTCACCGGCACCGAGCGCTATGCCCGGGAGTTGCTCGCCCGCCTCCCCGCCGCCGCGCCCGAACTGGAATTCGTCTTCTACTCAGGCCGGCCGGGGATCCGGGCCGGAATCGATCTGACCGTACTCCCCATGGCCCGACTCTGGTCGCAGGCGCGGTTTCCGCTGCGGCTCTGGCGCACACGACCGGCTCTGTTCTTCGCCCCCGCCCACGTGGTGCCGACGCTGGCCCCAGGTCGCGGCACCACCGTCATCCACGACCTCGCGTTCGAGCGCTTCCCGAATGCCTATTCCCTCCGCGACCGCTCCTACCTGCGTTGGACCACGCGCTGGGCGGTGGCTCGCTGCCGGCTCCTTCTGACCGTCTCCCAGGCCACCGCCAACGACCTCGCCGAGCTCTATGGCGTCGCTCCCGATCGCGTCGTGGTGGCCCACCCGGGCATCGCTGCGATCACCCCCCTGGAGGCGGACGAAGTCGAGCGGCGACTGGCGCGACTGGGGCTGCGGCGCCCGTTCGCGCTCCAGGTGGGCCGGGTGGAAACGCGCAAGAACCAGGTCGCGGCGCTGCGCGCGATCGAGGCCGGACCAGACCTCAGCTACGTGGCCGCGGGCGGCATCGCCGATCGTGTAATGGCCGATCTCATCGCTGCCTCGCCGCGCGCCCATTTGCTCGGTCAGACCTCCGAGCGCGACCTGGAAGCGATCTGGGCGGCGGCCGAAGTGGCGCTGGTGCCAAGCCTCTACGAGGGATTCGGACTACCGCTGCTGGAAGCCATGGCGAGGGGCGTCCCGGTGGTGGCGGCGGCCAACTCCTCGCTCACCGAGGTAGGCGCTGACGCCGCGCTCTACGTTGACGAGACCGCGGACGCCACCGCCTTTGCCGGGGTCATCGCCAGCGCGCGCGGGCAACGTCGGCAGCTGGTGGAACGTGGTCTGGCCCGCGCCCAACAATTCGACTGGGGATCGACCGCGAACATCGTCGCCGGCGTCCTGCGGCGGCTCATTGAGCGGCCCTGACCAGCTGCCGAAATATGCGCAAGGTGCGCTCGGCGGAGCGCGACCAGCTGAATTCCGCCGCCCGCAAGAGCCCCCCCTCGCGCATCCGCTGCTGTAGTTGGGGGTCGCCACAGACCTCCTCCAGCGCCCCCGTCCAGGCCTGGACGTCGCCCGGCGGCACGAGCCGCACGGCCGCGCCCCCGACCTCGGGCAGGGAGGAGGCGTTGGCGGCCACGACCGGCGTCCCGCAGGCCATCGCCTCCAGTACGGTCAGACCGAATCCCTCGTACCAGGCGGGGTGGGTGAGGCAGGTGGCGAGGTTGTAGAGGGCCGGCAGGTCCTCCCGGCGGACGGCACCCAGCGGCCGCACCAGAGAGCCGGCCCGCTCCAGATGGCGCTCGATCTTCTCATCGCGCCAGCCCCGACCGCCAGCGATCACCAGCGGCGGACGGTGCCGCATCTGGGACCAGGCCTGGAGGAGCGTGAGCAGGTTCTTTCGGGGCTCGATGGTGCCCACAAAGAGCAGGAAGTGCTCTGGCAATTCGTAGCGCTGCGCGAACGATTGGAGCTGCTCACGGCGGAGCGGGCGAAAGGCGGCACCGACCCCTTCGTGGACGACGTCGATCCGACCCCGGTCGATGCCGAAGAGTTCGACCACATCGGAGGCTGTCGAGGCCGACACCGCGATCAGCCGCTGCGCCCGCCTCAAGGATCTCGGAACCACCAATTTGACGCTCAGCGTCTGACCGCGGGGAAACCAGCTGGGCTGGCGATAGATGGCGAGGTCGTGCACCGTGACCACGCTTGGAATGGCCATCCGCCCGAGCGGGAGCTGCCCCGCCGCACCCCAGAACAGATTGGCCCCGGAGTGCGCTAGGCGGCGGGGCCAGATCACGTGGCGGCCAAGAAAGCGTGCCCTGGGTATGGTCCGGGTTCCACTCCCGCCAACGGCGTTGCTGGGCTCCACCCAGAGCGTGATCAGGCTGTCCTCTGCGCTCTGGCGCAGGGCCGCCACCATCTCCTGGGTGTAGACGCCGATACCGGCCGCCGGCCGGGCCAGCCCCTGCCCGTCCACGGCCACGTGCAGAGGGATACGGATCATCGCAAGTAGAGCTGTTTTCGTTGCAGCGCCGGGAAGTGCGCCAGGGCCTGGCCGGTGCCGCGCACGACGCAGGTGGGCGCATCATTCGCGACCAGCGTCGGGATGCCGATTTGCCCGGAGAGGTAGCGGTCGAGACCGCGCAGGCCGGCGCCACCGCCGGTCAGCACCAGGCCTCGTTCACGGATGTCAGCTGCCAGCCCGGGCGGGGTCTGATTCAATACCTCCCTCAATCCGGCGGCGATCGCCCGCAGCGGTTCCTGAATCGCCTCGGTCAGCTCCTCCGATCCGATCTCGACGGTTCTCGGCCGGCCGGTTCCCACGTCACTCCCACGAACCCGGGCCTGGCGGGGCACGTCCAGGGCCACCGCCGCCCCCGCCTCCAGCTTGCTGGCCTCGGCTTCACCGGACTCCACCAGGAGGTCATGATGACGCCTCAGGTGGTCGGTGATGGCCAGGTCCATCCCATTTCCGCCACCGCGAACCGACTGCTCCACCACCCGACCGGAGCGCGCGATCACGGCCATCTCGCTCGACCCCGCGCCGATGTCGCAGACCGCGTGTGCGCGGGCCTCGGCGATGGGCAGCCCGGCCCCCATCGCCGCCGCCAGCGTCGCGTCGATGAGCCAGGCCTGGCGGGCCCCCCCCGCCATCGCCACCTCGATCAGCGCCCTCCGCTCACGGCCCGTGACCGCGGCCGGAACGCAGATCATGATTTCGGGACGGAAGATCCGCTGGCGACCCTGGACCTTGGCGATGAAGTGCGTCAAGAGGCCCTCGGTCGCCACCAGATCGGCGATCGTGCCCTCCCGGATGGGCCGCACGAAGCGGACCGTCGGGGGGGCGACGCCCACCATCTCGAACGCCCGCTGCCCCACCGCCAGGATCCGCGTCCCGGCTTGGTCCAGCGCCACCAGCGAGGGCTCCCGAACGACTATGCCCGTCCCCTGCACGTAGATGAGGAGGTTCGACGTGCCGATGTCGATGCCGATCTTCTTGGACAGCACCGCTAGGCCCCGGGACTGCCGCGAGCCCCCGGCTCACTCATACGTGAAGGCGCCCTCCAGTCCAGGGAGGGGCCGCGTTTCTGGCCCTCGCGCGATCACCGCGCCCAGCCCCGCCAGCTTGCCGGCCATATCTTCGTATCCACGATCGACGTGCCAGGCGCGGTGAATCACGGTCTCGCCGCGGGCGCAGAGGGCGGCGATGATGAGGGCCGCTCCGGAGCGGATGTCGGGGGCGTCGACCTCACAGCCCACCAATGACGAGGGGCCGCGGACGTAGGCGTCGCGCCCCGAGACGGAGATCGCGGCACCCATCCGAACCAGTTCCGGGACGTGCTGGAAGCGATTTTCGAAGAGATACTCGGAGATCACACACGCACCCGCTGCCTGGGTCATGAGCGCCAGGTAGGGGGCCTGAAGGTCGGTGGGAAAACCGGGGTGGACAAAGGTGGACATGTCGACCGGCAACAGCGGCGAGGTTCGCCGGTGCTGAATTCGAATCCGGCTGGAGTCGCTCTCCACCGTCACCCCCGCCTCGTCCAGCTTCGAGAGCAACTGGGTCAGATCCCTGACCGGAGCGTCCAACAGCACCAGGTCCCCTCCGGCGGCGGCCACGGCCAGAGCGTAGGTTCCGGCCTCCAGATAATCGGGGATGACTCGGTGCTCGCATCCGTGCATCTCCGCCACGCCATCGATCACGATCTCGTCGGTGCCCGCCCCCCTCACCTGGGCCCCCATGGCGTTGAGAAAGAGGGCCAGATCCTGGACGTGGGGTTCGCGGGCGGCGTTGAAGATCTCCGTTCTTCCCTCGGCCAGGGCGGCGGCCAGCATGATGTTCTCGGTTCCGGTCACCGTCGGCAGGTCGAATATCACGCGCGCTCCGTGGAGGCCGAGTGGAGCGCGGGCGGTGATCTCGGAGTCGGACTCCTGGATATTGGCGCCCATGGCGCGCAGGCCCCGGATGTGCTGCTCGACCCGACGCGTTCCGATCTGATCCCCGCCTGGTTTGGGCAGGCGCGCCTCGCCGGTGCGCGTCAGCACGGCTCCCAGCAGCACGATCGAAGCGCGCATGCGGCGCCCCAGGTGCTCTGGGACCGAACCCGACACACTCTCCGCGGCGAGACAGATCAACCCCCCCTCCCGCTCCACCACCACCCCCAGGGCGGTCAGGATCTCGGCCATCAGGGCGGTGTCCGCCACCTGGGGAACGTTGTGCAACCGCACCCGCGAGCGCGTCAGCAGCGCCGCCGCCATGACCGGGAGGGAGGCGTTCTTGGAGCCGCTCACGGTCAGAGAGCCGGTCAGCCCCGCCCCACCCGACACCTTGAGAACACCGTCAGCTACCGCGTCCATGGCTCCTGATCCTAGCGGCCGGTAGGAATCATCCCCAGGGCCGCCACGTCGATCAGGATCGGTTGCCGCGCCTGCGGACCAGGCGGAGCCGGGCCTCGGCCATCTCCAGGCTCTGCAGGAGCGCTTCCTGCTCGGCCCTGCTGATCTCTCCCGCCAGGGCCGCCTGGACCTCATGGCGGGCCCGCTCGGCAGATTCTTCGCTGATGTCTTCGGCCCGCTCCGCCGCGTCGGCGAGCACCGTCACCCGATCGGGCAGGATCTCCAAGAAGCCACCCCCAACAAACAACTCGGTCTCCTCGGCACCGTTGCGAATCAGAAGCGGACCGGGGCGCAGAATGGTCAGAAGCGGCGTGTGCTGGGGCAGGATGCCGAGTTCGCCCTCGACCCCCTGACAGATCAAAAAGGGCCGTCCCCGCCCGTCTACCTCACCTTCGAAGACCAGGCTCTCCACGCTCACCACGCGCAGCGCCACGGCCATCAGCTTTTTCCAGCCAGGATCCGCTCACCCTGCTGGCGGGCCTCATCGATGGTGCCAACCATGTAGAAGGCCTGCTCGGGCAGATCGTCATGTTTCCCCTCCAGGATCTCCTTGAAGCCGCGCACGGTTTCGGCGACGGGGACAAAGCGACCCTCCTTGCCGGTGAAGCGCTCGGCGACGAAGAAGGGCTGGGACAAGAAACGCTGCACCCGGCGTGCCCGCAAGACGGTCTGCTTGTCGTCCTCGGAGAGTTCCTCCATACCCAGGATGGCGATGATGTCCTGCAGCTCCTTGTAGCGCTGCATGGTGCGCTTGACCCCCTGCGCCACCTCGTAGTGCTCCTCGCCGACGGCCAGCGGGTCGAGGTAGCGACTGGTCGAATCGAGCGGGTCGACGGCCGGGTAGATACCGATGTCGGTCAGGGCCCGGTTGAGCGTGACGGTCGCTCCGAGGTGGGCGAAGGTGGTCTGGATGGCGGGGTCGGTCATGTCGTCGGCGGGCACGTAGATGGCCTGAACCGAGGTGATCGACCCCTTCAGGGTGGAGGTGATGCGCTCCTCCAGGGCCCCCATCTCGGTCGCCAGAGTGGGCTGGTATCCGACCGCCGAGGGCATCCGGCCGAGCAGCGCGGAGACCTCGGATCCGGCCAACAGGTAGCGGAAGATGTTGTCTACGAAAAAGAGCACGTCGGCGCCCTCGGTGTCGCGAAAGTACTCGGCCATGGTGAGGGCGCTGAGAGCCACCCGGGCTCGAGCTCCGGGTGGCTCGTTCATCTGACCGAAGACCAGCGAGGTCTTCTCCAGCACGCCCGCGTCGCGCATCTCGTAGTACATGTCGTTGCCCTCACGGGTGCGTTCTCCGACCCCCGCGAAGACCGATCGACCCTTGTGCTCCTGGGCGATGTTTCGGATCAGTTCCTGGACGATCACCGTCTTGCCCACACCGGCTCCACCAAAGAGTCCGATCTTGGAACCCTTGATGAAGGTGCAGATGAGGTCGATGACCTTGATCCCGGTCTCCAGAATTTCGATCTTGGTCTGCTGCTCCTCGACGGGAGGGGCGGAGCGGTGTATCGGCCAGCGCACTACATCGGTAGGGGTCGGCTCATCGTCGATGGCCTCCCCGACCACGTTGAACATGCGGCCCAGGGTCTCGGTCCCAACTGGGACCATCATCGGGGACCCGGTCGCGACGACCACGTCGCCGCGGCGAAAGCCGTCGGTCGAATCCATCGCGATGCAGCGCACCGTGTTGTCGCCCGTCTGCTGCTCCACCTCCATCACGACCTGACGCCCGCCGGCCGTGGACACCGTGATGGCCTCCATGATGGCGGGCAGGTTGTGATCTGGAAAGCTCACGTCCACCACCGCTCCGATGACCTGGGAAACGTGTCCGACGGACTGGGTGAGCGCCGGATTGACGGCTTTTCGGGGCTTCGCCTTGGTCTTGGCCATGTCTTGAACTCCTTGCCTAGTTCGACGCGCGCAGCGCTTCCGCGCCGCCCACGATCTCCATCAATTCCGTCGTGATTCCCGCCTGCCGCAGCTTGTTGGCGGTCAACGTGAGCGACTTGATCAGGTCGCCGGCGGCGTCCGTCGCGTTCTGCATGGCAATCATGCGCGCTGAATATTCGCTGGCCTGGTTCTCGAGCAGGGCCTGATAGACCTGCGACTCCACGTAGCGCGGCAGGAGGGCGTCCAAGACCGGCTCCGGGTCGGGTTCATAGATGTAGTCCGCGGGCGGGGCGGGATGCTCTAGAGGGGGCAGGACCATGGGCACCAGGGTGCGCACGACCGGCTCTTGTCGGAGGGTCGAAACCCAGCGCTCGTAGGCGAGCAGGATGACGTCCACGCGGCCCTGGTCGAATTCCTCCAGGGCCGCGGCCAGGCTGGGAAGGATGGAGTGGAGCCGGGGCCGGTCGGGTACCCCGGTGACCTCGGCGATGATCTGGCGGCGCAGGCGGCGCTCCAGATCCCTGCCCTTGCGCCCGATGCACACGTAACTCGCCTGGCCGCCGTGATTCTCGTTCACGTAACGGTGGACGGCGCGGAGCGTGTTGGCGTTGAGGGCTCCGACCAGACCCTTGTCGGTGGTGATCAGGATGACCAGAGCCCGGTCGCCTCGGCGCAGGCCCAGATAGGGATGGCGGTACTCGGCAGCGCGCTCCGCCGTGGTCTCCAAGACCTCAAGCATTTTCTCTGCATAGGGGCGTGCCGCCTGGACCCCGGCCTGGGCTCGGCGCAGGCGGGTGGCCGCCACCACCTGCATGGCTTTGGTGATCTTCTGGGTGTTGCGGAAGTTCCTGATGCGCAACCGGATGTCGCGAAGCGAAGCCAACCTACTTTCTCGACCGCCTCGGAGCAGCCTTGGGGGCTGGCTTGGCCGGCTTGGCCGGCTTGGCCGGGCCGGCCGCAACGGCGTCCGCCTCCACCTCGGCGCGCTTCTCCGTGTAGGTGCTCTGGTGTTCCTGGAATCCTTCCACGCCGAATTGCCGATTCCAGGTCCGAACCGCATCTTCCACCAACCCCGTGACCTCGTCGTCCCAGCGCTTGTCGCGCTCCAGGGAATCAACGAAGGCGCGCCGCTCGCTGAGCAGGAAGCGGACGAATCCCGCCTCCCAGGCCTCGACCTGGTCCAGCGCCACCTTGTCCAGGAATCCGCGGGTGCCGGCAAAGATCAGGCAGACCTGGACCCCGACGTGGATGGGCTGGTACTGACCCTGCTTCAGCACCTGGGTGAGTCGCTGCCCACGATCCAGCTGGCTCCGCGTGGCCTGGTCCAGGTCCGACGCGAATTGAGCGAAGGCGGCCAGTTCGCGGTATTGCGCCAGCTCCAACTTCATCTGCCCGGCGACCTTGTTCATGGGCCGGATCTGGGCGTCGCCGCCAACGCGTGAAACCGAGATCCCGACTGATATGGCGGGCCGTTGACCGGCGTTGAAGAGGTCGGCCTCAAGGAAGATTTGCCCGTCGGTGATCGAAATGACGTTGGTGGGGATGTAGGCAGAGACGTCGCCGGCCTGGGTTTCGATGACTGGCAACGCGGTCAGCGAACCGCCTCCGTTCTGAGGGTTGAGCTTGGCGGCGCGCTCCAGCAGGCGCGAGTGGAGGTAGAAGACGTCGCCCGGATAGGCCTCGCGGCCGGGCGGACGGCGCAGCGTGAGGGAGAGTTCGCGGTAGGCCCAGGCGTGCTTGGTCAGGTCGTCGTAGCAGACCAAGGCCTCCATCCCGTTGTCGCGGAAGTACTCGCCCATGGCACAGCCGGCGTAGGGGGCGATGTAGTTGAGGGCCGCCGACTCGGAGGCCGTGGCGGCGACGATGATGGTGTAGTCCATGGCCCCCGAATCCTTCAGGGTGTCGTACACACGCGCGATGCTGGCCGCGTTCTGGCCCACGGCGACGTAGATGCAGAAGAGATCCTTGCCCTTCTGATTGATGATCGTGTCGAGCAGAATCGCGGTCTTGCCGGTCTGGCGGTCGCCGATGATCAGCTCCCGCTGGCCACGGCCGATGGGGATCATGGCGTCGACGGCCATGATCCCGGTCTGGACTGGGGTGTCGACCCTCTGCCGGGTGATGACCCCGGGAGCGATCTTCTCGATCGGGCTCAGCCGGGTCGTCTCCACGGGGCCGCGCCCGTCGAGCGGCTGGCCGAGCGGATTGACCATCCGGCCCAGCAACTCCTTGCCCACCGGCACTTCGACGATGCGCCCCGTGGACCGGACCTCAGAGCCCTCGTGGATGTGTTCGTAGGCGCCCAAAATGACGGCCCGGACCTGATCCTCCTCCAGGTTCAGGGCGAGGCCGTAAACCTCACCCGGGAACTCGATCAGCTCACCGGCCATGACGCCGGTCAGGCCAAAGATCTGCGCGATTCCGTCCCCGACGCTGATGACCCGGCCGACGTCCACTGAGACAATTTCGGATTCGAAGTCCTTGAGTCTCCGCTTGATTACGTCGCTGATCTCGATACCCAACTCTTTTAGTTCCTCTTCGTTCTTATGGAAGCGCCAACCGGCGACGCAATTGCTGAAGGCGCGACCGAATGCTGGCGTCTACGAGCCGGTCGCCAAGCTGGACCACCAACCCTCCCATGATGTCCGGATCAACCCGAGCGGTGAGGCGCACCTCCTGCTGCAGGCTGCGGGCGAGCCGGGTGGAGAGTTCGTCCAGCTCCTTGGCTGCCAGATCAACCGCACTGGTGACCGTGGCCCTGACCCGGCCTTCGGCGCTGTCCTGAAGCCGGTCGAACTCGTCGATGATGGACTCCAGTTCGAACATCCGGCCGCCCCCGATCAAAAGCCGCGCCAGGTTGTCGCCCTGAGGGCCGGCGCGACCCGCCAGGGCGGCCAGCGCAACCTCCTGTCGGATCTCCAGGGAGAGGCTGCGATTGGCGAGCAGGCCGTGCACCTGAGGGTCGGCAAAGACCGCAGCCACCGTGCGCAGGCGCTCTCCCCAGCTCCCCACGCTGCCCTCTTCCTGAGCCAATTCAAAGACGGCTCGTGCATAACGCCTAGCCCCGCCGGCCATCACCCCACCTCCGCATCGGTCCCTTCACCGCTGGTCAGCGCCCTGCGCGACCTCGGCGATGGCGGCGTCGATGAGCCGGCGATGGCGCCCCAGATCGAGGCTCTGGCCGATCACCTTCTCGGTCGCGGAGACGACCAGGTCGGCCATCTCGGTGCGGACCGAATCGATGGCCCGCCGCCGTTCTGCCTCGATGTCGTCGCGCGCCGCTTCCACCACCCGGTGCGCCTCCTCCTCGGACCTTTGACGCAGCTCCACGCGCAGGGCCTCGGCCGAGCGGCCGGCCGCCTCGACGATCTCGGCTGCCTGGGATTGGGCCGCGTTCAACTTGGCGACCGCTTCCTGTAGGCGCTCCTCGGCCGCCGTCCGTGCCTCCTCCGCCAACCGGAGTTGCTCGGAAACACTCCTCTGTCGGGCCTCGGCCACCCTTATCACGGGCGGGTACACCCAGCGGGCCAGGATCAGCACCATGGCCAGGAAGGCCACCACCTCAGCCACAAACGAAAGGCTCAGGTCGAGCAGCCCGATGGTGGCGAGGCGCATCGCGAGCTCCAAGGTCAACCCTTGACGCCCGCGGCGACGCCGATGAAGTAGAAGCCCAAGGCCAGGTTGATGAAGTACATGGCCTCAACCAGGCCGATGATGATGAACATAAGGACTTGGAGGCGGGCCGACGCCTCAGGCTGGCGACTGATCCCGGCGATGGTGGCGCTACCGGCCAGGCCGTCACCGATGGCGGCGCCGATGGCGCCCCCGCCCAGCGCCAGCCCAAACGCGATCAGAGCGCCCGCTAGGGCGATGGCGTGATTCATTCAGGGTCTCCTCCTAGTTGGTTGTGAACCGACGGGTTTGTGGATCCGGACGAATGCCGGATGTGCGACTCCTCGAGGCCTTCGCGGGCCATGCCGAAGTAGATGACGGTCAGGAGCATGAAGATGAAGGCCTGGATGGTCCCGACAAAGACGACGGCGAAGGTCTTCCAAACGATCAGGAAGCCCAAGCCCACCAGCGAAAGGGGCTTGATCAACAGCGGCGCGCTCGCCAAGTAGCTGATCAGGAGCCCCAGCAGGTAGACCATGAGGAGGCCGGCGAAGAGGTTGCCGAAGAGCCGAAGCGCGAGCGTAATCGGCTTGGCCACCTCCTCAACGATGTTGAGGGGCACGAACAGAATGCGCACGACGACATGCATCTCGAAGGGCCGCGTGAAGCGGCGCAGATATCCGCCCGGTCCCAGCACCTTGATGGAGTAGCCCTGCACGGCCAGAAACACGAATATGGACATGGCCAGGGTTTGGTTCAGATCGGCTGTGGCCGGGTGTATCAGCGGCGCCGGCAAGGGGAAGAATTCGAGCCAGTTGGCGACCAGGATGTAGAACCCGACTGTTGCCGCCAGTGGGATCACGAACGCAGCGTCGTCGGCCACCGTCTCCGATACCAATCCGCGGACGTAATGGAGCAGGAATTCGAGAATGTATTGGAGCTTGCCAGGCACCCCCGAATTGAGGCTACGAACGATCAGGAAACCGAGGCAGAGGGTGACGGCGATGGCCAGGGCGCTTGAAATAAGCGTGTCCGGGGTTATCGCGCAGTAGTAAAAGCGCAGGGCGATGAGGTTCAGCGACTCTCTCCCGTTTCCGCACACGGCTACGGTCTGGTGGGTACCCGGCGCCGCCTCGGCCAGGAATCCGATGAGGGGCGTCACTGGCGCACCAACTGGTAACCGGCGGCACCCGCCAAGAGCAGTTGCGAGACCCCGATACCGATCAAAACCAGGGCGATCTGCTGCACCCCCAGCAGTGCGCCCAGCCCCACCCCAGCCGCGCTGAGCAGGGCCAGCCGACCAAGGCTGGCGGTCCTAAAACCGAGGTCGGCGTGCAGAGACCGCCGGATCAGCAGCCCGTTGCCCGATCCCAATAGTAGGCCGAGGGCCAACGCGGCTCCGCCCGCCGGGTGGCCGGCCACGGTCAGCAGCGACATCGCGACCAGGGCCACCGCCACGCAGGCCACAAACGTCATCCGCAGGGGACTGACGATCGCACTCACAGGTATCGCCTGAACCTCGCCAAGACCACGGCCACGGCCGCGCCAATTCCCACCAACAAACCCGCCAGCAGGAAGACGGGGCTGGTCTTGGCCGCGCCATCGAGCATCAGCCCCAACAACAGCGGTCCCACGAACGCAGCCGCGATGAGCAAGCCCATCGCCGATAACCCTCTTCCTGTGGGTGGCGCACCCCGGCCCTTATCCCCGCCGACCCGCGCCATTCCCCGCGACAGTCTAGCGGGTCGGCATGGTGCGGAGCAGGACCGTCGGACGCGGGCATGGCCCACTCCTGCTGGGGCTCGCCCACGGACTCCGGCCGAGGTTCGACTCAAGGTGGACGGGCGGGGCCCGGAGGGCACCCCGCCGGCCCTTCGAGGGCGCCCAAGGACAACCTCCCGGGGTCACGCTTGGCTGGCCTCGGCGGCCAGAATCCGAGCCGCCGCTGGCCCGCCCGACCCGGCCCGGCGCTTGAGCTCGATCATTTCAGCCGCGGTCCGATCCAGGGTCGCCAACGGAGCTCCCCAGGCGCCACTCCAACTTCTGCAGCCGCTCGCCGATGAGCGTCGATAGAGCCACCACCATCAGCACGATGGAGATGGACAGGATGCGCTTGTGGCCCAGCGTCATCAGGCCGACCGAGCCGAGGATGGCCGTGGCGGCGTAGAAGACGATGCAAATCTCGGGTTGCGTCAGGCCGAAGTCGAGCAGGTGGTGATGGATGTGACGGCTGTCGGCATGGGCGATGGAGACCCCGGCCCGGCGCCTGCGAACAATCGCCAGCCCGGTGTCGATGATGGGGACGGCCAGCGCCAGCACCGGCACCACGAGGGCGAAGGCGACCGCCTGCTTGGCCACGCCCAAGACCGAAATCAGGGCCAGCGCCAAACCCAGCGAATAGGCGCCCGAATCACCCATGAAGACGCGCGCGGGATGAAAGTTGAAGAACAGGAAACCGAGGCAGGCGCCGGCCAGCGCCCCGGCCAAGATCAGCACGTGGGACTGGTCGCCGCGCCCCGCAGCAGCCACCAGCAGGATCAGGGCGACGATGGCCACCACCCCCCCCGCCAGGCCGTCGACCCCGTCGAGCAGATTGACCGTGTTCTGCATGCCCAGGATCCAAAAGAGCGTGACGGGTACCGCCAGCCAGCCCAACTCGATCACCTGGTGGTGCCCCACGCCGATGAAGTCGATCCTGAAGCCGTTGCCAAAACCGACGATTGCGACCAGCCCGATGAACGCCTGCAGGATCAGCTTGCTCCATGCCGGAAGCTCGCGAGCGTCGTCCCAGAGGAAGATGACCGCCGTCAGCCCGCACAGTATCAATAGGGCTAGATGGAGCGAGTCGACGGGCAGGAAAAGTAGCGCCGACAGAGCAAACGCGGCGTAGACGGCCAGGCCCCCCAGGTAGGGCACGGCGTGGGTGTGGAGGTCGCGCTCCCGATCGGGGCGGGAAACCAGCCCCATGCGCGAGGCGACCCAGATCGAGAGCGGCGTCAGGACCAGAGCCGCCACCAGCGCGACCAGGGTCGGCCGCACGGCCGGTCCGAGATTCTGTTGAATCGCGGACCACGACGCGGGACTGAAGAACGCATCCGGCAAGGTCAGTACCCGGCTATGGCGGAACCACGCGGGCCCCGCTCAGACGGCCGAGTAGGGTAGCGGGAACCTTCGGCAGAGATCCATGGTTCGCTCCCGAATCGCGTCGTAGGTGGACTCCGGCTCCTCCCTCTGGAGAGCCTCCAGGAGGTCGGCAACGCAGTCCGCTATCTCCCCCATCTCGACTTCACCCATGCCCCTGGTGGTGACGCTGGGCGTACCCAGGCGGATTCCGCTGGGATTGAATTTGGACGATTCATCGAAGGGGATGGCATTTGAATTGAGGGTGATGCCGACCCGGTCGGCACGATCCTGCACCGCTCGTCCCTTGAGGTTCAGGGGACGCAGGTCGACGAGCATGAGATGGTTGTCTGTGCCCCCCGTGGTGAGTCGCAACCCGCGCTCGGTCAACCGTGCCGCGAGACGGCGGGCGTTGGTCACCACCTCCTGCGCGTAGTCCCGGAAGGACGGCTTCAGGGCCTCCCCGAAACAGACCGCCTTGGCGGCGATGGCGTGCATCAGGGGCCCCCCCTGCTGACCTGGAAAGACGGCCGAATCGAGTTCCTTCTGCCGGTCGTGGTCGGCCGACAGGATCATCCCCCCCCAGGCCCCGCGCAGGGTCTTCTGGGTGGTGGTCGTGACCACGTGGGAATGGGGCACCGGATTTGGATAGACCTGGCCCGCAGCCAGGCCTGCGAAGTGGGCCATGTCGGTCAGCAGAACCGCGCCGACCCCGTCGGCGATTGCCCGCATACGTGCAAAGTCGATGCGGCGTGGATACGCCGAATAGCCGGCGATGATCATGCGCGGCCGAACCTGCTCGGCCAGCGCTTGCACCTCGTCGTAGTCGATGAGCTCGGTCTCGCGGTTGACTCCGTAGGAGTGGATCTCGTAGAGCTTGCCGCTGAAATTGGCCGGGCTACCGTGGGTCAGGTGTCCGCCGGCTGATAAATCCATGCCCATGACGCGGTCTCCGGGCTTGCAGATGGCGGCGTACACGGCGGCGTTGGCCTGGCTGCCGGAATGGGGCTGAACGTTCACGTACTGGGCGCCGAACAGCTCCCTGGCGCGATCGATGGCCAGTTGCTCGATCAGATCCACGACCTCGCAGCCACCGTAGTAGCGCCGCCCTGGATAACCCTCGGCGTACTTGTTGGTGAGGAGGGTGCCCAGGGCTTCCAAAATCGCAGGACTGGCCAGGTTCTCAGAGGGGATCAGCTCCAGGGTCTGACTCTGGCGCCGATATTCGCGCCGGATCAGGTCCGAAACGGCGGGGTCGCTGCGATCCAGTGCGCTAAAAAGTGGGGCGATCGAGGATTGGGCCATTTGCTGAATGCTACGCGGCCGAGAATGGCAAGCGCCGCAAGTCGGGCGGCTGAAGGCGCGTGATCTCCTCCGCGGCCCCACCCCACGATCGCAGACCTGAAGCGGGGTCAATGTGTGGGCCGAAACGGAATGGGCACGCTCATCCCCCGCCCGCCGGCCGAGTTGGAACTAGCCTCTCGCCTCGGAGGTGCCTGGTGAGGGTGGGCGAGCCTCGGGGCCGAATTCGAAGTAAGCCTCGAGGTCGCCTCGCGGGATGGATCCGGATCGGATCAAACGGGCCCGAGATCGGGTCAGGTCGACCACCGCGCTGGGAACCCCGCCGGGCGCCGCAGCGCCCGCCAGAACCGCGTCCAAACCCTGGATCTGGGCGGACGCGGCCGCGGTCAGGGCCGGCTCTTGGCCGCTGCGGTTGGCACTGGTCGTGGCCAATGGAACAGCCACGGCGGCCAGGAGTTTGAGGGCCAAGGGGTGGTTTGGGATCCGGACTCCGATCGACCGTGACTGGTCGGACGAAAGGGGAGGTCGTGCCAGAGGACCGGCGGGCACGACCAGGGTCAGAGGGCCAGGCCACCACAGGTGCATGGCCGACCGCGCCCGGGGCTCGATTCGAGCCCAGCCCTCGAGCTGCTCAACGCTCCAGACCATCAGAATCAGGGCCCGGCTCTGATCGCGGCCCTTGATCTCATAGATGCGCTGGATCGCGGCCGAATCAGACGCCAGCGCGGCCAGTCCGTAGACCGTGTCGGTGGGAAAGGCGATCACCCCGCCCGCCAAGATGGCGGCGGCGGCCTGCTTGATGCCGGCCGCGTCGGCCGAAATCAGATCCACGCTTCGAGCACCCGCGGCCGGCCGGATAGGTCGCCGTGAACCTGGTGGCCGGCGAACCCGGACAGGTCAAGCTGGTCCAGGATCCCGCCATCGATCTCGGCCAGCACCCGCCCGCCCGCCGCCAGATGCGCGCCCGCGGTCGAGAGCAGCGCGGCGACCAATTCGGCTCCGCTCTTCCCGCCGAAGAGGGCGTGTGCCGGCTGAGCCAGGACCTCGGGAGGGAGCGAAGCGGAGCGGGGCAGGTAGGGCAGGTTGGCCAGGACCAGATCCAAGTCCGACGGGTGGGGCTGGAGGAGGTTGCCCAAGAGAAGGCTGACGCGGTCCTCCAATCCGTGACGGCTGACGTTTTGGGCCGCCACCGCCAGCGCCTCAGGACTGTCGTCGGACGCAAACACGGTGCTTTCAGGCACGTAGTGGGCGATCGACACTGCGATGCAGCCGCTGCCCGTGCCCACGTCTGCAACTCGCACCGGGCGGCCGCACTGACGAGCTCGCGAGACGGCCCGCTGGACCAGCACCTCGGTGTCCGGATTGGGCACCAGCACGTCAGCGCTGACGCTGAAATCCAACTTCATGAATTCTTTGCTCCCGACCAGATACGCGACCGGCTCCGCCTTGGCGCGGCGACCGGTGAGGTCGCGGTAGCGCGCCAGTTCCGGGTCCTGCAGGCTGCGGTCGAACTGAAGGTAGAGATCGAGGCGGCGGCACCCCAAGGCGTGCGCCAAGAGCAGTTCGGCGTCGAGCCGAGGGGAGGACGAGCCGTGCGTGGACAGGTACGAGGTGGCTCGCCTCAGCACCTCCAGGAGGCTGAGGCCCATCCCGCTTACTCCTCCTCCTGAACCTTGAGGAGTGACTCCCGCTCGGCGGCGGCGAGCTGCGTGACCACCTCGTCCAGGTCGCCCTGCAGGATGCGATCAAGTTTGTAGAGGTCAAGACTGATGCGGTGGTCGGTGACCCGATTCTGCTGGTAGTTGTAGGTCCGGATCTTCTCCGACCGGTTGCCACTCCTGACCATCGATGATCGCTGCTCCTTCTGATCGGCGTGCTGCTCCGCCAGCTTGCGCTCGTAGAGGCGGGCGCGAAGCACGCGAAGTGCCTTCTCCTTGTTCTTGAGCTGTGATTTCTCGTCCTGAATCGCCACCACCATGCCGGTCGGTAGGTGGGTGATGCGGATGGCGGAGTAGGTGGTGTTGACGCTCTGCCCGCCGGGGCCGGTCGAGGTCGAGGTTTCGATCTTCAAATCCTTGTCCGCGAGTTCCACCTCCACCTCCTCCGCCTCCGGCATGACGACCACGGTGGCGGCGGACGTGTGCACCCGACCCTGAGCCTCGGTCTGAGGCACGCGCTGTACTCGATGCACGCCGCCCTCGAATTTGAACAGGGAATAGGCGCCCTGACCGTGAACCTCGAATGAGATCTTGTCGAATCCGCCCAGTCCGGTCTCGTGAGAGTCGAGAACCTCGATTTTCCAACCCTTGGTCTCGGCCCAGCGGGCATACATCCGAAATAGATCGGCTGCGAAAAGGGCCGCCTCCTGACCACCTTCGGCACCGGCGATCTCGACCACCACGTCGCGCTCATCGTTGGGATCCTTGGGCAGCAGCAACTCCCGGAGGCGCTGGTCCAACTGCTCCAGGCGGGTCTCCGACTGTTCCGCCTCGTGCCGCAGGTACTCCTGCATCTGGGATTCCTGCTCGCCCCGCAGCAGGCTTTTGGCCTCATCTCGCTGGCTCCGTACGCTTACGTACTCGTCATAGGCCATGACCAGATCCTGCAGGCCGCGCAGCTCGCGGCCCAGGGCGGCGAGGCGCTGGTGGTCGGCGACCACCTCCGGGCGGCCCATCTGACCCTCGATCTGTTCGTAGCGGGCGCGCGTGGCCTGAAGGCGATCGATCAACTCGCTCCCTCCCCCGCTCGCGCGGCTTGGAAGGCGGCGATGCCAACCTCGATCATGTCGTCGGCCGGCACCCGAGTGGTCAGTTTCTGGGTGTAGAGAACCGGCTGAAGAAGGATTCGCACCAGCCGCTGGGTGGGATGCCGGGCCATGAATCGGATTCCCTCGTAGGACAGACTGGCGATGATCGGTATGCCGACGAGGCGCGAGAGGACAATTCCGACCAAGTTCGGGTGCAGCAGTGCCACCAGGCTGAACAGGACCACCGAGACGACCAGCAGAACCACCAGAAATCCGGTCCCACAGCGGGGGTGAAGGCGACTCGCCCGACGCACGTTCTCAACCTTCAGCGGCCACCCCGCCTCGAAAGCGTTGATCGTCATGTGTTCGGCCCCGTGATACTGGAAAACGCGCTTCACATCCGACAACTGAG
Source organism: Candidatus Acidiferrales bacterium (assembly GCA_035532785.1). Lineage (GTDB taxonomy): Bacteria > Chloroflexota > Dormibacteria > Dormibacterales > Dormibacteraceae > DATKQJ01. Next base: position 53,882 of record DATKQJ010000045.1, on the reverse strand, counting down.
CAATCAGGACCAGGTAGCCCAGCACCAGCCCGATCCTCAAGAGCCCCTCGACGATCACGAACGCGACCGAGCCGGAATGTCCAGCCGCCAGCCCCGCCCCGAGTAGCGGCAAACCGATGAACAGGACCAGCGAGGCGACCAGGGCCAGGCCGACCGAGATGGCGATCTCTCGCCGCCCGAAGACAACGTCCTCCTGACCGGCGTTGACCGCGGCCGACCACATCATGCTCTTCATGCCCAGGTGCAACTGCTCGCCCAGCATGGCAAGGCCGCGCAGGAAGGGCCACCGCCAGACACGGCTCACGTAGATGGGGGCGGTCAGCTCCCCCCGCTCGATCCTGATGGTTCCGCTTCGGGGCAGGCGAACGGCGATTGCGTAGTGGGCTCGCCCCCGCATCATCACGCCCTCGATGACCGCCTGGCCACCGTAAAAGAAGGGGGCTGCGTCCGGCGGCGCGACCGACGCGGTCGGCGTCCCCTCCGGTCGCGCCATGGCGTCTTCTAGCGGACCGACTTGGCCGCCCGCTTCATGAACCGCTCCACCTGGCCACCGGTGTCGACGATTCGTTGCTGGCCGGTGTAGAAGGGGTGGCAGCGAGAACACACCTCGGTGCGAAGCGACTGTTGGGTCGATCCGGTGACAAAGGTGTTACCGCAGACACAGGTCACGACCGCGCTTTGGAAGTAGTTGGGGTGGATTTGATCTTTCATCTTCGCCATTTAACCGACCTGGGAGCCGCAAAATTCTACCCGACCAAGCCGTGCAACAGAGTGTGGACCTGGAGAAGGGCGTAGGCGAGGTAACCGGTCAAGAACAGCCAGGCCAGCCCCATCGCCCAACGCGAGGCGCTGGGGACCGACTGGTAGTAGGCCGATTGATCGTTCTTAAAGCGTGAGATCACGGTCGGGATGGCCATGATGGCGATGACCAGAATGATCGGGCTGAAGCCGATGAAGAACACGGCCAGGAACATGACGGCGACGCCAAAGACCTGAAACCACTTCGACGCCACGGCCAGAATCCAGCCCCCGTCCAACATTCCCAGGGGGATGAGGTTGAAGAGGTTGAGGAAGAAGCCGAGGTAAGCCCAGGCCAGGAAGACGGGGTTCTGGGTGGCCGCGTAGAGGGCAAATGCGGCGGTGGCCGCGATCGTGCCCGCCACCGGTCCGGCGATGCCGATTTCAGCCTGGTGAAGGGCATCCTGGGGGTGGGAGCGCTGGAAGATGGCGGCGCCCAGGAAGGGGATGAAAAGGGGCGCCGTGGCGCGCATGCCCTGGCGCCGGATCTCGATCACGTGCCCCATCTCGTGAATCAGGATCATGAGCAGAAAACCGATCGCGAACGCGGGGCCGAAGAAGACGGCGTAGGCCCCAAAGCTGATCGCCAGACTCAGCAGCGTGGGCAGAAGCGGCAGCTTGAGGAGAAGTAGTCCGCCGTACTTGAGGAACGCCAGCACGGCCATCAGCCCACTGATCAGGGCGCCACCGCCGCCCCGCCGCCCGCCGCCCGGCGGGCGGGTACCCGGGGTGGGTTGGTAATACTGTTGAAAGGGCTGGTAGGGCGCCTCTGGCGGGTCGCCCGGCCCCCCGGGCTGGCTCATCCTCCATTCATACCCGCATGCCGGCCCACATAATCCGGGGCGGGGGAAAAATCCCACCCCGTCCAGAGCAGCCTCTGGTCAGGTCTGCTCGCTCATTCGGTGATGCTTGGTGCGGATCCGGCGCACGGTTGCAAAGCGCGTGGACATGGTGAGCGAATCCGTCTCCGCCCAAAGACTGCCGTACCACGCGGCACGCAGCAAGGGCCCGCCCGAGACCCCGGTCACGGCCACATCGGCCTGCCGGGGAGACAACTCGTCCACCGTCAGCACCCGCGTGGTGGCGTCGCCAACCAGCAGCTTCTCCTGATCGTTGCGGGGCCACAATCGGGCTTGGATCTCGCCCCCCAGGCAGCGAATGGCGCAGGCCGCGATGACCGTCTCCTGGAGCCCTCCGATGCCCACCATGGCGTCGATCCCAGTCCCCTCCGTGGCCGCCATCAGGGCCCCCGCAATCTCCCCCTCTTCCAGCAGCACAATCCGCGCCCCCATGTCCCGGATCTCCCGAATGAGATCGGCGTGACGGGGCCGATCGAGGATCGCGACGGCCAGGTCGGAGACTCGAACGTTGCGGGCGAAGGCGATTCGACGCAGGTTGTCCGCCAGCGGGTCGTTGATGTCGATGGCCCCGCGGGCGATGGCTCCGGCCACGATCTTCTCCGCGTACCAGACCTCGGGCAAAACCGGAAAATCGCCCGGCTCGACCGCCACCAGAATAGAGAGGGCGCCGGTCAGCCCCTTGGCCACCAGGCTCGCCCCCTCGACCGGATAGACGGCGAAGTCGAACTGGGGACTTCCATCCTGACCCAGCACGCTGCCGTGGCTCAAGAGTCGATCGCCGCGCGGGCCCAGCACCACTCGACCGCCGACGCCGAGGTTGTCGATGGCCCCGCGCATCGAGACCGAGGCTTGCTCACGCACCCCATCCACGTCACCGCGGCCCATCAAACGAGCCGATGAGAGGGCAGTCAACTCGGTCACCCGGATGAGGCTGGGCACGACCAGAATGCGGACGTCGGCATCGTGCGCGGCGCTCTCCACGTTCACCTCGCGGCCACCCCCGCCTGCGCCTTGCCGCCGCCCGCCACGATCAGCCTTCGACCATTGTTGCAGAGCGTTGCGGAGGGGCCGGCGAGCCCAATTCCATCTGATCGATGCCACTCAGATCAATCGCCGCCGCAAGAAAGTCGCGGAAGAGCGGGTGCGGTCGCTGGGGGCGGCTCTGGAACTCGGGATGAAACTGGCTGGCCACGAACCAGGGATGGGAAGGGATCTCGATGATCTCTACCAGGCGCCCGTTGGGGGACTGCCCGCTGAATCTCATGCCCGCCTCGTGCAGCAGGTCGCGGTACTCGTTATTGAACTCAAAGCGATGCCGGTGGCGTTCGTACACCACCTCTTCCCCATAGGCCTGGTGGGCGCGCGATCCGGGCTCCAACTTGCAGGGATAGACGCCCAGCCGCATGGTTCCGCCCAGGTTGGCGACGTCCCGCTGCTCGGGCATCAGGTCGATGACCGGGGTCGACGTGAAGGCCGCGAACTCGGTCGAGTCGGCGTCCGGCTGGCCCAGGACCTCCCGGGCGAAATCGATGACCGCGCACTGCATGCCCAGGCACAGCCCCAGGTAGGGGATGCGATTGTGGCGGGCATAGGCCGACGCGATGATCTTGCCCTCGACACCGCGGTACCCGAATCCACCCGGAACCACAATTCCACCCACGCCCTTGAGGGCCGAGGTGTCACCCTGGTCGAGCGATTCGGACGAGATCCAGCGGATCTCGACCGCCACGTCGTGATGGAAGCCAGCGTGACGCAGAGCCTCGGTGACCGACAGGTAGGCGTCCGGCAACTGCACGTATTTGCCCACCACCGCCACCGGCACGGTGCCCCGCGAGCGCAGCGGGAGCTGACCAACGTTGGCCCAAAAGCCAAGCTGGGGCTCTTGTTGGGGCAGATCGAAGTGCTCCACCATGAGGCGGGCTAGGCCCGCCTCCTCCAGCATCAGTGGCACCTGGTAAATCGACTCGACGTCGGGAACGCCGATCACCCCGCTTCGCGGCACGTCGCAAAAGAGGGCGATCTTATCCTTTAATTCCTGCTCGACCGGCTTCTCGGACCGAGCCACGATGGCGTCGGGCTGAATTCCAATCGCCCGCAGCGCCTGAACCGAATGCTGGGTCGGTTTGGTCTTCATCTCTTCGCCCCGAATTAGGGGCACGAGGGAAACGTGGACATAGAACACGTTCTGGCGGCCGAGGTCGTTCTTGAGTTGTCTGATGGCCTCCAGGAAGGGCTGGGACTCAATGTCCCCGACCGTCCCCCCCACCTCGCACACCACGACCTCGGCCTGCGACTCACGGCCCGCCCGCAACACCCGCTCTTTGATCTCGTTGGTGATGTGGGGGATGACCTGAACGGTGGCGCCCAGATAGTCGCCGCGACGCTCCTTGGCGATCACCTCGGCATAGACCTTGCCGGTGGTGACGTTGGAGGCGGCCGTCAGATTGACATCCACGAATCGCTCGTAGTGGCCCAGGTCGAGGTCCGTTTCGGCCCCGTCGTTGGTCACGAACACCTCTCCGTGCTGGTAGGGGCTCATGGTTCCGGGGTCGACATTGAGATAGGGATCGAGTTTCTGGAGCGTGACCGAAAGTCCCCGGGCTTTCAGGATGTTGCCGATCGAGGCCGCCGTGATGCCCTTTCCGAGGGACGAAACCACGCCCCCGGTCACGAACACGTACTTCGACAACTGCAACCCCCTGCGGTTTCTTATCAGTCTACAGGCTAGACGCGGGGCTCCAGCACAACCGTCCTCGTCTCGTAGTCGCCTCCCGCCGCCTGGATCACGAGCTTGCCCTGGACCTCGGGCGCGGCCGCTCCCATTTCCTTCAAGAATCGATCGACGCCCTCCAGCTCGGCCTTCATCCCGGCCAAGGCGTAGTGCATGGGTACAACGCAACGGGGCTCGATCTGGCGCACCACCTCGGCGGCCCGGGTGGCGTCCAGAGCGGACCCGCCTCCGGCCGGTACCAGCAGCACGTCGATGTCGTCCAGGCTTTCCAGGATCCTGTCGTCGAGGCGATGCCCCAGATCCCCCAGGTGGCAGACGCGCACCTCGTCGAGTTCGATCACATAGATGGTGTTGTAGCCGAGCAAATCGCCCTGCTGGTCGTCATGAGCGCTGTGCACGCCGAGCACCGATACACCGCTGACCTCGTATTCCCCGGGCCCGTCGATGATACGGCCCGACTTCACCCCGCCGGTGAAGTCGTGGTTGGGGTGATGGTGCGAGATCGTGATCAAGTCCGCGTCCAGCTTGGCCAGCTTCAGACCAAGAGCTGGTGCATAGGGGTCGGTGACCACCGCCGCCGCGCGGCCGCGAAGCCGAAAGCAGGACAGCCCATACCAGGTTAGCTCCAAAACGATGACCTCCTCACATTCGCTCCGGAGCCGAGACGCCCATCAGACTGAGGGCGTTGCGGAGCGTTTTCTGAGCGGCTCGGCAGAGTTCGAGGCGGGCTCGGGTGAGCTCCGGATCATCGACCACCACCCGCAGCTCGGAATTCTGATTTCCCGAATGATAGAAAGCGTGTACGGCTTCGGACAGATCGTGTACGTAGTAGGGCAGCCGGTGCGGTTGCAACTCCTGTGCGGCCACCCGGACCACGTCCGGCCAGAACGCGATCTGACGCGCCAAGGCCAATTCGGACGGTTGATCCAAGAGGCCGAGGGGGGCGGATTCGGGCAGGCGAGGGTGGCGGTCGAGCGCCGTGCGTTCGACACCGGCCAGACGCGCGTGGGCGTACTGGGCGTAGAAGACGGGGTTGTCGTTGCCCTCGCTGGTGGCGAGGTCGAGGTCGAATTCCATCATGGCCTCGGGCGAGCGCATCAGGAAGAAGTAGCGCACCACATCGGCCCCGACGCGATCGACCAGATCATCCAAGAGCACGAATCGACCCTGGCGCTTCGACATCTTGCCGTCTTTCAGATTGACGAGCTGGTTCAGAATCACCACCAGGCGCTCTGGCTTGAGGCCCATCGCCACCATGGCGGCGCGGATCCTGGGCACGTACCCATGGTGGTCGGCCCCCCACACCACGATCCCGCGCTCGAATCCGCGACGTTCGAACTTGCTCAGCAGGTATCCGAGGTCGGAGGCGAAGTAGGTCGGCTCGCCGTTGGAGCGCACCACTACGCGATCCTCATCCAGGTCTTTCCAGCCCGGCACCTCCGGTGAGAACCAGAGCGCTCCCTCTTTTTCCTTCAGGTGGCCGCCCGCGCGCAGCCGCTCGATGGCCGCCTGGGCCAGTCCCTCATCCCAGAGCGAGCTCTCGAACAACCAGCTGTCGTACGTGACACCAATCCTGGCCACGCTTTCGCGAAGACGCTCCACCATGCGCTGCACCCCAAAGCGGCGAAGCTCACTCTTGGCCTCCTCCTCGGCCATTTCCCCCAGGCCGGGCTGGCCGAGCGCGGCCTGCTCCGCCAGCTCCCGCACGTAGTCGGCCTGGTAACCACCTTCGGGAACGTCCTGCTCGTGCATCCGGGCAAAGATCGACGCCCCGAAGAGGCGGGCCTGGGTGTTCTGGTCGTTGACGTAGTACTCGCGTTCCACCTGGTGACCGGTGAACGCCAGCAGGCGGCAGAGCGTGTCGCCCAGGATCACACCGCGGCCGTGGCCGATGTGGAGCGGTCCGGTCGGGTTGACGCTGGCGAACTCCACTTGAACCCGCTGCCGCGCGCCCAACTTAGATGCGCCCCAGTCCTGGCTGGCGGCAACGTGGGCGACCAGCTGACGAAGCCAGTCTGGCCTGAGGGTCAGGTTCAGGTAGGCGCCGACCACGGCCACGCTGGCCTGCGGTAACTCCATCAGACCGGCCAGACGCTGGGCGATGGCGGCCGGCGAAGCGCCCAGCTCTCGAGTCAGCTTCATGGCCACCGAACTCGCGTAGTCACCGTGGGCAGGGTTCTTGGTGCGCACCAGCTCTGTCTCCGGCGGGATCTCCACCCCCATCTTGATGACGGCCGTGGCAATCGCCGCCTCCAGTTCGAGGTGGGGGCCGCCGATCAGCAAACCGGGTGCTCCGAGTCCAGCGTCAGCTGGGCCTGCCGCGGCGAACCTGACCGGCTGAAGGTGACCGCCACCAGCTGGCCCGGCTTGTAGTCGCGCCGCAACAGAGCGCCGACCGGATGGGCGTCGTCCAGATGCTGGGCATCCAGTTCCGTGATCACGTCTCCCACCGTCAGGCCCGCCTGGGCGGCCGGACCCCCCGGCGTCAGGGCGGTGATCTGCGCGCCACCCGCATCGCCACTCAGCGCCAGGTCATTGCTGGACAGGCTGCGGACCTGCGCACCCAGTCCGGGAACCACAATCTGGCCCGTCGAGAGCACCTGCTGGACCTCGGGTGCGATGTCGTTGGCGGCCACGACGTAGTCCGCCGCCTGACCTGACGCCAGAGCCTGGGTGGCCAATCCCACCACCTGCCCGCCCACGTTCAGCACCGGACCTCCGGACACCACGGACGGAGTCGGCAGATCGCCCGAGAAGGTGTCCCACACCTGTATTCGCTGGTCGGGGTTGAGAGGGTCGTCGATGAGGTTGAAGAGGTGCAGCGCGCTCACCACGGAGTGCGAGAGCGCAGCGGTTTGGCCGGCCCCCCCCAGGGTCACCAGGGTCTGTCCCACCTTGAGTGCATCAGAATCGCCAAAAGCTAGGCTGGGAAGGTTTGAAACCTGATCGATCTTCAAAACGGCCACCCCGCTCTGGCAGTCGTAATCGACCAGCCGCGCCTGATGAGCGCGACCTCCGGACGCCAATATCACGGTCAGATTCGAATCCCCCACCACCGATTGAACGTTGGTCACGATGTAGCCGTCAGAACTGACCAGAAATCCTGAACTCGGCGGAGCCCCGGCGCCGTGGCCCAAAATCTCGACCACCGCTGGCGTTGCGGTCGCGGCCACGGAGGTGATCGCGCTCTCCTCGGTGATGCTGACCCTGCTGTCCAGGTTCACCGCCTGCTGGTTGTTCCGGGACTGGAACCGGAGCACGGCTTCGCTCACGCCCGCCGCGACGATGGCCGCCACCACCACCACAATCAGGATGGTCGCAAGCATCCGGGGAGGGCGATGGCGGCTGCTGCCGGCGGGCGGCGGCGAGCCTGGCTCGGGCCCCTTGGGCTCGATCACCGGTCTGATTGTAGTTGGAGCGCCCGCGGCCCCGGGGCGCTCGGAGCCCTCAGCGCTCGGTTGGATACCAGCTCATCACGACCTGCTTGGTGGGGCTGAAGCCAGCGTGCTGGTAGAGCGCGGTCGCCGCCTCGTTGGCGGCCCGGGTCCAAACGTAGCCCAGAGTCACCCCACGCTCCTCGAAGATGGCAACCGCCGCCGACAACAGCGCCCGTCCGACTCCCTCCTGACGGTGATCCTCCGCCACGAAGACCTCCGCCACCTCGCCTTCGAGGCCCGTCCCGGGGTCGAAAAGAACCACCCAGCAGAACCCCGCCAGCTGGGCGCCGTCCGCCTCCCGCACGCACAGGATCACGTTCTCCCCGACAAAGTGAGGTTCAAGACCGCCCAACCCGCTCTCCACCTCGGCGCGGCTGAGCTGCGGGTGCTCGGCGTAGTAGGTCTGCTCCAGCAGGTTGAGGTCCACTAGTAAAGGTCGGATGAGGTCGAGCTCGCTCGCGGCGAGCCTCTCGACGCGCGGCTCGGACACCCGAGGGATGATAGTTCACCTCGTAGAATCACTGGGCCATTGCCGACGTAGCTCAGCTGGCAGAGCAGCCGCCTCGTAAGTGGCAGGTCGCGAGTTCGAATCTCGCCGTCGGCTCCCCCTCCCCCTTAGAGGGGAGTTTTGACCTCAGTCACACCAGCCGCCGAGCCGCTCAAGGAGTCAGGGGTCGAGCAGTTGGTACGGGACCTGGGCGAGAAAGCCGGGATCAAGAAGCGGGTCTATCCCCATCTGCTCAGGCACTCCTACGCGACCTGGGCGCTCCCCAAACGAATGAGCCCGATCCAACTCCAAAACATCCTCGGGCACACGAGCCTGGCCATGATCTCGACCACCTACAGCCACCTGATGCCGTCCGACTCCCACGACGCGATGGAGGCTCTGTTGCGGGCGGAAGACTAAACGACGACCCGCCCATCCGCAGCCATCAACCGGGGTGGGCTGAACCCGAGGTGGGTCAGGTCCCCCGGCTCCACCCATTCCCAGACCGACGGCGGTAGCAGCAGGAGTTGGTCTTGGCCGGAGGGCAATTGCCCAACCATTGTCCCAGCCCTCGCGCGTGCGTGCAGGGTAACCCGCTCAGGTCTTACTCGGGCTCCTGACCGATTACTCTTGCGTCGACTCAGCCAGCGCCCCACCAAGGAGGTACCAATGGCACGTAGAAGCCTCGTGAGCATCTTGTTCAAAGCCGCCCGGACTGCAGACGACCTCTCCGCCTTATCGTCTGGGAACCCAAAGCGAATAGCGCGCCGGGGGAAGAACAAGATCGTCGGGCGCTTGCTGGGACGGGGCGGCCTGTGGCGCGCCCTCTGGAAGTAGGGGTCATGGACGACATCGACGCCCTGAGTCGATAGAGCTTCGCCCGGATTATGGGCGGCCCCAGCGTGGCGGATGTCATAGCACCGATGGGTGGAGCAGGGAGCTCCGGCATCGACGAGGCTCCCGCCCGATCAGTGGGCTTGGTATTACGTCCTCCAGCTCGCGGCCGGAGACCTCGCTGCAGCGTCTGGAGAGCGCTGGGATAAGCATCCCGGGACGGGAACGGTTGCCCGTTGGCGCTCAGGAAAAGAGCCCGTGGACCGCCTGATGCTGGTGGCGGACGTCGGGCGATTGCAGCAGGTGATCTGGGACCCACCCCTGCCGCAACCGGGTGGCCGCCCGGACGAACATGGCCGTCATCCTCCAGCAGGTCTAGGCGCGAACGCGAAAACGCTCCATGGCGGGATCGAGCTTGGAGTAGATGGCGCCGTGGGCCTTGATGCCTGGTCCTTGAGCCTTCTCTGTGGTGGCGATGATCGCTGCCACCTGGCCCATCTCGGTCTGGAACTTCTCCCCCACGATCATGACCTGGTAGTCGTCGCTCCCGAAGGCCTCGGCCGTCTGGGACTCGGAGAGGTGGTTCATCCGTGGTTCTGAATACTCACCCTCCTCGGTGATAACCCTGCCTGAGAAGGCGACCAGCGTATGGAGGTCCTGGTAGCCCTGGCAGGTCGCGAGTTCGAATCTCGCCGTCGGCTCCCAAACGCGCCTCCGGAGTTGCGTTGTGGGCGGCCTCTGCCCGAGTCGCAGCGACACCAGAAGGTTGCTCCAGGTGGTTGGCGGCGGCGCCATTCTGCGGGCGGCCCAACACTGCGGAGGAGGCGCCACCACATCCAACGATGACCGCCCCGACGGCATTCGTCTGCGGCTGGTCGCGCTCGCCCGGGAGCCGCGCAGCGTGAGCGCGCCTGCCCAGCGACCGGCGTTCAACCACTTCGGGCCCGCAGCGGGTGGCCGCGAAGCGGCCACCCCCCTCAATTACGAGAGCTAGTTGACCTCGCGGTAGTCCGCGTCGACCACGTCGTCGGCCTTGGGCTCCGAACCCGACTCGGGCGAGGATCCAGCCGGGGCTTCCTGATATATGTGCTGGCCGACCTTCTGCAAGGCCTCGTTGAATTCGTCCATGGCCTTATTGAGGCCAGCCGAATCGGATTCCTTGGCGGCCGCCTTGAGCGCCTCCATCTTGGCCTCGACCTCGCTCTTGACCTCGGCCGGAATCTTGTCGCCGTTGTCTTTCAACACCTTCTCCGCCTGATAGATCATCTGATCGGCCTGGTTTCGGAGCTCCACTTCCTCGCGCCGGCTTCGGTCCTCGGAAGCGTGCGACTCGGCCTCGTGTACAAGCCGCTCGACCTCGTCCTTGTTGAGCGTGGACGAGGCGGTGATGGTCACCGACTGCTCCCTCCCGGTGCCCTTGTCCTGGGCCTTGACCGAAAGGATGCCGTTGGCGTCGATGTCGAAGGTCACCTCCACCTGTGGCATTCCGCGCGGAGCAGGGGCGATCCCATCCAGATGGAAGCGGCCCAGGGTCCGATTGTCGGACGAGAAGTCCCGCTCGCCCTGCAGAACGTGAACCTCGACCGAGGTCTGGCTGTCCGACGCCGTGCTGAAGATCTGGGACCGCGAGGTCGGGATTGTCGTATTGCGGTCGATGAGTTTGGTGAAGACCCCGCCCAGCGTCTCGATGCCCAAGGAGAGCGGCGTCACGTCCAGGAGCAGGACGTCCTTCACCTCACCCTTGAGGACGCCGGCCTGGATGGCGGCGCCGACCGCCACCACCTCATCCGGATTCACTCCCTTGTGCGGTTCCTTGCCACCCGAAAGGTCCTTGACGAGCTGCTGCACGCCCGGCATTCGGGTCGATCCGCCGACCAGCACGACTTCGTTGATCTCCCGCGGCGTGAGTCCGGAATCCTTGAGCGCGGCCATGAACGGTCCCTTCAGCCGATCCGTCAGATCCGCCGTCAAAGACTCGAACTTGGCCCGGGTGAGGGCCACCTCGAGGTGCTTGGGGCCCGACTGGTCCGCGGTAATAAAGGGCAGATTGATGGTCGTCTCGAGACGCGAGGAGAGCTCGATCTTGGCCCGCTCGGCGGCTTCGGTAAGCCTCTGGAGCGCCTGCCGGTCGGCCTTGAGGTCGATTCCGTTCGCCTTCTTGAACTCGTCCGCCAGCCAATCGACGATGCGGCGGTCATAGTCGTCGCCGCCCAGATGCGTGTCTCCGTTGGTGGCCTTGACCTCAAAGACGCCATCGCCAACGTCCAGGACGGAGACATCGAAGGTCCCTCCGCCGAGGTCGAAGACGAGGATGGTCTCGTTCTCCTTCTTGTCCAGACCGTAGGCCAGCGAGGCGGCGGTCGGTTCGTTGATGATGCGCAGCACGTTGAGGCCCGCGATCTGGCCCGCATTCTTGGTCGCCTGTCGCTGTGAGTCGTTGAAATAGGCGGGGACGGTGATGACCGCGTCGGTGACCTTCTCACCCAGGTACGCCTCCGCGTCTGACTTGAGCTTCTGCAAGATCATGGCCGAGATCTCTTCGGGCGTGAACTCCTTACCCATCGAGGGGACTTCAACCACGACCCGATTGTCCTTGCCCGCCTTCACCTGGTAGGGGACGATCTTTCGCTCCGCGTCCACCTCACTCGATGTGCGGCCCATGAAACGCTTGATGGAGCCGACCGTGTTCTCTGGGTTGACCGCCGCCTGGCGACGCGCCAGCAGGCCAACTAAGCGCTCGGACGACTTGGTGAAAGCCACCACCGATGGGGTGGTCCGGGCGCCTTCCGAATTGGGGATCACCACCGGTTCCCCGCCCTCCATGACCGCGATCACAGAGTTGGTCGTGCCGAGATCGATTCCTACGGTCTTGGGCATTGAATCCTCCGAATATGATTGGTTGCGTTCTTACGATAATTTCTTTCCCGGCCCGGCCGACCTCGAAACGCACCGTTTGGATAGAGTTCCTGACAGGTTGGAAGAGCTACGCATCGCCGAGATAAGTACCGTCGCCGACCTCGGGCCCTCATTCGTCGAGGTTAGGGGACAGTTCGTGATTCGTCACGCCCGCCGCCTCAGCGACTATCTGAACCACCCCGATCCGATGCTCGAACTCGACGCCGGCTCCATCCGGCAGGAGGGGGAGGATTTCTGGGAGGAGGTTCAAGGGCTGAGTCTGAATCGGAACCGGGTCCTGCTGGTTCTGCCCCTGACCGACACCGACCCCGGACCCGACCCCGGGCAGGTGGTGAGCTCGCGCGAGGTCCGGATCAAGATCCTGTGCCGCGGCGTCTCGGTGGTGGGCTTTGTCACGGTACCGCTGCAGTCCACCATCTCCAGCTTCATCCACGAGAGCAAGGCCCGATTCCTGGGCGTCAGTCAGGCCCGCCTGGTACCCACTCATCCCAGCTTTCGGACCGACCAGGGACCGGTCGTCCCCTTCTGCATGGTCAATCGCGATTACATCGTGGCCTGCATCGAGACCAGGCCGGGTATCGGACAATCGCCCTAGATGGGAGAGAGCTTTGACCTCGATCCAGTCGAGGGCATCGGCGTTGGAGCGATCGGAGAGCCGGGCCAGCGGCGCTTCTACCTGAGGGCCAGCAGCGCCACCCAAACCGTCCTGTTGGAGTGCGAAAAATACCACGTACAGGGCCTGCTTCTGCGCATTCAGGCCCTGCTCGAGGCCCAGGGATTCGGGGTCGAAGGCGGACCGACCCTGCCCGTTCGACCGCCCGCCGAACCGGGCGAGATGTCGTGGCGGGTCGGTGAATTGGGACTGGGCTTCCACGAGGCCAAGGCCCGTTTTGTGATCGTGGCCCGCGAGATCGAGGCCCCGGAGGGGACGCCCAACGCCGGAATCGCCCGATTTTGGGCCAGCCCCGAGCAGCTCCGCGCCTTCACCGGTCAGGCCCAGGGCGTCCTGGCTGGGGGGCGGCCCCCCTGCCCCAGGTGCGGCCTGCCAATCGACCCTAGTGGGCACCCCTGCCCTGCCGCCAATGGCCTACGGCCGGTCTTTTGATTTCGGCGCCATTGAGGAGGCGCTGGCCAGCCTGCCCGACCTGGAATTGCTCGGGCTCATGCCCCACTCCTCCAATTACACCTTCTTGGTGCGGCTCGGACCGGACCCTGACCTGCTCGCCATCTACAAGCCGGCCGCTGGCGAGCGGCCCCTGTGGGACTTTCCCCCGGGCACGCTCTTTCGGCGAGAGGTCGCGGCGTACGCGCTGGCCAAAAGTCTGGGCTGGCCCTGCGTCCCTCCCACTGTGGTGCGCGCCAAGGCACCGCACGGAATCGGATCCCTTCAGATGTTTGTCGACGGCGGATGGGATCCGGACCAGCTCACGCAGAGCCACGACCGGCGAGAGTGGATGGAATTCGCGGTCTTCGACGTGATCGCGAACAACGCCGATCGCAAGGCCGGCCATTGCCTGACTGATTCGGAGGGCGTGATCTGGGCCATAGATCACGGACTCACCTTTCACGCCCAGACCAAGCTGCGCACGGTGATCTGGGAATTCGCCGGCCGACGCCTACCCGCCCCCATGCGCGATGATCTGGCTCGCGTGGCAGCAGATCTTGACGGTGGTGAATTGGCCATGACCTTGAGCGATCTAACCGACCCGGACGAGGTTGAAGCGCTGAGGCGGCGCGTGGACCGGGCCCTGGACCGCAAATGGTCGCTCCCACATCCGGAATCGGACTGGTCAATCCCATGGCCGCCCATCTGATCGGATTGGTGGCGGCGCTGTTGATCTCAGGGCCGGCGATGCCACCCTCGATTGCCGGCACCGTCCAGGTGCTGACCCTTAGTTCGGCGAGCTCGCCTTCGGGTTCCTCCACTCCCACTCCCACTCCCACTTCCACTCCCACTCCCACTTCCACTCCCACCCCCACGCCAACACCCACGCCAACACCCACGCCAACACCCGACCGGGGCACGGTTTCGCTCGCGCCCTCGGCCGCCGCCGCGGGCAACCAGGTCGTGGCGAGCGGATCGGGCTTTCCCGCCCACCGCCAGTCGGATCTGACCCTGGCCGGGGCCGTCGTCGGCAGCGGCGCTGCCAGCGATCAGGGCGCCTGGCAGATCACGTTCACGGTCCCCACCGCCGCCGCCGTCGGCGCTCAAACGGTGTGCTTTGACGGCAGATGCGCGAACCTGACGGTGGTCGCCGCGGCCAGCCCCAGTCCCAGCCCCAGCCCCTCCCCCTCGGCCAGTCCTTCCCCATCTCCCAGCCCATCGGCGTCGCCCCTCGCCGGCGCTGGCGGTTCGGGATCCCAGCCCGGCGGGCAGAGCCCACTGGCGCTGGTCATGCAGCCCCCGTTCGTCTTCTTTCCCATTCTCCTGATCCTGGGTCTGATCGCCGCCTACTGGTTCCACCGCCGGCCGCCGATCGGCGGCAGCGGCGGAGGGCCGGTGGTTACCCACCGTCGGCCCCTGCTACCGGGTGAGAGCGTCGCGCCGCCCGCCGCCGATTGGCCTCCGGGCCGGGCTCCGGACCATCCCTCCCCAAACGACCTGGCCCCCCCACCCCCGGCGACAGATGACGGGCCGCCGCCGCCCACCCACCTGTCCCCTCCCAGTTGGGAGGACGAGCCGCCCGGGGTGTTTTACGCCGGTGACTGAGGCCCAATCCACGCGCCTCGGTCGCTGTGCGCCGATTGCCCGCCTCGCGTCCAGCCTGCGGCCCTACCTCCTCCACATCTATCTGCTGGTCTACACGCCGCTGTTGCTGGTAGCCGACGGACATCTGACCTCGGTTGGGCCGCAGTACCTACTCGGCGCCATGACCTTGGCGGTCCTGGCCCTGTGCAGCAGCTACCTCAGCGGCGAGCAGCGACTACAAGTGTGGCTCTGCGTCCTCGTGGCCACCGGCTTTGAGGTGTTTGGGTCTCTCATCTGGGGCGCATACCGATACCGACTCCACAACCTGCCCCTCTACGTTCCGCCCGGACACGGGCTCGTCTACCTGTTCGGCATAACCGCTGCGGCCACCCCGCTGATGCAGCGGCATGGTCGGCGCGTGGCTTACGCCCTCCTCGCCGTCTGCATGGGCTGGACCTTGGCCGGGCTGACGGTGCTGCCGTTGTTCACCGGCCGATTGGACGTACAGGGAGCGCTATGCCTTCCAGTCTTCGCCCTGGTGATCATGCGCTCGCCCAAGTACGCGATGTTCGCGGCCATCTTCGTGGCGACCACCGACCTGGAGATCGCCGGCACGCTGGCGGGAGACTGGCGATGGGCGGCGATCGCCCCCTGGGATCACGTGCCCTCGGGCAATCCCCCCTCCGCCATCGCCGGTGGCTACGCGCTCATCGATGGCACCGTCGCGATGCTGGCATTGACTCTGACGCGGATCTGGCGCCGAACCAGAGTGGGATCGCCGACCGCCATTCAAGACGCGGCCTGACCGTCCCCGCGCGGTCTGGCTAGCCGCAGTTTATTGCGGCGGGCTCTCGGTACCGATGGCGTGAAATCCGCCGTCGACGTGCACCACCTCGCCCGTCGTCATCGCCAGGTAATCGCTGAGGAGGGCGCAGACGGCCCGGCCCACGGGACTTGGATCGGTCGTGTCCCAGCCCAGCGGCGCCCGGCGCCCCCAACTGTCCTCGACGACCGAGAAGCCCGGCACGCCCTTGGCGGCGATGGTCCGGACGGGTCCAGCCGAAACGGCGTTGACCCGGATCTGGTAGCGGCCCAGATCTCGCGCCAGGTAGCGGACGATGGCCACCAGGGCGTTCTTGGACACCCCCATCCAGTCGTAGGACGGCCAGGCCATGCTGGAGTTGTCAAAATCGAGCGTGACGATCGACCCTCCGTGCTCCTGCATGAGTGGCATCAGCCCCACCGCGATCTCCTTGAGCGAGAAGGCACTGACCCGGTAGGCGGTCGCGGCCGACTCCCAGGGGGTGCGCAGGAAGTTCCCGCCCAGGGCGTCCTCGGGGGCGAATGCAATCGAATGCACCCACCCGTCGAGCCGCCCCCAGCGGCTCTTCAACTCGGCGCAGACGGCCTCGATATCCTCGGGTTTGGTGGCATCGAGCTCCAGCACGTCGGGCCGCTGGGGCAGGCGCTTGGCCATCATGTCGGTGATGTTTTTGACCCGCCCAAAGCTGGTCAGCACGATCTCGGCACCAGCCTTCTGGGCTTCCTCGGCCACCGAATAGGCGATGCTCCTGCGGTCCAGCACGCCGGTGACCAGTATCTTCTTGCCGTCCAGTAGCATATTTACCCCTCGTTGAATTTGGGCTCGTACCCTCCCGTGGGCGGGTGGGCGACGGGTTTGCCGGGAGCGCCAGACCGCTTCAGTGCTTCGCTAAGCGCGTCCGCCTAGACGAAGAATGAACACACCGCCAGGATCAGGAAGAGGGCGGCCAGGTAGGTCATCGAATACGCCCAGACCTGGCGCGTGATGCCACCGCGGACCAGGTTCCAGGCACATAGACCGATGAGGATCCCGCCCACCGCCAGCGCGCCCACCAAATACGGGACCCCCTCCTGACCGGCCCAGAAGGGGACCAAGCTCGCGATCACCGCCAGGGTGGCGTAAATGAGGCTGTCGCGCCGGGCCGGGCCATCACCCGACACACTGGGCATCATGGGAACGCCGGCCTCTCGATAGTCCTGCTTCATGATTTGGGCCAGAGACCAAAAGTGAGGGGGGGTCCAAAAGAAGATCACCAGGAAGAGCGCGAAGGCGGTCCAGCTGAGACCGCCGGTCACCGCCGCCCAGCCCACCAGGGGGGGCACTGCTCCCGCGGCACCGCCGATGACGATGTTCTGCGGCGTCAGGCGCTTCAACCACATGGTGTAGACGAAGACGTAAACCAGGGTGCCCAGCAGTGCCAGCGTGGCCGCCAGAAGATTGGTCAACAGGAGCAGAACCAGGAAGGCGACCACGTTGAGCAGAATGCCCAACACCAGTGCGTGCCAGGCCGGAATCCGGCCGCTCGGAATCGGGCGGCGTCGCGTTCGTGACATAACGGCGTCGATGTCGCGGTCGAACCAGGCGTTGATGGACTCGGCCCCGCCCGCGGCCAGC
The DNA here is from genome assembly GCA_035532785.1 of Candidatus Acidiferrales bacterium. Classification (GTDB taxonomy): domain Bacteria; phylum Chloroflexota; class Dormibacteria; order Dormibacterales; family Dormibacteraceae; genus DATKQJ01. Next base: position 36,693 of record DATKQJ010000045.1, on the reverse strand, counting down.
GTACCGCCCACGATCACGGCGATGACCGCCCGCCAGGGCGGCAGCCCATGCGCGGCCGGCACCATGGCTCCGAGCGCGGTGATCACGAGCAGTTCAACCACCCTCAGCTTGAGCATGCTGAGGTAGTCGCGAAACACCGAAGGTAGGCCCCGCTCGTCGCCTGCCGTACTCGACACGAGAGCGTGACTCACGCCCTGAAGTCTACCCATGCCCCGGTGTCGACCAATCGCATGGAAAAGGGGCCGGGAGTCGCCGCCCAGCACCTGTCCGGCGGCCTCAGCCGGACACCAGCACCGTAGACGTGGCCGGGCTCGGAGGGATTCGCTAATTCTTCCAGATCCGGGCCCGCATTTCGCATCGGGTCTGCCCCTGGATGGTGGCGAGCCCGGCTACTTGGGCGAAGTCTTCGCCGAGTTCGGGTCGGGCAACCACCGCGCGGCCATGCCCCAGATCCGGGCCCGCCGGACCGCGCTCGAACACAACCGTTCCAGGGCGCTCCGCCGGCAACGCGTGGACGAGGCCAAGAGCTGCCTGTCGGGCGCGATGGGTGGGCGGGAGACGGGCGGCGTGGAGGGAGTCAGGGACCATCCCCGCCGAGTCCTGGCTGAATATCGGAGCTAGCGCTCAGAGCGACCGTGCAGCACGATTATGGCAACGCTGATGGCCACGATCATCACCCCGGGCGACCAACCCAGCCCGGGACCAAAGGGATCGAATGGTGAGAGGTCGAAGGCGACTGCGACAGCGCCGGTCAGCAGAGACGCCAGGGCGATGAGAATCGCCACGTGTTTGGGCAAGGCGGCGGGGGCGGGGGTCGGCCCAACCGGGGCGGCACGCCGGGAAGGGCTGGTCACCTCACCCGCGTGGCCTCTTCTGCCCAGCCGGACCCGCTCCGAGTCGACGTGGGCGTCGGCGTACAGGGGTCCCGCGCGTTCGACCGGCCGGGCCGTCTGGAGGGGCTCCCAGATGGAGAGGCCTCGGTGGCGGCGGTAGGCCAAGAACACGATGATGCCCAGGGCCAGCCAGGCGGCGTAGATGGGGGTCGAATCGGCGATGTTCTGACCCAGCAATTGAGTGAAGACGGCGCCAATGGCGAGAGCGCCGACCACCGACAAGAGCGGGATGGTCGAGCGCCCGAAGCGGATGTTGAAGGGCATTCTGTAGGGCCGATAGAGACCGGGCTCGACGTATCGCAGCCGCATCACGGCCAGGTGGGCGACGCAAAAGGCGAAGGTGGCGGCGAGCGAATAGACCGCTGCCATGAGATCAATCCGGCCCGGAACGATGAGCAGGGCGGCCGCCACTCCGAAGACCAGGATGGCGACGTAGGGGGTCTTGAATCGTGGATGGAGGGCCGCGAAGGGCTTGGGGAAAAGGTCGTTGCTGGCCAGCGAATAACTGAGTCGAGAGATGCCGATCAAGCCCGCGTTGGTGGCGATGACGAGGATGGTGAAGGCCAGTATGGCGACCCAGAGGCCGGCAATATGGGCCAGCCAGTCGGGCCGGAAGAATGACACGATTCCCGAAACCGGATCATTCTTCCACTGCGCGCTGGCCAGGTCGGTGACGAATTGATGGCTGTGCGGATCGAGGTGGATGGGAAAGACGCTCATCCCCACAGTGGGCAGAAAAGACGACACGATGAGCACCGCGATGATGACAAAGAAGGTGGCTCGAGGCACGTTCTTGCCCGGGTTCTTGACCTCCTCGGACATGTTCGAGATGGTTTCGATGCCGGTGAAGGTGACCATGGCCAACGATATCGAAGCCAGGAAGTTACCCCAGGTCGGCGCCACTCCGAAGTGCACGTTCGAGATCACCGTGCGCACATTGAGGAGCAGGGTCAGGCCCAAGATCACCAACACCACCTGGGTGGCCAGATCCAATAACGCCAGGACCAGGTTGATGAGGCTGGATTCCTGAATGCCGACCACGTTGATCGCCATCAGGGCTACCACCAAGACCACCGCCGCTGCCAGATGCCAGGCCGGCACCTGGAGCAGGTGCAGAGCAGGCACATAGCTGCCCAGAACTCCAAGGTAGGCGGTAGCCGTGTAGGCGGAGATGGAAACCGTCGCGGTGTAGTTGAGGAGTTGGATCCAGCCCACCAGAAATCCGATCGGCTGGTTGAACGCACGGCGGGCGAAAGCGGACGACCCTCCCGCGTGTGGCATGGCGGCCGTGCCCTCGGCGTAGTTGAGAGCGGTGGTGACAAAGATGAACCCGGCCAGGATCAGGGCCAGCGGCGTCAGCCCCAGCGCCAGACCGGCGGTGACCCCCAACGAGTAATAGATGCTTGATCCGACGTTGCCATAGCAGGCGCTGAAGAGGGCTCCCGGCCCCAACGTCCGCGGTAGCTTCGCTCGCCTCCCGACCACGACGATGGTGTCGCCCGGTCGACGACCCCGGCGCGCCTCGGCGGAATTGCTCATTGCGTGTAATTCTGGCCGCTGCCGCGACCTCGGGGCGACGGTGGCCGCATAACCCGCTGCGAGTAGCCGGCTCCTGGACGCGCGGACCGGGGCGGCCCGATCCCGGCCGTCCCCTTTACCGCGCCCCTACGGTTCTCGGCGGGACCCCAGCGCCTCGTTTTGACGATTGACATTGGTCCCGCGGGTAGGGAAAGATGGGTTTACCGTGAGCACCCCAGCTCGCTTTTCGCGGGGCATGGCCCTGGCCATCTTGATCCTGCTGGCACTGCAGTTTCTGCTTGGCATGGTGGTGAATCTCTTCGTCACCATCCCCAAACACCATCCCGGCTCGAACCCGCCCGAGTATTTCGGTGGCGTTGTCCGAAGCGTCGATTGGGCCATTCTCCAGGGCCCGCGGTGACTTACCGCACACGCCCTACTGGGGCTGCTTGTGCTCCTGATGGCGATCATCCTGCTGATCTCTGGAGCCAGGTCGGGGCGGGGCTCACTGCTCTGGACCGGCATTCTGGGCTTTATCGGCGTTCTTGGCGCCGGATTCAACGGCGGCAGCTTCCTCAACTATCACGAGGACTTCAGTTCCATGCTCATGGCCGTTGGTTTTGCTCTCGCCGTCGGCTGCTGAGCAACCATGCTTTTCGTTTCCGCGCTGGAGCGGCTCCGAGCCGAGAGCGCGCGAGTCCTGGTCGCGTGAGCGTGCCTCTACACGCGTGCAGCCGGGTTCAGGCTTGGCGCTCTGGCCGTCCTCGCTGGCCATCTGTTGGGCCGATTATTCTGGGCGCATCCGCCTGGGCCACCGTGACCTGGTAGACGGGCGCCCCAACGGGACCAACCCGGCCAGCGTGCCCGCCGCGCGTAAACGGTGGCGTGGCCGCCTCTGCCACCAGTCAGGCGAAGAGGACGACCACCGTTGCGGCCCAGACCGACCGGGCGGCCGGTAGCCTACCAGAAGTAGGCCAAGCGGGCAGGCTTTCCGACTACTTAGGCCGCAATCAGCCTGAATACGATTCAGATAAGAAGCTTCGGTCAGGGCGGTGGACTGCTTATGACGCTGGTGGCGAGTGCCGCCGCCTCGGCGGGATCGTCGGTAACGGATATCAGGTCCATGTCGGTCAGTGACAGCAGATTGTGCTCAATAGCCTGGTCTTTGAGCCAGGCCAGAAGGCCAGTCCAGTAGTGGGCGCCGAACAGCACGATGGGGAAATGCTCGATCTTGCCCGTCTGCGCCAAGGTGAGGGCTTCGAACAACTCATCCAGGGTTCCGAAGCCGCCCGGAAAAATGATGAATCCCCGCGCATATTTGACGAACATCAGCTTCCGAACAAAGAAGAATCGAAACTCGATTCCGACCTCCACATAGTCGTTGAGGGATTGCTCATCCGGAAGTTCGATACTGCAACCGACCGAGAGCCCCCCCGCCTCCATGCAGCCTTTGTTGACCGCCTCCATCAATCCCGGCCCGCCGCCCGTGATGACTGAGACCCCGCGAAGGGCGAGCTCCATCCCCACCTGGACGCCGGCGGCGTAGTAGGGATCGGCTGGCGCGAGCCGCGCAGAGCCAAACACCGTGACGGCATTGCCGATTTCGGCCAGGGCGTCAAATCCCTCGACAAACTCAGCCGCGAAGCGCATCACACGCCACGAATCGGAATGATGTGATGGGTCCTCAAGGCCGGGGTGCTGCAGCAGCGTGCGATCCGCGGAGGGCCGGGCCTTGGGCACCAGCATGGGTGCCTGGCGACGTTTGTTGTCCATCCTGGCAGTCTAAGCGTGCCCAACTCGCGCCTCCGCACGCGGACGCTGACCAATGGCGGGCGGCCAAGCCTCCTCGATCTGGCGCGGCGGGCCCGGCGACGGGTGCATGGGGAGTCGGCGGGAGTCGAACCGTTTGCGGCAGCGAAATCCGAAGTAGGCCGGCTTCTACCGCGGGTCGGCGATACCGACCCCGTGCGGTTGGACCCGATCTTCTAGGATGCGCGAGTCGTAGATCGGCGTCAGCCGCTGGCGACCACGAGTCCCGCGTGACGAGCGAGTACGTCAAAATCGGCGTCGAAGTGGAGGAGCGGGAGGTGCGCCCGGATGGCGTGGGCCGCGATGAGGCAGTCGATCAGCTTGTGGACGGTCTCGCCGCGACGGCGACAGGCACGATAGAGCGCGGCCGCGTCCTCGTAGTCGGTAGGCAGGGTCGGGAGGACAGAGGCGCGCGCGAGCAAGCCGCGAAGATCCTGGAGGTGTCGTTCGTCTCGGGCTCCGGCGAGCACTTCCATTCGAATGGGATGACAGGTGACGATCTCGTCGGCGAGTAGTTGGTCGACGCGAACGCAGGTGGGGCTACCGGTGTCGCGCAGGAACTCCACCCAGGCCGAGGTGTCGACGAGGATCACCCGACGCGATTGGCGCGCAGCTCTTCGAGGTCGCCGGCCCACCCTGACCCGCGCAGGCCGCGCGCCTGGTCGAGGTCGAGGGCCTCTCCAGCGACGATCCGCAGCGCGAAGTTGACCGCCGCTCGCTTGCTGACGAGGTGGTAGCGGCGCATGATCGCGTTGCATGCCTCGTCGTCGAGATCAATGTTGGTGCGTGTCATACACCAACGATACACCTCATCCGGTGGCGTCGACGCTGCTCATGAAGGTGGCGTGGCGTTGGCCTTGTGGCTCGTCTTCCTCAGCGCGGCCGGCTCCGTGGGGAGTCTTTGCCCACTCGCATACGAGTGCGATTGCCAGGCTGGGAACCCCGAATGACGCGAGGAAGAGCAGCAAGATCCGGGCGCGAGGAGACCGCCACCACCCTGGGGGAACGCCATCCACGTGGAGGTGGTGAACATCCAGGCCAGCGGGGAATGGACGGCGATCAGGGCCGTGATCTTCGGCGTTCTAGAAGACCGGCCGGACCTACAGCAGAGGTTGACCGAGAGACTTCGGACCCTAGAACCGGTCTAAGACGCTTAGACACCCTCTGTTCCGGCTCGGACTTCAGGTCGGGCCCACATTCGGTTTGTTGCTGAGATTGTTCTTGGGGTCGGACCACGCTCACGCGGTGAGGCCCAGTCACCAAGCCGTCATCGGATATGCGGGGTCTCCAATTGTGGCGGTCGGGGTCGGATTCGACCAGCGACGAAGCGCGCTGCGAAAAAGACGCCGCGTTGCTCGTCTTGTGAATTTGGGTTGGCTCGCAGGTGGTGGAGTTGCCGTGGGCGCCGTCCTGGTTGCCGCCCGATGAGCGGTATTCGATCCAAGAACCTCCAGGAGACCAATTTGACATGAGCTTCGTATTGATTCTGCTGATCGTGCTTGTACTCGTTGTCGCCTTGGGAGGCGGGGGTTACACCTACCGCCGCTACTACGGACCGGGTGGCGGCTCCGTCGTCGAGGAAGGTGGTAGCGCGGACAACCCGACAGCCGCGATAGCGGTTCTGGCAGTGGCTGTCATCGTCCTTCTCTTCCTGATCTACGGCGGATTCAGCTTCAACTGGTACGGCGGAAGCGCGACCCCGGCCAATGCACCCCCGGCGGCGGCAAGCGGAAGCCGCTAGGAGATTGAAATGATCCTGATCATCGTCCTAATCCTGTTGATCATCCTGCTCGGCGGCGGTGGCTTCATCGTGGGTCCCGGCCTCTGGGGGCTTCTGGTCATCGGGCTCATCATCTGGGCGGTCTACTTCGTCTTCTCAAGGAGACGTGCATAGACGTCCAATCCCGACCCCGTTCGCGGGAACAGCTCGCGGCGAGGCCAGGAGGCCCTCTCCAACAGGCGCATCCGGCCCTCGCACCTCCCTCCGAGCGGGCTCACAGTGCTTGTAAGAAAAACTAGGAGGAAGAACCCAGGAGCGCAACCACACTTCTCAATGTCATCGTCGTATTCGTTCTGCTTTTTGGTGGAGGCGGGTACTGGTACCGCGGGCGCCGCTAGGGGCCCTACCGGGTTGGCTGCCGTCAAATCCACTCTTGGGAGGACCGCCGTGAAGGACAAGATCGAAGGCAAGGCGACCGAGTTGAAAGGCCGGGCCACTGGCAACAAAGGCGATGAGTTGAAAGGAAAGGCTCAGCAGGCTCTCGGCGGCATCAAGCAGACCGCCAAGAGCGCCGCCTTCGATGCGGAGCACCAGAAAGGCTCCGCATCGTCAAAGAAGACGTAACCGGGGGGGCGGGGGTTGGACTGCGACCTGCGACTGCGGGACCGTGTTCACCATGACTTGACACGGGCCGCTGGACGATCAGCCCGTACTCGCCGCCCATGAGGCTCTAACCTGCCCCCTAAACTAGTGCGGTTTAGGGGGCAACCGTGCGGCCCGGTGCGCTTGGTTCGTATTCGAAACAGGCGAGCCAAAGGTGGAGGCGGCGGGAGTTGAACCCGCGTCCGAAGCAGCGCTCTCCGAGATCTCTACGAGCGTAGCTGGGATATTGATCTCACCTCCGGGCTCCTCCCAACCGGATCCCCTCGGCCAGTCTCAGTGAGAGTCCCGTTCAAGGGCCGAGACGCCCCAAGAACAGCCATCCGGCTTTCGTGACACCGCCATCCCGGCTCGCCGGCGTTTCCAGGGGCGATGCCCGGGATCGTGTCCCGGGGCTCCAACCACTACTGCTTACGCAGCCATGGCGAGAGCTGGTCTGTTGTTGGCATTTGTATTGCCTGCGCTGTAACGCACACGCCTTCGGCTCGCTATCCCGAAGCCCAACTACCCCGTCGAGACCGGACGCCCCCACGTGCACCGAGCAACGCGTAATCCTACCACATTTGAGCTGGCGGAGGTCGCCACGGACCGAATTGGCCTTAGCGCTTCAGCGCCCTCTCCATTTCTCGCTTGGCGTCGGCGGCCGCGAGCACCTGTCGCTTGTCGTATTCCCTCTTCCCACGGCACAGGCCCACCTCGACCTTGGCGTGGTTGCGGGCGAAATACACCCGGAGCGGAATCAACGTGTAGCCCTTCTGCCGTGCCTTACCCACCAGGGAGGCGATCTGGGCTCGGTGTAAGAGCAGCTTGCGAGAACGCATGGGCTCGTGGTTGGCGTATCCGCCCTGTTCGTAGGGGCTGATGTGGACGTTCTCCAACCAGGCCTCGTGGCCATCGATTCGAACGTACCCGTCGCGCAGGTTGCAGCGCCCGAGGCGGAGAGACTTGACCTCGGTGCCGGTCAGGACCAGTCCCGCCTCCACGTGTTCGTCGACGAAGTAGTCGTGAAAGGCGCGACGATTGACCGCCACCTCCCGATTCTTAGAATCCTTCATCGGCGCCCGTCAGCTCGTCCCCGGGCATCGGCCGACGACCTGGGACCTGCACTTCCAACAGCTTGTAGGAACCTTCCCCACAGGCCACCTCCACCCACCCCTGGCCCGAGCCGAGCACGGCACCGGGTTCGCCCTGGCCATCGCCGAGGTGTCCTCGGAGCACCTTGATCCGCCCGCCCCGCCAGGGCAGCGTGACACCCGGCCAGGGCCGGAAGGCCCTGACCGTCCGGTCCAAGGTGACGGCTCCGACGTTCCAGTCAAACTCGCCGTCCTGACGGTGCAACTTGGTCGCCACGGTGGCCAGCGACTCGTCCTGGGCAACCGGCCGCAATCGATCGAGCTGCGAGAGCGTTTCCGCCAGCAGGGCGGCCCCCAGCAGGGCCAGGCGCGAGGTGAGGCCTGCGGCGTCCTCGAGCGGCCCGATCTCGGTCTCACGCGAGGCCAGCACCGGGCCGTGGTCGAGGGCCTGGTCCATCTGCATGATTGTGACGCCCGTCTTCTGATCGCCCTCCCTGATGGCGGCGGCGATGGGGGCCGCGCCACGATGGCGCGGCAGCAGGGAGGCGTGCACATTGATGACGCCGCGCGGGGGTAGATCCAGGAGGCGACGAGGAATGATCTGGCCGTAGGCGACCACGACGATCAATTCGGGTCCCGCCGCCACAAGCCTCTCCTGGCTCTGATCCGAGGCGATGCGTTCGGGTTGAAAGACCTCAAGACCCAACTCGCTCGCAGCCAACTTCAGGGGTGGCGGCGTCAAGCGCCGCCGGTTACCAGGCCGGTCGGGCTGCGTGACCACCAGGGCGATTTCGTGCCCCACTTCTATCAACGTCCTGAGGGACGGCGCTGCGAACGCGGCACTGCCGAGGAAGACGATGCGCATATTGGCGCCAGCGGCAGCCGGGCTCAGGCCTCGACGGCCTGCTTCGCCGATTCGTCCGGCTCCTCGTCCTCCAGATCCTCCACCCGGCGCAGCGTCTCGAGGCCGGTCAGGCGGTCGGTGAAAAGGATCCCATCGAGATGATCGAGTTCGTGCTGGAAGGCTCGGGCGGTGAACCCGGACGCCTTGACCCGAATCTCCTTGCCCTTGCGGTTCAGCCCCTTCACGACCACGCTCTCCCGGCGCTCGACTTCCCCCACCCAGCCGGGGTAGGACAGGCATCCCTCGTAGCCGATCTGGGATCCCGCCGCCTTCACCAGGGTCGGATTGATGAGGCCCCAGTGCTGATTGTCGTCGCCCTTGACCACGCATACGCGCAGCGCGACCCCGATCTGGTTGGCCGCCAGACCCGCGCCCGGGGCCGCGTACATGGTCTCGGCGAGATCGTCGAGGAGGCGCACGATGGAGGCATCAACGCGGGCCACCCGCCGGGCCTTTTCGCGCAGCACGGGCTGGTCAAAACCGAGTATGGAACGCACCGACATGGTTAGATTTTACCGAGCCGGCGTGGTCATTCAAACCAGCCGTCGTCGCCGACCTGGCGGCGGCGCTCGCGGTCAGGCGACGGGGTCCACATCGCAGCTCCATCCCCGCACCCTGGGCACCAGGTGACGAAGGCGCTCCAGACCCCTTCCGCGGATCGTGATCTGCCAGCGGTACTCGCCGCGCAGCCGATGGATTGCCGCCGGCGAGGGCCCCGCCACCAGGATATCGTCGGCTCCTTCCAGCGCCAGAGCGACCCGGAACGACTCGGCCACCACGCGTGCCCCCGCTGCTATCTGCTCAGAATCGGCTCCCGAGTGGGTGACCACAGCCAGATCGGCGGCGGGCGGAAAGTTGAACATCCGGCGGGAGGGCATCTCAGCCTCGAAAAAGGCACGGTAATCGTGGGCCTGAGCCAACCTCATGCTGTAGTGGTCGGGGTTGGATGTCTGCACGATGACCCGGGCCGGCCGCTGCCCCCGGCCGGCCCGCCCGGCCACCTGGGTGACCATCCCAAACGCCGCCTCAGCCGACCGATAGTCGGGAAAGTGGAGGGGCTGGTCTGCGTCCACCACGCCGACCGCGGTCACCGCCTCCAAGTCCAGCCCCCTGGCCACCAATTGGGTGCCGACCAGCACGTCCGCCTCACCCTGCGCAAAGCGCTGGTAGACATCCCAGTAGGCGTCGGGACCCTTGGCGATGTCCGAATCCAAGCGCAGCACGCGGGCTCGCGGCCAGAGTTTGGTGACCATGGTTTGGAGTCGCTGGGTACCCAGCCCCAGAGCCTTGATCTGACGGCTGCCACAGGCGGGGCAGAGCGCCGGCAGGGGAGCCTGGGCGCCGCAATAGTGACAGCACAGACCGCCCAACTCGGGATGATGAACCAGGGACACCGAGCAGTTCGGACACTCCACCGCGGCGCCGCAATCGCGACACAGAACGAAGGTTGATAGGCCCCTCCGGTTCAGGAACAAGATCGCCTGCTCGCCCGCCTCCAGCGTCTGCGTGACCGCTTCCACAAGCGGTCGCGACAGTGGTCCGCGTGAGGCTTCGCCCGCGTTCTCCCTCATGTCCACCAGCTGGATGGGGGCGGGCTGGCCGCGGACCCGGTCTCGCAGTTCGGCCAGCGCCAGCTCACCCGAACGCGTCCGCGCGTAGGTCTCCACCTTGGGCGTGGCCGACCCCAGAAGGATGTGGGCTCCGGCTAACCGGGCCAGCTCCTGGGCGACCCAGCCAGCTTCATAGCGCGGAGTTCGATCCTGCTTATAGGCCCCCGCCCCCTCCTCGTCAACCACGATCAGGCCCAGGTCGGCCAGCGGAGCGAACACCGCCGAGCGGCTGCCGATGACCAGCTTCACCTCGCGACGGCGGACCCGCCACCACTGCTGGGCGCGCTCCAACTCTGTCAGATGGCTGTGCAGAATCGCCATCGGCACCCCCAGTCGCCGCGAAAAACGCTCCACCAGTTGGGGGGTGAGCGAGATCTCCGGCACCAGCACCAGGACCGTGCCACCCTCTGCCAGGACGGGCTCGGCGGCCGCCATGTAGACCTCGGTCTTGCCTCCCCCGGTGACGCCGTGAAGAAGAACCGCAGGCTGCTGGCGGGCCAAGACCACCGCCGCCGCCTGCGCTTTGGTCAATTCGGGCCCCGCCATGGCCGCCGCCACCGGGCGGCAGTAGCGCAGCAGCTGGCTGTGGCGGCGTTGGCGCAGCGAGGGTCCGGCGCCGCTGGAGCGGCCGGTCCGGATCCGGGGCGGCACCATCGCCCTCAGGACCTCGATCAAGGGCGCCCAGTAGTGCTCGGCAACCCGCTGCGCCAGCGCGATCTGATGGGCCAGCAACAGTGGTTCTGGATCCATCGCCGCCAGCGACTTCAGATTGTCGACCCCGGGGTCGTGTTCCAGAAGCTCAATCACATATCCGGCCACCGAGCGGGGTCCGAACGGAACCTGAACCCGGTGCCCGACCTGCACCGGCCAGCTGTCGGGGACGGCGTAGGTGTAGCTCTCGCGCTCACCCAGGCGGCTCAGGTCGACGGCGATCTGGGCGTAGCGGAGAGCTATGCCGATGCCTCACCGACCCCGCCTGCAGCGCCCACCACCGGGAGCGTGGTGCCGCCCTCCGTGGCCGAGACCACCGCCGCCCTCAGCCCAGGCGGGGACGGACGGCGCCCAGGATGCGCTCCGCCATCTCCGACTTGGGCATCTTCGGCAACTCCAGGCGCTGCCCGTCCGCAAACAGCATCAGGCCCTCGTTGTAGTCCGACCCAAATCCAATGTCGGAGCGTCGGATGTCGTTGGCGACGATGGCGTCCAGGTGCTTGCGCTGAAGCTTGGCCAGCGCCGAGACGGCCAGCCCTGAATCCTCGGCGGCAAAGCCGAGGCGATAAAGGCCGGACAGATCCGGCTCCGAGGAGAGCTCGGCCAGGAGATCGGGGTTGCGCACTAGGCGCATCATGAGCTCTTCCTGCTGCTCTCGACGGATCTTGTCCGGCACCCGCTGGTCGGGCCGGTAGTCGGCCACCGCCGCCGCCATGATGAGCAAACGCGCCCCGCCCAGGTGCTGGCGCAGGCCGGCCAGCATCTCCGCCGCGGTGACCACCGCGACCACCGTCACCCCCTCTGCCCAGGGATGGTCAACGGTGCTGATCAACACCACCTCGGCGCCCCTTTGAGCCGCCGTGCGGGCCAGCGCATAACCCATCTTTCCGCTCGAATAGTTGCTGATGAAGCGAACCGGATCGATCGGTTCGCGGGTCCCGCCGGCGGTGACCACGACCTTGATCCCGGCGTAATCGCGGCCCGGCGCCGCGCACGCCTCCAGCGCTGTCAGGATGACCTCGCCTGTAGGCAGCCGGCCGGGCCCCCGGTGACCGCTGGCGAGCCGACCCTCCTCGGGCGCCAGCACCGTCAATCCCCGCTCCCGGAGGACGGCGACGTTGGCCTGGACGGCGGCGTGATTCCACATCGCATCGTTCATGGCCGGGGCGATCAGGATCGGACAGCGCGCCGCCAGCACGGTCGCCGTCACCGGGTCGTCGGAGCGCCCCTGGACCAGGCGGGCGAGGACGTCGGCGGTGGCGGGCGCCAGCAACATCAGCTGCGCCCAGTCACCGAGCTCGACGTGGGGCTCGGCCGGCCCCTCGGAACCGAACAGGTCGGTCAGGACGGGATGGCCGGTGATGCCTCGAAAGCTGGTCGGACCGACGAACTGCTGGGCCGACCGGGTCATCGCGACGCGGACCTGGCAGCCGGCCCGGACCAGCCGAGAGGCGAGGTCAACCAGCTTGTAGGCGGCGATTCCACCACAGACCAGAAGCGCGACGCGCCTTCCTGCCACGGCGGGCGGAACGTCGAGCTCAGAGCGGTCCACGTTGGTCCCCCGCGCCTGCGGCCAGGATCGACTCGATGGCGGCCACGGTCTGGTCCAGCTCGTCGTTGACGATCACGTGGTCATAGGCGGCGGCGTTGCCCATCTCCTCCACCGCGAGGCGCTGTCGGGCCTCCATCTCGGCCGCCGATTCACTGTCCCGGGCACGCCTGCGCCGCAGCAGCTCGTTCATCGAAGGGGGCTTCAAGAAGATGAACAGCGCGTCCGGTCGGGATCTGCGCATCTGTTCGGCTCCCTGCACGTCGATCTTCAGAATCACGTCCCGTCCCTGCTCCAACTGTTCGTTCACCAGCTGCGCCGAGGTGCCGTAGTGGTAACCGTTGATGAGCGCGTGCTCGAGCATGTCTCCCGACTCCAGGAGGCTCTGGAATCGGGGTCCGGTGACGAAGCGGTAGTGGACCCCCTCCCTCTCGTACGGGCGCGCCGGGCGGGTGGTGTAGGAGACGCTGTAGCCAAGCTGCGGATGGCGTTGGCGCAGGGCCTCGATGACCGTGTCCTTGCCCACCCCACCGGGCCCAGATAGCACGATGATCCGGCCCCCCCTCACCTCAGGCTCTCCCAGAATTCCTCCATGTCGGCCGGCAGGGATGCCTCGAAACGCATCTGCTCCCCCTTGGTCGGATGATTGAAGCGCAGGGCCTGGGCGTGCAACATGGGCCGGGCGGGGCCCTCCGTGCGGTGCCGCGAGTAGAGCAGGTCGCCCGCCAGGGGATAGCCAAGGGCCGACAGGTGAACGCGGATCTGATGCGTCCGGCCGCTCTCCAGCTCGCATTGAAGCAGAGTATGACCGGCCCTCACCTCGAGTACCAAGAAGCGGGTTCGGGCTGGCCGCCCCCCCTCCACGACCGCCATTCGCAGGCGCTGGCGGGGATCGCGGCCGATCGGGCCCTCCAGCACTCCACCGGGGCCGGTCACGATTCCGCGGACCATGGCCAGGTAGCGGCGGGTCAGCGTGCGATCGGCCAATTGGGCTGCCAGCGCGCGATGCACGACGTCGTTGCGGGCCGCCAGGATCAGTCCCGAAGTGCCCTTGTCGAGGCGATGGACAATGCCCGGGCGCGCGCTCCCGCCCGTCGCCGACCAGTTGCCGCCCAATCCCAGCAGAGCGTGGACCAGGGTTCCGGTGGCGTGGCTGGGGCCGGGATGAACCACCATTCCGGCCGCCTTGTTGACCACCACCACCTGGCCGTCGTCATAGACCACGTCCAGTGGGATCTGCTCCGGTCGTGGCAGCAGCGAGGCGGCTTCGATCAGTTCGACGCGCACCGTCTCTCCGCTCCGGACCAGCTCCGACGGCTTGGCCAAGCGCCCATCCAGGGTCACGCGCCCCTCCCTGATGAGGCGGGCGGCCGCCGTTCGGGAGAGCCGCGGCTCGACCAGGGCCAGGTATCGGTCCAGTCGCTGGGCGGGGCCGTCGACTATGAATCCGAGTTCTTCGGCCGTAGTGCGAACCCGACCACCAAAAGCAGCACGCCGATCGTGATGGCCGAGTCGGCGACGTTGAAGACGGGAAAGAAGTGAAGTGAAACAAAGTCGGTGACGCTGCCTCGCAGCAGCCGGTCGTAGCCGTTGCCGAGCGTGCCGCCCAGGATCAGGCCCAGGACCAGAGCCGACGAGCTGCGTACCGAATGGGCGGCGACGTAATAGGTGAGCCCCAGGGTCACCACCAAGGAGGCTAGAAGAAAGGGCAGGAGCAGGGAGCCGCCCTGGGCAAAGCCGAAGGCGGCGCCCGCATTCTGGGCGTTGGTGATCCACAGATGGGGCGCGACCTGGATCTCAGTGCCGGGCGTCACCGAGGCTAGCACCGCCGATTTGCTGACCCGGTCGGCGGCGAAGACGACGGCGGCGGTGAGGGCGAACAACACCTTGCCCCAACTCACTCCGCGCGTTGGATTCCAAACCACAGATCAGGGTTCACCTGGACCCCCTCCAGACCTGTCGGCCGGCCCAGCTGGCTCCTGCTCGCCAAGACTTCGCCCGCGATGTAGGGTCCGAAGCGTTCCATGACCTCGGTCCAGTCCGCCCGAGGCTCGATGCTGAGCCAGATTCGGTCCTCGATCCGAAGTCCGCTGCGCTTGCGGTGTTCCTGTATCGAGCGCACCAGCTCCCGCGCCATCCCCTCCAGCTTCAACTCTCCGCTGACCTCTGTGTCGAGGCGGAATTCATCGCCCACCAGGACCTGCTTCACGTTCAATTCCTCGGCGATGATGGCGGCCAGTTCGGCATCGAAGGCGCGGGTCAGGGTCACCGACGGAAGCGGCTGACGTACGTTGATGCGCACCGCGTCACGCGCCGCGCGGCCGGATTCCACGGCCTCTCGCGCGGACAGCATCTGGCCGTCCAGAGCGGGGTCGCGCCGCTCCGGCGTGCGGGCCGGAAAGTCGGCCAGGTGGACAGACTCGCCCGCCCGCAGATTGCGGTGGAGGGCTTCGGCGAAGAATGGCGCAAACGGCGCCAGGAGCCGCGACAGCGTGACCAACACCTCGTACAGGGTCTGATAAGCGGAGAGCTTGTCCCGATCGTCGGCGGACTTCCAGAATCGACGCCGCGAGCGACGCACATACCAGTTGGAGAGTTCGTCCACGAAACCCTGCACGGGGCGCGCGGCCGAGGTGACGTCATAGCCATCCAGGGATTGGTCCACCGATTCCACCACCTCGGCCAGGCGCGAGAGCAGCCAGCGGTCCAGAACGCTCCGCTCGGCGAGCGGGACGACGGCCTCGCCGCTGGGGACGAAACCGTCGATGTTGGCGTAGGTGACAAAGAAGGAGTAAACGTTCCAGAGGGTCATGAAGAACTGGCGGACCACCTCGCGCAGGGCCTCGGGGCTGGTCCGGTAGTTCTCGCCCGCCGGAGCCGAGGTGTAGTAGAACCAGCGCACCGGATCGGCGCCGAATTGGTCGAACAGCCGGCCCGGGTCGAGCACGTTGCCACGTGACTTGCTGGCCTTCTGGCCGCGGGGATCCAAGACCAGCCCCAGGCAGATCACGTTGCGATATGCGTTTTGGTCGAACAGCAGCGTGGAGATGGCGAGCAGCGAATAGAACCAGCCCCTGGTCTGGTCGATCGCTTCGGAGATGAAATCGGCCGGAAAGCTGGCTTCGAACTCGGCCTCTCCGGTCTGCGGGTAGCCGCGCTGGGCGAAGGGCATGGAGCCGGAGTCAAACCAGGCGTCGAGCACATCCGCGACGCGTCGCATCGGTCCTCCGCAGGCCTCGCAGGTGAGCACCACCTGGTCGATGGCCGGTCGATGCAGATCGGTGCCCGGCTCCAACCCCAGTTCCGCGGCTGAAGCCACGCAGCGCGTGGCACCACATTCCTCACAGCTCCAGAAGGGCAGGGGAGTGCCCCAAAAACGGGTGCGCGAGATGGCCCAATCGACGTTGTTCTCCAGCCAATCCCCCATGCGCCCGGTGCGGACGTGGGCGGGCACCCAGTTGGTGGCGGCGTTGTGGGCCACCATCCGATCCCGGACCTGGGTGGTGCGGACATACCAGGAATCGAGGGCGTAGTAGATCAGCGGCGTCTTGCAGCGCCAGCAGAAGGGATAGGTGTGCAAGATCGTCTCCGCCCGGTAGAGCAGCCCGCGGATCCTCAGGTCCTCGACGATGAGAGGGTCGGCCTCCTTGACGAAGAGGCCCGCCAGAGGCTCGACCTCGGGCACGAAACGACCGCGCAGGTCGACGGTGTGGCGGACCGATATACCGTTCTCCTGCGCCAGCCGGAGGTCGTCGGCGCCGTAGGCGGCGGCCGTGTGGACGATTCCGGTGCCCTCTTCGGTGGAGACGAAATCACCATGGAGCACGACGAAGGCGCGGCCTTCGGGGGGCAGATATCCGTAGAGAGGCTCATATTCCAGATCCAGGAGGTCCCGCCCCAGCATGCGCTCGACGATCTGGTATTCCCCCTCCAGGACGCCGAGGCGCGATTCAGCCAAGACCAGGAACTCCAAGCCCTGACGGACCTTGACGTAGGCCAGCTCCCGGCCCACCGCCAGGGCCACGTTGCCGGGTAGGGTCCAGGGGGTCGTGGTCCAGGCCAGCAGGCTGGTGCTCGAATCGCTCTTGAGCCGGAAGCGTACGAAGACGCTCGGGTCTTCGGTGTCGTCCTGATAGCCCTGCGCCAGTTCGTGGCTGGACAGGGGGGTCGCGCAACGGGGACAGTAGGGGGCGACCCGGAATCCCTTGTAGATGAGATCGCGATCCCACATCTGCTTCAGAGCCCACCAGACGGATTGGATGTAGTCCGGCGTCAGCGTCCAGTAGGCGTTGTCGTAGTCCTGCCAGAAGGCCATGCGATTCGAGAACCGAACCCATTCGTCCACGTAGCGGTGCACGCTCTCGCGGCAGAGTTGGTTGAACTTCTCGATGCCGAACTCCTCGATCTGCTGCTTGCCGGAGATCCCCAGACTCTTCTCAATCTCCAGCTCCACGGGCAGGCCGTGGGTGTCCCAGCCGGCTTTGCGCTCCACGAAGTAGCCCTTCATGGTCTTGTAGCGGCCGAACACGTCCTTGAAGGCGCGGGCCAGGATGTGATGGGTCCCCGGCCGGCCATTGGCCGTCGGCGGGCCTTCGTAGAACGCGTACCGGGGCGCCCCCTGGCGGTGGGCAAGGCTGCGCTGAAACGTGCCCTCGCGCTCCCAGAGCTGCATCATCGAGACCTCCATCTCGGGCAGCTTGACCCCGCTCGGCACGTCCTCGAACCAGTGGCTCGACGCCACCGGACTAGCCACCGGCCTGCTGCAGGAGCCCGACCAACAGCCAGAGGCCGGCAAAGACGATCGCGAAGGAGAGATCGAACCCAGCCATTGGGGGCAGATGGCGGCGCACCGGCGCCAGGATCGGTTCGGTGATGTCGAAGGTCAGCTTGTGGAGGGGGTTCTTGGGATAGGGCTCGAACCAGGAGAAAACG
Source organism: Candidatus Acidiferrales bacterium (assembly GCA_035532785.1). GTDB lineage: Bacteria > Chloroflexota > Dormibacteria > Dormibacterales > Dormibacteraceae > DATKQJ01. The sequence goes on along the minus strand of DATKQJ010000045.1, from coordinate 19,314 downwards.
GCACGGACGACCAGGCAGCCCATGAACGCATAGCCAACCAGGATCAGGGCGGGAGCGACGATCATTGCGCTCTAGAGGGTAGTGGCTTTGCCGGATTTGGCGCCGCCGGACCGAAGAGGGCGCGCCCCAGACGGATCATGGTCGCGCCGGACGCCACCGCCAACCCATAGTCGTCGCTCATCCCCATCGAAAGTTCGGGCAGCGCGATTCCGAGCCGCTGCTGCAGGGAGGCACGAAGACCGGCCAAGACTTGGAAAGCCGCCGCTGCCGCCGGCCCCTGAGGGGCTACGGTCATGAGTCCGCGCAGATCCAGCAGCTCGGCGATGCGGCGCCCGGCGGCCTCCGCATCCGCCGGCGCCAACCCCGTCTTGTTGGGCTCCGAACCTGCGTTGACCTCCAGCAGGACGGGCGGCGGCGCGCCCCCGTAGGCGGCCAGGGCCTCGGCGACGCGGATCGAATCGACCGACTGGATCATCTCGAAGCGGTCCTTGAGGGCCCCCACCTTGTTGGTCTGCAGGTGGCCGATTAGGTGCCAACGGGCGCCCTCCACAAACCCCATCTTGCTGATCGCCTCCTGCACGCGATTCTCGCCCAAGACGGTGATTCCCGCCGCCAGGGCGGCGCCGCATTCGTCGGCGCTGCGTCCCTTGCTGGCCGCCACCACCAGCACCCGGGCCGGATCCACTCCCTGCCTGGCGATGACCCCCCTCACCGTCGACAGGTTCTGGGCTATCGCATCGCTGCTAAGCACGCGAAGCGTTCACCATTGCCGTCGCGGCGGTGCGAGGGAAGCTCGACCGACTCCTTGGTGCATGAATGGTGGGCGTGGATGTGGGGCGAGATGACGCCTGAACCCAACAGCTGAGCGGTGATGCAGGCCCGCAGATCCAAGAGCCAGCGCCGCCCCCCCGAAGGTCGGAGGAATGCGTGGTCGAATTGTCGAGCGACCTCCGGCCCCACCTCGTAGCAGGCGCCGCAGATGCCGGGGCCGATGCCGGCCACGACATCGGCGGCCACCGTCCCGAATTCCCTTCCCATGACCCCCAGGGTTGCCTCAAGGACGTGCTGAACGGCTCCCCGCCAGCCGGAATGAACCAGTCCCAGAGCCGAGCGAACCGGGTCCAAGAGCACCACCGCGTAGCAGTCGGCGATCAGGATCATCAGCCCCAGCCCCGGGGTCGCGGTCACCAGCGCATCCACGTGAGGGATGCTGCCGGGCTCGGTTACGACGGCCACGTCCGCGCCGTGGACGGCCACCGCGGAGGCCACTCGCCCCGCGCCCAGCCCCATCAGGGCGGCGAAGTTGGCCTGGGCGCGGGCGCCGGACATCGAGCCCTGTTCTCGCGTCGAGAAGCCATGGATCAGCTCCGGGGGAGCCAGCCCGGGGATGGTGATCACGCCGGGAGGCGGAGCCATGGGATCAGATCCGGGCCCCGCCCGAAGGGAGGCTCCCACCCTCATTTGCGGCGCGACCGCGCCGACAGCACCTGCTCGATCTCGCTCTTCACCTGCTGGAGATCCATGAACTCGCGGTAGACGGAGGCGAACCGGATGTAGGCCACCTCATCCAGATCCTTGAGTTTCTCCATCACCATCTCGCCGATCTCGACGCTCGGGATCTCGACCCGGCCACTGCGACGCAGCTCAACCTCGATCTCCTCGACGATGGCGTTCAGACGCTCGGGCGAAATCTCGCGCTTCTCGGTGGCCTTCTTGAGTCCGGCGAAGAGCTTGTGAGGATCGAAGTCCTCCCTCCGTCCATCTTTCTTGATGACGAAGAAGGGCACCGCCTCGATGCGCTCATAGGTAGTGAACCGCTGCCCACACTGCAAACACTCGCGCCGCCGGCGAATCGCCTCACCCACCTCCGAGTCTCGTGAGTCGACCACCTTCAGGTCATTGTGTCCGCAGTACGGGCAACGCAAATCCTCTCCTCGTCCGTCAGATCCGGCCGCGCAGGAAGGTCGGTATGTCGAGGTCCGAATCTTCATTGTTGCCGAGGCCGGGCCGCGCCTCCGCCAGGGGGCGGGCATACTCGATCGTGGTGTGCTCGCCGACCGAGGTCTGGGTCGGGGGCGCCGTCTGGCGGCCCTTGGGGCCGAAGCCGGTGGCGATGACGGTGATCTTGACCTCGCCCTGCATGCGGTCGTCATTGACCACGCCGAAGATGATGTTGGCGGTGGGATCGGCCGAGGCCTTGACGATTTCAGCCGCCTTCTGGCACTCGAAGAGGGTGATGTCCTTGCCGGCGGTGATGTTGAAGAGGATGCCCCGAGCCCCGTCGATCGAGGTCTCCAGCAGAGGGCTGGCCACCGCCTGCTTGGCCGCGTCCTCGGCCCGATTGTCGCCGGTGCCGAACCCGATACCCATCAGAGCCTCACCGGTTTCGGTCATGACCGTCTTGACGTCGGCGAAGTCGAGGTTGATGACGCCGGGATTGACGATCAGATCGGCGATGCCCTGGACGCCCTGACGGAGGACGTCATCGGCGATACGAAAAGCCTCCTCCAAGGTCGTCTTGCGGTCGACCACCTGACCCAGACGGTCGTTGGGGATCACGATCAGAGCATCGACCTTGCCCTTCAGGCTCTGGATCCCCTCCTCGGCGTTGTCATTGCGGACCTTGCCCTCCCAGAGGAACGGCCTGGTCACCACTCCGATGGTGAGCGCCCCCTCCGCCTTGGCGACCTCGGCGATCACCGAAGAGGAGCCGGTGCCGGTGCCCCCGCCCATGCCCGCGGTGACGAAGACCATGTCGGCCTCTTTGACAAGTTCGCTGAGCTCGGCGCGGCTCTCCTCGGCGGCATCACGGCCTTTGGTCCAATCTCCACCCGAACCAAGTCCGCGGGTCAGCTTGCGGCCGATGTTCACCTTGACGTCTGCGTTGCAGCGCTCCAGCGCCTGCAGGTCGGTGTTGACGGCGATAAATTCCACGCCCTTCAGGGCAGCCGAGATCATGCGATTGACCGCGTTGCCGCCCCCGCCGCCGGCGCCGATGACCTTGATCCTCGCCCGCCCGTCCTGGCGATCGCCCTTCATGGTTACCTCCTGCATTTCGCTCTCCCTTGATGGGCTCAAAAAGCCCAGCTGAACTCCGCTTCCCGCCGTCGACGGTTCCACCCGGGAGCGGAACATCAGAGTCTCCAGGGGCCCCAGGCGAGGATCCCTCGCCCCCGCCGCGCGGCCCCCTCGGCGGCTAGAAAAAGTCTCGAAGCCATCTCACGGTTTTCTGGTAGGCGCCACCCAGGGCCGGGGTCTGGGCAAAATTCCGGTTGCCGGCCACGGCGGGCTGCGCACGCACCCCCCAGCGCACCAGACCGATGGCGGTCGCGTACGAGGGGCCGCCGGCCCGATCCGCCAGGCCCCCGACCCCGCCCGGCAGACCCAGACGAACCGCGGAATCGAACACCGCCTGGGCGGCGTCGGTGGTCCCCATCAGCCGCGCCCCACCTCCGGTCACGATCACGCCCGCCGGCAGCAGGCCCTCGAAGCCGCTCTTCTTTACCTCCGCCCTGGCCATGTGAAATATCTCTCGCAGACGGGGGCCGATGATCTCGGCCAGGAAACGGCGCGGGCTGGCCATGAGCCGGTCGCCGCCCACCTGACGGACCTCGATCAGTTCCTCGGCCGGGATCAGCTCGGGCAGCGTGTGCCCGTAGTGCAGCTTCAAGACCTCAGCGTCGCTGAGCGTGGTTCGGAGCCCGATGGCGATGTCGTTGGTGACGTGGTTGCCGCCCACCGGGAGCGCGGCCAAATGCAGCGCCGAACCCTCGGTGTAGATGACCACGTCGGTGGTCCCCGCTCCGATGTCGATCAGGCAGGCCCCCAACTCGACCTCGTTGGCCTGCAGCACCCCCTCGCCGGCGGCGAAGCCCTGGTAGACGACGTCCTCGACGTCGAGACCGGACTGATGCACGCACTTGATCACGTTCTGGACCGAGGTCTGGGCGCCGGTGACGATCAGGGTCTCCACCTCCAGGCGGTGACCGCTCATGCCCACCGCCTCCTTCACCCCCTCCTGGCCGTCAACGACGAAGGTCCGGGGCAGGACGTGAATCACCTGGCGGTCACTGGGCACGCTCACCGCCCGCGCCGCTTCGATCACGCGCTGCACGTCGTCGGCGTCGATGTCACGGTCTGGACGCGCCACCGCGATCACTCCGCGGCTGATCTGGGAGGAAATGTGAGGACCGGCGATGCTGACGACGACCGATTCGGCGCGTACGCCAGCCATTCTTTCGGCGGCCACGATCGCCGCCTGAATGGCGTGAACGGTCTTGTCGATGTTGACCACCACGCCCCGGCGCGCGCCCTCGGAGGGGACCTCGCCCACGCCAAGCACGCTGATCTCGCCGTACTCATCCGCCTCGGCGATGACCACCGCGACCTTGCTCGTACCAAGGTCCAGACCGACTACTCGTTTCCGCCTTGACACGAAGTGCTGGGATGCCTCCTGGAACGATGCTAAGACGACCTGGCGGGTCGCCGAGGAGTATAGCGAGTTACCGGCCTCATCGACCAGATATTGTGTGTCGATTCGCGCCTCAACGTAGATGTGGTGGTTGCGGGCACGCGGGCCATAGTTGCCAGGCTACAGGTTGTGGATCCTCGGCTCTAGAGGTAGTGGCGCCGGATGGCGCCGAGGTTGTTGAAGATCCGGACCCCGAAGGCCACGATGGCGGCGATCGAGAGGTCGACCCCCAGCTTGTCGCCGACGTAGGTGAGGCCGGCCGCCAGCGCGCTGTTGGTGATCAGACCGGTGAGGAAGACGCGGGCGTCGAAGGTGCCCGCGATGTAGGCCCTGAAGGCCCCGAAAATCGAGTCCAGCCCGGCCAGCAGCGCCACCGCCGTGTAGCGCGCGTAGGCAACCGGGATGGTGACCGGAGAGACCAGCCCCAGCAGCGCCCCCACGATCACGCAGATCACCGCCACCACGATCACTTGCATGCCGTACTCACCCCGGGGATGGTAGCCGCTGGCGTGTGATTGGCCGTCGGCGTCGGGGTCGGACTGGGCGCCTTGTCGGTGGTGTGATGCACGGCCACGGCGGTGGGATTCATGATGTTGACGTAGACCAGGGCCGGGTTGTTGTAGTCCTCGTATTGGCTGATCGCCTTGAGGGCGGCCACCTTAGCCCCCAGCGAAGCAAATTCGTCCGGGGTCAAAACCCGCCCGAAGAGGGCCGTCCAGCCCTTGGCCGAGACCATGGTGAGATCCCCGCAGGAGTCGAGCTGGAAGGAGCGAACCTGCTGCCCGATCAGACCCGGCAGCTGGCGCTGGATTTGGACCATGGCGCCCAATCGTCGGCCATCCAGGGCCACCTGGCCGGGTTTGAGGGCGCCGCCACTCGGACCATCGATCGCGAGCAGGGTGCTGCTGGCAGCCGGACCCAGCACCACCCCCTGGGAGGAGAGCAGCCAGGCGGGCCCCCCCGCCCGGCTGTAGGTCGCCACCGGCTGCCATTCCTGAACCGCCACCGTGAGCCGACCGGGTAGGCCGATGCTGACCCGGACGGATCGAATCCAAATCGAATTCTCCAAGCGTTTGGCGACCGCGTTCGGACTGATGGAGAATATCGACTGGGAGCGGCCCAGGCCGGCCTGGTCGCGAATCTGGGCCGAGGTCAGATGTCCGGCCCCGGTGATCACCAGCTGCCGATCACTGAGGGCGGCGTTGTGGGACATGACCACCAGCGCCAGCAGCTCCAGTAGCGCCATCGCCACCGCCAGCGCTCGAAGCAGGCGCTGGCCGGGGTCCACCCGCCGCTCGCTGGTGGCGGCGCCGATTCGCGACCAGAGATGTCCAGCCAGCGGCGCCCGCCGACCGGCGGGCTGGCGCCAATCCGGCCTCGGCAGCCGTGAACTCCGGCGGCGGCGAAACTTCACCTATTGCTGGGCCCTATCCAGCGCGGCGCGAACGAGCCGGTCGCAGAGGTCGGGGAAGGCGATCCCGGCGGCGCGGGCGGCGTCGGGGAACAGGGAGAGGTCGGTCAGGCCGGGCACCGTGTTGACCTCCAGCAGCCAGGGCACTCCGTCCCCATCCACGATGGCGTCGACTCGCGCCAGCCCCTCGCAACCCAGGCCGACAAAGGCGGTCCGCGCCGACTCTTCAGCTCGCTCTCGCGCCGGGCCCGGAATCCGGGCGGGAATGATGTGCTGGCTGCCGCCCGAGGTGTACTTGGCGGCGTAGTCGTAGACCGGGCCCTGGTAGCGGATCTCAATCATCGGGAGTAGCTGAGGCTCGGGGGTGGCGATGACAGCGGTGGTGATCTCGGTGCCGGCGACAAAACGCTGCACCATGACGCGCCGATCGTGCTTGCGTGCCAACTCCCAGCCGGCCGCGATCTGGTCCTCGCGCCGGGCGATGGTGAGCCCCACGGTGGAGCCCTCGCGGATCGGCTTGATGACCAGGGGAAGGCCGTAGCGCTCGACCAGAAGCCCCGGCTCGATTAGTTCCGGCAGCTCCTCGAACGGCGGTATGGCAAGGCCCAGTCCGGCGAGCCAGCGGTTACAGCGAACTTTGTCCATGCAGAGCGCGCTGGCGAGTACCCCGGAACCGGTGTAGGGCACGCCCAGCAGCTCGCAGGCCCCCTGCACGCAACCGTCCTCTCCTCCCCGACCGTGCAGGGCGATGAAGGCGACGTCGAACCAACCCCGCCCCAGAGCACTGAACATTTGCCCGTCGGGCTCAATCAATTCCGGCTCGTAGCCGGCCTCCCTCAGCGCCCGCTGGACCGCCTGGCCCGATTGCAGGCTCACCGCCCGCTCGGCCGACCTGCCTCCGCAGAGGACCGCCACCCTCATCGCCAGCGACCCACCTTCTCCACCTCGAGCTCCAATTCGACCCCGGACGTGTCGCGCACCGCCCGTCGGACGCGGTCGATGAGGCGGTCGACCTCCTCGGCCCGCGCCCCGCCGCTGTTGAGAATGAAATTGGCGTGCTGCTCGGAGACCTGCGCGCCCCCCTCGCGAGCCCCCTTCATGCCCGCCGCCTCGATCAGCCGCCCCGCCGAGTCAGTGGGGGGGTTCTTGAACACGCTCCCACAGCTCTTGCCCGCCAGCGGCTGGGAGCGCTCGCGCTGCGCACGATGCTCGGCCATGGTCTTTTTGGCCAGCGCCGGGTCGCCCGGCCGCAGGTGCAGGGTGGCGCTGGTGATGACGGCACCGAGCAGAGCACCGCGCTGCAGCGCTGAGCTGCGGTAGCCGAGTTCCAACTCGGCGGCCGGCCAGCGCTGCACATCGCGGCCGGGAATCAGGCCCTCGGCCGAGAGCAGGACCTGGCTCATCTCGAGGCCAAAGCAGCCGGCATTTTGATGGACGGCTCCGCCCACCGTGCCGGGGATCCCAATCGCCCACTCGAACCCGCTCAGGCCGGCGGCGGCGCAAATCCGCGCCAATCGCATCATCTTCAGGCCCGCCTCGGCGCAGACCCGCTCGCCCTCGATTCGATGGGCCCGGGTGGCGCAGCGCACCACCAGCCCCTCGATACCGGCGTCGGCGATGAGCAGGTTGGTGCCGGCGCCGAGGAGCAGGCGGGGAATGGCACGGTGGTGGCATTCCGAGATCAGAGCCAGCAGCGACTCCCGGCTATTGACCTCGACAAAGAAATCCGCCCGGCCGCCGAGGTTGAAGGAGGTGTGGGAGGCCAGCGGGTGGTCCGGCTGGACCCCCGCCAGGCGGGCCAGCCAGTCCAGGTTAGCCCTGCTGCGCCAGCTCATTCCCCAACCTTTGGATGTCCCCCGCTCCCATCAGAATGACCACGTCGCGGGCCCGCACGTGAACGCCCATCCAGCGCCTGGCGGCGGCCGAATCGGGGGCGAAGTCGAGACCGGCGCCGGCCGCCATGGCCCGGGCGCTGACCCCGTCGGGATTGGGCTCCCCAGCCCCGTAGATCTCCGTAACCAGGGCCAGATCGGCGCCTCCGAGGGCCGCCCCGAACTGCTCGGCGAAGACCGCAAAGCGGCTGTATCGATGGGGCTGGAAGACCAGCACCACCCGCTCCCCGCCCAGGGATCGGGCCGCCTCGATGACCGCCGCGACCTCGGTCGGATGGTGGGCGTAGTCGTCGTAGACCCGCGCCCCGCGCCAGCTCCCGATCAGCTCCATGCGACGCTTGGCCCCCGGGAAGCTGGCCAGAGCGGCCGCCGCGACGGCTCCCTCGACGCCCAGCTCGCAGGCCATGGCCAGGGCCGCGGTGGCATTTTGGAGGTTGTGGCGCCCGGGCACGGCGAGCCGCAGCGGGAGTGGGGCCCGACCCTGATTGAGCACCTCAGGCCCGCCCCGGCCGTCGGGCACGCAGCGCCAATCGGCCACGGCCGCGAATCCGTAGGTCACCAGCCGGCCACTGCTGCTGAGGCGCGAGGCGATGGGATCGTCGGCGCACACCAGCGCCACGCCCGCGGCTGGTAACCGGCCCAGGAACTGGCCGAAAATGGTTTCCAGCTGGCCCAGGTTGGCGAAATGGTCAGGGTGGTCGAACTCGACGTTGGTGACGATGGCGTGGCGGGGACGGTGCAGGTCCAGGCTGCCGTCCGATTCGTCGGCCTCGGCCACCAGCCAGCGCGAAGCGCCAACGCGGGAGCTGGAGCCGTCGCCGACGAGCACTGTCGGGTCCCACCCGGCCCTTTCCAGCACGTGCCCGGTCATGAAGGTGACGGTGGTCTTGCCATGGCTGCCGGCCACCGCCACCGAATCGGACTCGGTCATCAGGCGCGCAAGCATTTGGGCCCGGCTCAGCACCTCCGCACCCTGCTCGTGCGCCGCCTGCAACTCTTCCCGAGCCCCCTTCGCGGCCCCGCTGAAGATCACCACCTGCTGCCCCTGAGCATGGGCTGGGTGGTGGCCCAGAGAGAAGTGAAGGCCCTCCGATTGGAGCTGAGCGGTGACCTCCGAGGCGTACAGGTCGCAGCCGCTGACGAGATCGCCGCGCGCCAAAAAGAGGCGCGCCAACGCCGATACTCCGCTCCCCCCTACTCCGACCAGGTGGATCCGCATCAACGCGCCACCGCCAGCAGCAGGCGGGCCACGCTGGCGGCCGCCTGAGGCCGGCCCAGCGCCCGCGCGGAGCGAGCCATAGCCGCCAAACGATCGGGCGTCAGCGATTCGATCTCGGTCAAAAGACGGTCCGGGCCGAATTCGACGTCGGCGATCCGGAGCGCCGCTCCGGCCGCCACCAGCTGGGCGGCGGTGCGCTCCTGGTGGGCACCCCCGAAGGGCCCGGGAACCACGATCGAGGGCAGTCCGACCGCCGTCACCTCGGCGTAGGTCCCGACCCCCGAACGGCAGAGGACCAGATCGGCATCGGCCATCAGGGAGGCCACCTCACCCGTGAAGGGCAGCGCGCGATAGCCCGGAAAGCGGTACCGGGCCGACTCCTCCTGCCCCTGCGCCCCGGTCAGGTGGGTGATCTGGGCAAAACGCTCCAGGAGCCGAGGTAAGGCCGACCACACCGTCTGATTGAGCTTGCGGGCACCCTGCGATCCGCCCATCACCAGCAGGTGCTGGGGGGGGACGCGAGGCACCCGGGGCCGGAAGCCGGGACGCAGCGGGTAGCCGGTCAACACCGTCTTGGCGGTGGCGAATCGCTCCCCATCCTCGGCAAATGTGAGCGCGGCGGCGCGCGCACCGGCCCGAAAAATTCGATTGGCGAGGCCGCTCGCCTCGGACACCTGGAGCACGTAGGGGACGCGGTGGGCGATGGCTCCGGCCAGCCCCGGGGCCATCACGTAGCCGCCCACTCCGAGTACCACGTCGGGAGCAAAGCGGCCGACGATCGCCACCCCCCGGGCCAGCGCCGCGGGCAGCAACCAGGGCAGGGCAAGATTGCGCCGGGGAGCGTCGCGATTCCAGCCCCGAAGGCGTACCGTCTCCAGCCGGACCCCGGCGGCGGGCACCAGTGTCTCCTCCGGCCCGCCCTTCAGCCCCACCACCAGGACCTCGGCGTCCGGGCTATCCGCGCGGAATGCTTGCGCGACGGCGAGCGCCGGAAGCAGGTGGCCGCCCGTTCCACCTCCGGCTATCAAGAGTCGCATCAGACCTCCTGCGGGGGTAGCCACGCCGGCGGCCCTGCCCGGAAATGTTGAGCAGGATCCCGATCGCGGTCAGGGTGATGGCGATCGAGGTACCGCCGTAGCTGATCAGCGGCAGGGGCACCCCGGTGATGGGCAGAGTATCGGTCACGGTGGCCATGTTGAGCAGAGCCTGGATCGAGATCCAGGCGGTGATCGCCGCCCCCAGCATGACCCCGAAGTGGTCCGGGGCTCTGAATGCGGCCCTGAATCCGCGCAGGGCCAGCATCACAAATCCGGCCAGCATCATGGTGGTCCCGATCAGCCCCGTCTCCTCGCCGACGATGGCGAAGATGAAGTCGGTGTGGGCTTCGGGCAGCCACAGGTACTTCTGCACCGAATGCCCCAGCCCGACCCCGGTCAGACCGCCCGAGCCCAGTCCGACCAGGGCCTGGCTGATCTGGTATCCGCTGCCGAGGGGATCCAAGAAGGGATTGAGGAATACCTTGAGGCGCGCCGAGCGATAGGACTCGAAGACGGTCAGGAGCGCAAAGACCAGCACCATGATCAGGAGCAGCAGGGCCAGATCCCGGAGGCGCCCGCCCCCGATGAAGAAGATGGTGACGAAGATGGTGGCCATGATCAGGGCGGAGCCGAGATCCTTCTGCAGGGTCAGGATGGCCAGCACCGCCGCCAGCATGATCCCGAAGGGGAGCAGCCCATCGGCCATGACGGTGATGCGTTCGCCCCGCTTTTCCAACCAGTGGGCAAGAAAGACGGCGAAGACCAGCTTGGCGACCTCGGAGGGCTGGAAGGTGCCGAGTGGACCCAGGTTGAACCAGCGCCGCGCACCGTTGACCTTGATGCCGATGCCGGGCACCAAGACCACCAGCATCAGCAGCAACACCACCGCCGCCCCCATTGGAGCCCACTGGCGCCAACGGTGGTAGTCGACGCGACTAGCCGCGATCATCCCCGCCAGCCCCAGTCCGGCGAAGACCAGTTGCCGATCGAAGTAGTGGAGGGGGGAAAGGTTCTGGACGTAGGCCAGAGCGCTACTCGCGCTCAGGACCATCACCAGACCCGCCCCCAAGAGCAGCACCGTGATCAGGGCCAGCCACGGATCGCGCTCGGATCGGCCGCTCTGGCCCTGTTCCGCCACCTCTTCGCTCACCCTCGCAGCTCCTGGACGGCCGTCTTGAACTGTCGACCCCGGTCCTCGTAGTCGGCGAACATGTCGAAGCTTTTGAAGGCCGGGCTGAAGAGAACCACGCCCGGCTTGGGCACCAGGTCGGCAGCCACCAGCACCGCCTCGCGGAGCGTCCGCACCTGCTGGTGAGGGTGATCCTCGAGCAGGCGGGCGACCTCCTCTGCGCCCTCCCCGATCAGCACCACCGCGGCCGTCCTGGCCTTGACCGCCCGGATCCAGTCGGTCAGCTCCGACCCCGCCCCCCGACCGCCCGCAATCAGCACCAAGCGGTCGTCGGGAAAGGCGTCCAGAGCCACCATTGAAGCCTCCGGATTGGTGGCCTTGGAATCGTTGTACCAGCGCACCCCATGCCCATCGCCGGCCAATTCCAGGCGGTGCTCAACGCCCTCGAACGATTCCAGCGCCGAGTCGATCTGGGGATCGGTGAGGCCAGCCAGGCGGCCCACCGCCGCTGCCGCCAGGGCGTTGAGGCGGTTGTGGCGGCCGGGCAGCCGACAGCGGGGCGGGGGCTGATGCTGGTCGAACCAGGTCACCGGCGCAGGGGACGCCGACGCAAAGGTGCGACAGACCGCATCTTCGCCATTGAGCACCGCCTGGTCATCCTCCTCCAGGCATTCGATCAGCCGCCGTTTGGCGGCGACGTAGCGTTCCAGGTCGTGGTGACGGTCGAGGTGATCGGGGGTGACGTTGAGCACCACCCCGATGCGGGCGTGGGGCCGCTCGCAGCTTTCAAGTTGGAAGCTGGACAGCTCCAGCACCACCCAGTGCGAGGGCGAGATCTGGTCCAGGCGGTCGAGCACGGATTGTCCGATGTTTCCGCCCACCAGGACGGGCCGATCTCCCGCCCCCAGAACCGCCCCGATCATGGCCGTGGTGGTGGTCTTGCCGTTGGTGCCGGTGACGCCCACGATCGGTGCCGGGCAGAGCTTGAAGAAGAGGTCCATCTCGCTCGACACGGGGATGCCCCGGGCTCGGGCGGCGGCGGCCAGCGGACAGTCCCAGGGCACCCCCGGACTCAGGTAGAGGGACTGGCAGCGATCCAAGATCCCGGCGTCGGGCTCGCCCAGACGAACCTCAACCCCGGCCGGGAGTTGGAGATCGGGGACGCCCGGCGCCAGGGACCAGTCCCGGTCCAGGACCGTTACGCGTTCTCCCCGTCCCGCCAGATGGCGGGCCAGCGCCTGACCGCTGCGGCCCAATCCGACCACCGCCGCGTGGGTCTGCGGGGCGGCCTGGGTCATGCCAACACGGCGCCCAGCCAGGCAGACGCAAAGACCGAAATCGCCGTCACTCCCCCGAATACGAGGGCGATACGGTTCTCGGACCAACCCTCCAGCTGCAACGTAAGGTGAATCGGGGTCATCCTGAAAACCCGGCGGCCGCCGGTGAGCTTGAAATAGCTCACCTGAATCATGACAGACAGCGTCTCGATCACGAACACCAATCCCACCACGGGCAGCAAGACCAGCCAGTGTTGTTGGATGGCAAGCGCCGCCAGTGCCGCCCCCAGCCCGAGCGACCCGGCATCCCCCATGAAGACCCGAGCCGGGTGTCGATTCCACACCAGAAACGCGATCAGGGCCCCGGCCAGGGTCATGGCCACCGCCTTTTCGCCTGCCACCGCGCCCCCGAGCAGCAGCGTTGTCCCCAGCACCGCCAGCAGGCCGCTGAGGCCCGCCAGCCCGTCCACCCCGTCGGTGAGGTTGACGGCGTTGGCAGCGCCGACCACGGCCACCACGCCCAGCGGCCAGATCAGCCCGCCGGCCGGAGACGGGATCAGGTGCTGGGATCCCTGTGCCAGCGCCACCACCGGCAGGGCCAGCAGGACCTGGAGCGGGAACTTGTAGCGCGCGCGCAGGCCGCTGGCGCCGCGTCGCCGCTTGGCCACGTCATCGGCCAGCCCCAGGAGTCCAAAGAGAGCCAGAGCCAGGGTCACCGCCGCGGTGCCCGGATGCCCGGCCCGGTGGGCCAGAATCCCCGCCAGCACGGCCAGCGCGACGAAGAGGATTCCGCCCGCGGTCGGGGTCCCGGCCTTGGACTGGTGCACGGGGCTCAGTTCGGCCTGGATGACCTGGCCCAGCTGGACTCGCCGCAAGAGCGGAATCAGCCGCGGATAGAGGACACGGGCGACCAGGAACGAGATCGCCAGCGTGATGGCATCCAGAATCAAGTTCGCAAGCGCTCGATGAGGGCGTGGAGACCAACCCCGTTGGAGGCCTTGACCAGCAGCACATCGGCGCTGGTCATGTGCTCATGGACCCAATCCAGGGCTGCTTGCTCCCCACTCAGGAGGGTCGCTCCGGCCGCCTCCGCCAGCACCGAACCCATCCCCACGTCCATCACCGCAACCTCATCGAAGAGCTCGGCGGCGCGCCGTCCGATACGCTCGTGGGCGGCCCGCGCCAGCCCGCCCAGTTCCCGCATCTCACCCAGCAGGGCGAGCCGCCGCCCGTCCGTGGAGAGCTCGGCCATGACCTCAAAGGCGGCCATCATGGACTCCGGATTAGCGTTGTAGGAATCGTCGATCAAGGTCCATCCGAAGGCGGTCCCAAGGCTTTGAAGGCGGTGCTGACTCGACACCCCGAGCAGTCGCGGTGCGGCCTCGCCCAACGATATCCCCAGGTCTCTGGCCACCGCCAGCGCGGCCAGCGCGTTGCCCGCCTGGTGACGGCCGGCCAGGCTCAGTTGGACCTGGAGCCCGCCCACCTCGAAGGCGCAACCGAGTTCGGTCGGGCGGTAGCCGTGAGCTCGCAGGTCGCCGGCCTCGAAGCCAAAAGACGTGACCCGGGCCTGGGTCCGGAGGCGGAGGTGCTCAAAGCTGGGGTCGTCGGCGTTCAAGACTGCCAGGCCCTCGGGTGGGAGCGCCTCCACGAGTTCCGACTTGGCGGCCCGGATGCCCTCGATCCCGTCCGGGAAATACTCGGCATGAGCACTCCCGACGTTGGTGATGACACCGATCTGGGGCCGGGCCAGGCGCGCCAGCCGGGCGATCTCACCAGCGCCCCGCATTCCCATCTCCAGCACCAAGGCTTGCTCGCCCGGCTCCAGCTGGAGCAGGGTCAGGGGCACCCCGGTCTCGGTATTGAGGTTGCCCACGGTCTTGCGAACGCGGAAATTTCCCTCCAGAGCGGCGGCCGTCAACTCCTTGGTTGAGGTCTTGCCGCTGCTCCCGGTGATGCCGATCACGAGGGGCGCGATCGAGGCCAGCGTCGATCCGGCCAGGTCATAGAGCGCCCTCCAGGTATCGGCCACCACGATTTGGGGGAGGTCCACGGCCAGCGGTCGGTTGACCACCGCGGCCGCCGCGCCGCGCTCGGCGGCCGCGAGCAGGAAGTCGTGCCCGTCGCCCTGAGCCCCGGGCAGGGCGAAGAAGAGCCCTCCCGCCCGCACCTCACGCGAATCGGTGTGATAGCTGGTCAGCACCAGACCGCCCGGCCCGCCCCGCAATCGGCCCCGGCACGAGGCGGCAGCCGCGGCCAGCGTCATCCTCATCCCTGACTCAAACGGGAATCAACTGGAAGGGGCTATGCGCCACTGCAGGATGATCTTCTGCGCTATCTCCTTCCAGATTGGTCCCGACACGTAGTAACCCTCATTGGCGTTGTCGGATCCGTTGTTGGGCTTGTTGATCACCACCAGCATGGTGAACTGGGGATTGTCGGCGGGCAGGAAGCCGACGTAGGAGGACCAAACGTCGGTGGCTGAGTATTTGCCGTTTTCGGGCATCTGCGAGGTTCCCGTCTTGCCGGTCTGATTGTTCTGGAATCCGGGCACTCGCGCCATCCAGCCCGAGCCGTGCTGGACGACGTCCTTCATCATGCTGGTCATGGCCGCCGCGGCCTGTGGGCTGATGACCGTTCGGGGCGCCGCCAGGGCCGGGTTGGCCTTGTTCCCGATCCGCTCCACCACGTGCGGTTGGGCCAGTTTGCCGCCATTGGCGACGACGTTGACCGCGTCCAGCATCTGCACCATGTTGACCGCGATACCCTGCCCGAAGGAGGCGGTGGCCATCTGCACCTTGCCCCAGTCCGCCGCGCTGGGCATTTGGGCTCCAGAACCCCCCCAGGACGACGACTCTCCAGCCACGTCGACGTAGCTCGGGGCACCAAATCCGAAGGCCTTGAGGTATTTGATGTAATTGTCCGGACCCTCCAGCTGCATGGCGTGTATTGCGCCCACGTTCAAGGAGTCGTCCAAGACCCTGGTCATGGTCACCACGCCGTGGCTGCGGAGGTCCCAGTCGTGGATCACCGATCCCGCCACGTTCGTGTAGCCGGGGTCGTCGAAGCTGGTGGTCGGGGTTATGGCACCGGCGTCGAGGGCCCCGCCCAGTGTCGCGACCTTCATGATTGAGCCCGGCTCATAGAGGCTGGACACGATCGGATCCTGGGTCGCGGCCACCTGGGCGGCGCTGAAATTGTCGGCCAGGTTGGCGTTGTAGGAAGGATAGTTGGCCCACGCTACAACCCCACCGGTGTGCGGATCCATGATCAGGACGCTGCCACTTTGGGCGTGGTTCTTGGCCACCCCGGCGGCGATGGCCTGCTCGGCCGCGTACTGGATGTTGGCGTCGAGGGTCAAATAGAGATTGGATCCGTCGACAGGATTGACGCGAGGCTGGTTGCCGAGCGAGATCTGATTCCCGAGCATGTCGCGGTAGGTCGTGGCCTGCCCCGCCCGGCCGGCCAGCTGGGCCTGGTAAAAGGCCTCCACCCCGCGCTGACCCTGGCCCGCGTCGTTCACGAATCCCAGCAGGCTCGAGGCCAGGGAGACGTCAGCGGTGCCACCCGGGAGATAGGTGCGCTGGGGCACCGGTTCCAGACTTATCCCGGCCAGAGCCAGCTGTCGCACGGCGCTGGCCTTGTCCTCCGGAACCCGCTTTGCGATGTAGGCAAACTTGAGTCGGGAGTTGAGGGTCGACTCCACATCCGAAGGCTGGAGGCCCAACGCCCCCGCCAGACGGGCGGCGACCGAGGCCCGCTGCGCTGCTGGGATCAGGTCCGGCGCGGCCGCCACGTCGTAGGCGGTGGTGTCGATGGCCAACGGCTGACCGTTGCGGTCGAAGACCTGTCCACGCGTTGCGGGCAACACAATTGAGGTCAGGTGCTGGGCCTGGGCGAGGGCGCTCAGAGAGTGGCTCTGCACAACCTGCCAGTAGGCGAGTCGGCCCCAGATCGAGGCCGCCAGCAGCACCGCAAACACCACCAGGCAGATGATCCGCGACCTCGGAATGTCGACCCGGCGGGGTGGTTGGCGCGTTCTCTCGCGGATGGCGGGGCGGGATCGCCCTCGCTCGATCGCCATCAGTGCGTCAGATCGGCGGCGAGGGCGTCGTGCCCGGTGATCGAGAAGATCGCGGCCAGCGCCTTTTGCCACAGCAAACCAGGACGCGCGCGCGAGGGACCGATCGGGGCCGCCAGATTCACCGCCAACGGCGGCCCCGCCACGAACTGGGCCGGAGCGGTTTGGACCAGGCTCGACTGGGCCGCTTCCTGGGCCACCCGGGCAGGGGTGTGCAGCGCGGCTTCCTGGTATTGGAGCTGCGCCTCCTGACTCAGGAGCTGCTGGTTCTGCTGACGGAGCATCGAGAGCTGATAGGCCGACTTGGTCACCTGGGCGGAAACCACGAGATACGCGATCAGCACCGCCAGCAACACGCCGACGGCGAGGTAGGCGCGCGCAAAGCTGGACAGTCGCGCCCGCCGGGCGGCGATCGCACCGGTCAGATCCGCCAGGCTTGGCCTGGTGCTGCGGCGGCGTCGCTGAACGCTGGATGGGACCTGACGGCCGCGCATCCGGCGCCGCTCCATTGTTCTAGTTGTGACCAAGGAATTGCCTCAAGGAATGGATTGGATGGACCTAGGCCGGCAGTCGCTGCGCGACCCGCAGTTTGGCCGACCGACTACGGGGATTGGCCGCAAGCTCGGCCGCCGAAGGGCGGACCGGCTTGCGCGTAAGGATCCGAAGCGTGGCCCGGTGAGCGCAGGTACAGACCGGCTGCTGGGGGGGACAGAGGCAGTCTTTCGACTCGGCGATGAAGTGTGACTTCACTGTTGAATCTTCCAGTGAGTGGAAGGAGATCGCCGCCATACGCCCACCGGGGGGGAGTAGTTGAGTGGCTTCCTGGAGCCCCGCGCCGAGGCTTTCGAGTTCGCGGTTGACGAGCATCCGAATGGCTTGAAAGGTGCGGGTCGAGGGGTGGATATCGCGCGGCCAGGCCGCGCGCGGGACGGCGGCCTCGACCGCCTGACGAAGATCCAAGGTGCTGACCAGAGGGCGGCGCTGAACGATGAAGGCGGCGATTCGCGCTGCCCATCGCTCCTCGCCCAGACGGCGGATCTGAACCGCCAGTTCCCGCTCTGGGAATCGATTCAGGACCTGCTCGGCGGTCAGCGGTTGGTCCTGGTCCATGCGCATGTCCAGCGGACCAGGGGTCTGGAAGCTGAATCCACGCTCGGCCGAATCGAGCTGATCGCTCGAGATGCCGAGGTCGAACACGACCATGTTGGGGGAGCCAAAACCTGCCCCGAGAGCGACCGCGGTAAGTTCCGCAAAGTCGCCCTGGACCAGCACGGGCGCAGCCTCGAGGCCCGCAAATCGGGCTTTGGCCGCGTCCACAGCCGCCCGGTCGCGGTCGATCGCGAGGATGCGACCACCGGGTTGAATGGCCTCCCAAATGGCCAGCGTGTGGCCGCCGCCGCCCAGAGTGCAGTCGATCGCGACCGCACCCGGCCGGGGTTCCAGGAGCTCTATTAACGCTTTTGAAAGTACAGGGCGGTGCATTGGCACCAACGGTTCAGGGGTTGCCGGTAACGACCCGATCGGCGAGCTGCGTGAACCGGCCGACGGCGTCGCCGGAGTAGGACTCCCATTGGGCCAAGGCCCAAATTTCCACCTGGGCGCCGTTGCCGATCACGGCCACCGTTGCGGGGGTCTCGATCCCCAACAGGCGCCGTTGCTCCTGGCTGAGGCTGACGCGACCTTGAGCGTCGAATTCGCAGGCGACCGCGCTCGAGAACAACGCCCGCGACAGGGCTCGCTGTTCTTGGGCCAGGAATGGCTCCTGTAGCTGCGAGGCCAGGCGCTGCCAGTGTTCGGGTGGATAGATAGCCAGCACCTGATCCTGTCCCAGGGAGATGTACGTTCCCTCCGGAAGCTGACGGCGGAAGGTGGCGGGAATGGCCAAGCGGCCCTTCTCGTCGATCCTCACCCGGTAGCTGCCGGCAAACATTCACGGCCTCGGACGGCGTTGACATGGCCCGACCCGGGCATGCATCGCGGCGGTGGAGAGAAACGGTCTGGAGATGCGTTGCATGAGCGGTTGCTGCGACGTGAGCTGAGACGATTGCCGGAGTCGAACAGGATTCACCACTTCTCCCCACTTTTCACCGCGATTCCCCAGAAGACTATCCGCGCCCCCCCCATCTGTCAACTGGTTTGACGCGATGGTCGTGGGTCGGCTCGGAGGTCGAAAGCACTCCGAGCACAACCACTGGGGCCCGAGCCACCCGCTGTGGGCATATCTGGTGCCGGACCCCCCCGTTACCGAACATCAGTTCGTACTTGACGCCCTGCCGTCCTGGCCGGGCGAGCCCTTGGCGTTGGCCCCGGTACGCCTCTGGGTCACGGCGGTCGCTGCGGTGGGAGCGTCGATCGAACCAATCCTCGGGTGGCGGTCGCCTGAGTCCAGGGCTTCTGGATCAAGGGATCGGAAAAGTGGGTAGTGGGTCAATTTGAATCCCCGCAATTCAGGCGGGATTGCGCCACTTCTACGTCTCGCTTCTGATTCTCAACATCCTCAACGAGGCGCTTACTGGACTTCGTCAGGGAGACAGTATTCGAGACTCCCCAGGGTCGCGGACCAGGGCTGCTGTAAAAGAGGAGACGTTTCTCCGGGCAGTGCGAGCATCTTAGGCGGTCATCTCGACGGCTGACTGGGTATGCCTGGCGTCGTGCATCTGGGCCAGTTGCTGGTGCTCGAAATCAGTGAGGGCGAGTCCGCGGCCGGCGGCGACGACCAAGTCCATGACCGCCCAGCACAGGCTCAGGCAACTGGTCTCGCCCGGGAAGCGACCGATGACCTTGGTCCGCCTTTTGA
>DATKQJ010000044.1:0-9081 GCA_035532785.1 Candidatus Acidiferrales bacterium | reverse complement strand
GGCCTAAACCGTCTGCAAGGTAAGTCCGTGGAACGTGGAAAACCTGTCGCGCCGGCGCCGGAAGAGGCGGGTCAGGGTGGAGAAGAGGAGACTAAATAGTTCGAGCATCGGGACAGGGTCGCCGATCTTGCCAGATTGAGTTTTCCCCCCTACAGGTGCGTGATCGTCAACACCGCGCTCTGTGAGAGGTGAAGTGAGGTTGCGGCTTCAGTAACGTTGCCTGATTTGAGCACCGCAGTGAATGCGATCAATTGGTTCACGGTGACGCGGGCAGTACGTCGGTCCGTTGACATATCGATAGCATCGATTATTGAGGCCCAAACAATGCATTGGACACGCTTCTAGGCTTTGAGTAAACTCGGTCCGTGCTCGACT
This sequence comes from Candidatus Acidiferrales bacterium, assembly GCA_035532785.1. GTDB lineage: Bacteria > Chloroflexota > Dormibacteria > Dormibacterales > Dormibacteraceae > DATKQJ01. Next base: position 8,706 of record DATKQJ010000044.1, on the reverse strand, counting down.
CCCAGCCGCCGGTTTCGAAGTGGGTCAAGGTGCTGGATCAGTCTCGCTGCATCGGCTGCCACGCCTGTACCACCGCCTGCAAGTCGGAGAACGATGTCCCGATCGGAGTTACCCGCACCTACGTCAAGGCGGTCGAAGTCGGCATCTTCCCGCAGGTCCGCCGCAACTTCCAGGTCACCCGCTGCAACCAGTGCGAGGACGCACCCTGCGTGGCGGCCTGCCCCACCTCTGCGATGTACATGCGCAGGGACGGAATCGTCGATTTCGACAAGACCGCCTGCATCGGCTGCAAGGCCTGCATCGCCGCCTGCCCCTATGACGCGATCTTCATCAACCCCGAGGACCACTCGGCCGAGAAGTGCAACTTCTGCGCTCACCGCCTCGACGTTGGGCTGGAGCCGGCCTGTGTGGTGGTCTGCCCGACCCAAGCGATCATCGTCGGCGACCTGGCCGACCCGACTTCTCGGGCCGCTCAGATGGTCCAGCGTGAGCCGATGACGGTTCGGAGGCCCGAAAAGGAGACCCGGCCCAAAGTCTTTTACAAGGGAGCCAGCGGTTCAACCCTGGACCCGCTCGCGGCCCGGCGCCCCGACGGCGGCCTCTTCATGTGGTCGGAACAGGGGTCGGTGCCACACCAGGTTACGTCGGGCTCGCCGGCCGGCTGGAACAGCTCCGCTGCCGTACTGCTCGCGTACGACGTGCCCCACCATGCCCCTTGGGACTGGCGGGTCTCCCTCTACACCTGGACCAAAGGCATCTCGGCCGGCGCCTACCTGGTGGCGCTGCTGCTGATGCTGACCGGAGCGATCAGCGACCACTCAGCGCTCTGGCTGCTCGCCGCTCCGGTGGTGGCGGCCCTCTTCCTGGGCCTGACGGGTGTGATCCTGATCGCTGACCTCCAGCACCCGCTCCGCTTCATCTACATCTTCACCCGGCCGCAGTGGCGGAGCTGGCTGGTTCGGGGCGCCTTCATCATCGGGGCGTATGGAGCCGTCCTCGCGGGCCACTTCGTGGCCGGTTTGATCGGGCTGGGGCCAGTCACCCGCTGGCTGGCCATAGCTGGTCTCCCTCTGGCCGCAATGACCGCTGTCTACACCGGCTATCTGTTCGCCCAGGCCAAGGCGCGGGATCTCTGGCAGAGCCCGCTCCTACCACCTCACCTTCTGGTTCAGGCCGGCCTGGCTGGGTCGGCAATCATGCTTCCGGTGGCCGCCTGGCTCCAGCCCGGGGCGGTGGGCGCGCTCGGCGTCATCCTGGCCCTCAGCGCCGCGGTGCACCTGGCGATGGTCGTAGGCGAGATAACCCTCACCCATCCGACCGCGCATGCCCGCCTGGCTACGCATGAGATGATCGGTGGCCACTACTCGCGCTTTTTCTGGACCGGAGTCGTACTGGTCGCCGTCTCTTCTGTTGCCCCCTTCATCGGTCCCCTCGCGGCACCGTTCGCACTGGCCGGCTTGCTCGCCCATGAGCACGCATACGTCCAGGCCGGCCAGTCAGTCCCATTGGCCTAGGAGAATTTCCATCAACCTCCACAAACTGAATCAGCGAGTGTCAGCCGCAAGGGCTGCCGTCGAAGCACGCGGTGAGACGTTCTACGCCGGCCCGAGCCGGGTTCACCTGGCGGCCTTTCCGCCCAAGGAGCGCTGGGACGACTGGGTCGAGCTGGATTCCAAGGCCTGGCCGCGGCGGGTCGAGAAGCGTTTCATGCTTGTCCCCACCACCTGTTTCAACTGCGAATCCGCGTGCGGGCTGCTGGCCTACGTCGACCGCGACACCCTTCAGGTGCGCAAGTTCGAGGGCAATCCCGAGCATCCGGGCTCACGCGGCCGTAACTGCGCCAAGGGTCCCGCCACGCTCAATCAGATCACCGATCCCGACCGGATCCTCCATCCGCTGAAGAGGGTCGGGGCGCGGGGCGAGGGCCGCTGGGTTCAGGTCGCCTGGGACGAGGCCATGAAGGACATCGGCGCTCGGATCCGGGCGGCGATCACCGAAGGCCGTCCGAACGAGGTGATGTACCACGTCGGCCGGCCGGGCGAGGATGGCTACACCGAGCGCGTACTCGCTGCCTGGGGGGTGGATGGGCACAACTCGCACACCAACATCTGTTCCTCCGGGGGCCGGGCCGGCTACCAGTGGTGGATGGGTCTTGACCGGCCCAGTCCCGACCACGCCAACGCCGACGTGATCTTCCTGATCAGCTCCCACCTCGAAGCCGGCCACTACTTCAATCCGCACGCCCAGCGCGTGATGGATGCCAAGCAGCGGGGCGCCAAGCTGATCGTCGTCGACGTCCGCCTCTCCAACACCGCGACCCACGCTGACCACTGGCTCGCGCCGTATCCCGGCTCGGAGGCGGCGATGTTGCTCGCGATCGCGAGGCACCTGGTCGCGACCGGCCGTCACAACCGCGAGTTCATGCGCCGGTGGTGGAACTGGCAGGAGTTCATGGCCCGGGAGCGGTCGGAGTTGGAGCCGACCTTCGAGGCATTCGAGGCCGAGTTCCTCGCCCTGTACGCTGAGTTCACCTTCGAATTCGCGGCCAGGGAGACCGGAGTTGAGGAGGCGGTCCTTCTTCAGGTGGCCGAGATCGTCGCCGGCGCCGGCACCCGCTTTTCGAGCCACACGTGGCGCAGCGCGGCGGCCGGCAACCTGGGGGGCTGGCAGGTCTCACGCTGTCTGTTCCTGCTCAACGCTGTCCTGGGGGCGGTGGCGACTGAGGGCGGGGTCTTCCCCAACGCCTGGAACAAGTTCGTGCCCAAACCGATGTACGTCCCGCCCCACCCACCTAAGTGGAATGAGCTGACCTGGCCCGAAGAGTACCCGCTGGGCATGAATGAGATGTCATTCCTGCTGCCACACCTCCTAAAGGACGGTCGAGGCCGGTTGGAGGTGTACTTCTCCCGGGTGTACAACCCGGTCTGGACCAACCCCGATGGCTTCGCCTGGATCGAGGCGCTGACCGATGAGGCCAAGATCGGCTGCCACGTGGCCCTGACCCCGACCTGGAACGAGAGCGCCTATTTCGCCGACTACGTGCTGCCGATGGGGCACGGATCGGAGCGCCATGATATCCATTCCTACGAGACCCACGATGGGCAGTGGATCGGATTTCGGCAGCCGGTCCTCCGCGCAGCGCGGGAGCGAATGGGGGAGACCATCACCGATACGCGCGAGGTGAACCCGGGGGAGGTCTGGGAGGAGAACGAGTTCTGGATCGACCTGTCCTGGCAGATCGACCCCGACGGCTCGATGGGGATACGCCGCTTCTTCGAATCGCAGTTGAGGCCGGGCGAAAAGCTCGGTGTGGATGAGTACTACGGCTGGATCTTCGAGAACTCGGTTCCGGGCCTGCCCGAGAAGGCCGCGGCGGAGGGTCTGACGCCGCTCCAATACATGCGCCGCTATGGGGCCTTCGAGATCGCCACCAAGGTGGGCCAGGTCCACGAGCAGTCCGTGCTCCCTGCCGAGCTCGACGACACCCGGACCGACGGCATCGGCCGGGTCTACACCAGGGCGCCCAAGCCCCCCTCACCCAACGTGGTGCCAATTCCATCTCCCGACTCGGACGCGGACGGCCGCCGACCGGTCGGAGTCGAGATCGACGGCGAGGTGCATCGTGGGTTTCCAACCCCCAGCGGTCGCCTGGAGTTCTACAGCCGGACCCTGGCGGAATGGGGCTGGCCCGAATACGCCACCCCCCAGTACATCCGGTCGCACGTCCATCCCGAGGCGATGGAGCCCGACCAGATGGTGCTGATCCCGACCTTCCGGGTTCCGATTCAGGTCCACACCCGCAGCGCCAACTCGAAGTGGCTGGACGAGATCGCCCACACCAACCCACTCTGGGTGAACCCGATCGATGCCACCCGCCTGGACGGTCTGAAGACGGGCGATCTGCTCCGGGTGGAGACCGAGATCGGCCATTTCGTGGTCAAGGCCTGGGTCACAGAGGGCATCCGGCCGGGCGTCGTCGCCTGCTCCCATCACATGGGTCGATGGAAGCTTGAGGGCCACGGTCAGCGCCAGCTGATGACGACCGTGGAGATGGGGAAGAAGGAGCGCTCACGATCGCTCAAGCGCAAGCGCGACGTCGAGCCGTACCAGTCCAGCGATCCGGATACGAGCCGGATCTGGTGGACCGACGCAGGGGTTCATCAAAACCTGACCTTCCCAGTCCACCCGGACCCGATCTCGGGCATGCACTGCTGGCACCAGGCGGTCCGCGTTCGTCGAGCAGAGGCCGGTGATTCGTACGCAGACATCGCGGTTGACCTCGAGCGAGGTGATCGCGTCTACAGGGAGTGGCTGGAGAAGACACGCTCAGCCCTCCGGGTCTCACCCGACGGCAACCGCCGACCCTACTGGCTGCTGCGGCCCCTGAAGCCCGGTCACGACGCTTACCGCCTCACCGAGGAATCGGCCAAGTCGTGATGGAAGTCGTCAGGGCCCTTGGCGTCCTCGCCGAACCGCCGGCGTCGGCCAGTGCGGCGGTGGCTGCTGCGCTGGGCCTCCCGACCCCAAGCCCTGACGACTACACCGATGCATTTCTCTTCCAGCTCTACCCCTACGCCTCGGTCTATCTGGGGTCGGAGGGGATGATCGGTGGCGAGGCCGGGGACCGGGTCGCCGGATTCTGGCGGGCGCTCAGACTCACTCCACCCGCGGAGCCGGATCACCTCGCCGCCCTGCTCGGCCTCTACGCCTCCCTCGGCGATCAGGAGGCGTTGCTTCCGGATGGCTCGGCCCGGAGGCTTCTGGTTCGCGAAGCGCGTAAGGCCCTGCTCTGGGAACACCTTCTCAGCTGGCTGCCACCGTACTTGGACCACATGGAGAGGGTGGCCCCGCGCTCCTACCGGAAATGGGCGGCCCTGCTCCAGGAGGTTCTTGTGGCTGAGGCGGCTGAGTTGGGGCCCCCGGTCCTGGCGCCCCAACATCTGCTTTTGGCGCCGTCCCTGCCGGATCCGCGGCTGAGCGGCGCCGACGAGTTCCTGAAAGGAATCCTCGCCCCCGTCCGGGCTGGATTCATACTGGTCAGGGCCGACCTCGCTCGAGCGGCGCGCGAACTCGGGGTCGGCCTGCGGCTGGCCGAGCGCGCCTACACCCTGCGCTCGCTGTTCGGTCAGGACCAGGTGGGGACTCTGGCGTGGCTCTCTGCGGAGGCGGCGACCGCGGTCGCTGGAATCCGGCCTATCGATCAGCGCCTTGCGCCGGTGGCCGGGCTTTGGAGGGACCGAGCCGCCGCGGCCGCCGCCCTGCTCAATGACCTGAACACGGCAGCCAAGGAGGCAACCCATGGGAATTGTCGCGCACCGGACCCGACATAGAAGTGGGCCCGAGCCCGGTAGTTACACATGTGGACAGCGGAGACGCTCAGAGGTCCTCATCCACTTATGGTCGCGTGTGGCCCTTATGATCCAGCCAGAAGCGAGTCAGAGCCTCGACCTGCCCGCGCAACATCTCAGCGCCGCCAACCATCATTCACCCGAGTCCGATTGCATGTCGCGCCCTCGACATTGCCTCCGGACAGGTCGTCGCGAACTTCACGGAGCGTCACGTCGTCGATGACTTCCTTGCTTTCCTTCGCTTCCTGGCCAAGACCAAACAAAGTAGTCATTGCCGTGTGAGCGGCCACCCGGCATAGACCCTCTTACGTTGACTTCACCGGCGGCTGCGTTGCCGAACTCGATGAGCGTGTCAAGGCCGTCCTGGCACCGCATCGCGAGCTGGTGGAACGCGTCATGACCATCCCCGGCGTCAAGCGCCAGTCCTGGGCCAGGGCCTCCAGGGCCGGCTTCGTCGGCACCACTCGCCCAAGGATGGTCCTTCAGCCAGGGAGCACCACCGCCCTACCCGTGGTAGCATGTAGGTATGAAGCTGAGTGTCAGTCTACCGGCTGAGGATGTCGAGTTTCTCGACGAATATGCGCGGAAGCAGGGGATCGAGTCCCGTTCGGCGGCGCTACTCCAAGCGGTACGCCTCCTGAAAGGCGTCGGCCTCGGCAGCAGCTACGAAGAGGCCTGGGATGACTGGCAGCGCACCGGCGAAGCGGATCTCTGGGACGTCACCGTGGCCGACGGCCTGACCAGGCGATGAGGCGTGGTGAGATTCGATGGGTCGACCTCGATCCCGCCCGCGGTTCAGAGGCCGGAAAGGTTCGGCCGGCGGTGGTCGTCAGCAACGATGGAGCGAATGCGACCGCGGAGCGGCTGGGGCGAGGAGTGATCACGGTCGTTCCTGTGACCTCGAACGTTGAGCGCATCTACCCATTCCAGGTGCTCCTTGAAGCGCGGGATACCGGCCTGGAGCGAAGGTCCAAAGCACAGGCCGAGCAGATCCGCTCGATTTCCGTCGACCGCCTTGGCAAACAGGCGGGCCAGGTGCCAGCCGCAGTCATGACGCTGCTCGACGAGGCCATCCGTCTACACCTCGCGCTGTAGGGCGCGGCGAGGAGACCGCTAGGCACCCGAGCTACTAGATCACAGCGACACCAGCGAACCTTTTGGGACCTGCCCTCGCTCTCTGACGAAGGGCGATCTTCGGGCGTAGAGCCAGAACGTGCCCGCGCGAGGCAATTCGGGAGCAGCGAAAGGACAAGGGATGGACCCAGTCCGAGTTAGCGCGGAGGGCCCACGTCACTCCAGCCACGGTATCCAGGATCGAGTCGGGCATCCGCTGGGGAGACATTGAGACGTTGGCGCTGATCGCGGCCGCCCTGGGCATTGCCCTTTGGCTGCTAATTCAAATTGCGGAGAGCCATAAAGCTGGGGCGGGGTGATGACCCTCGGTGCGCTGCTCCCCGAAAGGAGGTGTTTGAGCATGGCTGGACGCACTGCCATCGGCTCGGGCGACGACGACCTGGGCCGAATCTTGGCAATCATTGCTGCGGTTGGAACCATGGCAGCGTTGGTGACTGCTCTCCGACGCTTCTGGTCTTAGCCGCAAGCGGGCCGGGCGCCGTGCTCGACCCCATTTCTTGGTTAGGCCACTTAGGCTGGCGGAATCCGGGACTTCTCGAAAACTGCTGTCAAAATCGCTGTCACCAACGCTCAGAGTTGGCAAGTTGCCATGCCCAGATCCGGAAATCTAGTCATATTGAGATCAGAAATCGGGTTGGTGGGCCGGGGGGGAGTCGAACCCTCACAGCTTTCGCGGCGGTTTTACAGTTCACGGCTGATCGTTCGCCAGCGTCCACCCAAGTTCGAACGTCTGGCCCTAAATTCCGTTGACGGCCGCGCACGGCCGCTTGCGTCCAAGCTGGGTTGCTATCCACAATCTAGCGGGCAGGACAACTGAAGTGGGTGGCGGCGACCATCGTGGCGATCGGTAGCTCTTCTTCAGTCTCGTGACCCTGGCCATTCGAATCCCCTCACGCTGGTGGGCCAGCAGATGATCCAAACCTATTCGCAGAAGACTCTCACCTTCATCTTGTCCGACTTGTCGTTCACGTCGACGTCGACGGTGAGGTCGCCGATGCTATCGATGAGCTCTTCCAGGTTCTCAGGCTTGATCTGGGACAGGTCGATGCCCACCCCCTCGCGTCGCAGCGCCTCGTTCACCGCGCCCTGAGCATTGGTCGGGATCAGGCTGGCCAATCGCACGCCCGCCCGCAATAGTTGGATCGGAACACGCACATTGACCTTGAGCGGATACTCGCCGTCCTCCACTCCGTCCACGACGACGCGCAGGAACTTGGCTTTGGTCCCTGGTCGATCCTGAGTTGCGACCGCCGTACCACCGCCCGCTTCATCGCGGTCGAGCGCGGCCATGAGGCGCTCGGCCTGCTCTGTGGTCAACTTCCCCTGCGACAGCATCTCCAACACCTGATGGCGACTTTCTGTCATGACTCTGGTCCTCCTAAATGAAAAGAATTCGAACTGATGCGTCCTTCTGGTCGAACTGGACGCGAAGGTTGCGCAGCCCGGCGAGCAGCTGCCAGGTCACGGCGAAAACACCGACCGGATCGATTTCGAGCACCAGGCACGTGATGAAGACCACTGGCACCCATACCACCGCGAGTGGGAGCAGGATCAGCCACAGGAGGAACAGAGGTAGCGGAATCCACCACCGCCGCCCCTGCGGAGAAACCCGAAAGGCGAGCACGCCGGCCATCGGAATCACCGTCCACCCTCCAATTCCTTGATCGCCTCGTCTGGCGTGACCTCGCCCGAGGCAAGACGCTCGAGGATCTCCACCCGCGACGGCGCCGGGTTGGTTTCAATGAACTCGAGGCTGTCGGACAGCCGGTTCAGCCTCGCCTTCACGGTCGGGTAGCTGACCCCGAAGATCCGCTCCATCTCTTTGATCGACCCATGCGAGCGGACGAATGCGGTGATGAACACCTGGTCCTCCAGGCTCAGCTGGGCCAGCTGCGGAAGCTCGAAGGACCCCTCGATGACCAGGTCGTTGTCAGCAAACCGGACCTTCTCGACGGTGATCGGACGTCCCTGGGTGAGCCTGGTGAGCGCCTGCCATTCGTGAGCCATGCCGAAAAGGTAATGACAACCGGCATCAAATGTCAAGTTTGGTGAGTCCTGCCTTAAGTTTCTCGCACCCCTTGGCCGGCCACGTCCTGTCAAGTGGTGTACGACGACGACCACGTCATCCACAACACTCAGCTGGCTGCAGCCAGCGCAGGCGTCACCTCCTTCGGCTCGCTGATGGCCATCTGTGCCGCCTTGAGCGACTCCGCACTCAGGTAGC
>DATKQJ010000043.1:0-38195 GCA_035532785.1 Candidatus Acidiferrales bacterium | reverse complement strand
CAGCCAGGCGGGGTTGCCCCCCGCGTCGTTGATGCTCCCACCCTCGATCACCTTGACGCCGGGGTGTGAACTGCTGTGGACCGCGGTGTATCCGGGGATGAGGATGTCCTTGACGTAGCTGGCGGGGTCGTTGCTGGCCAGGGACTGACCCCCGTCGGGCTCATTCCACATCTCCACCGCGCTGATCTGGCCGCCGTGCCGGGCCATGAAGGCAGCCACGAAAGCCTGGAAGTCACCCGCCGGCGGGAAGGCGTTGTAGCCCCCAGCCCAAGCCGGGGTGTAGTCCAGGAAGGGCTGAATCCGAACCCCTCGCGCCTGAGCCGCGCTGAAGATGGTATCCACCCGCGACCAGTCATAGACCCCGCGCTGGGGCTCGACCAGAAACCAGGGGATCTCCAGGCGCACGTTGGCCACGTGGAGAATGGCCGCCTCGTCGAGTTCGTGATTGATGCGCGCGATGGGATCCGCGCCCCCCGAGCAGGTTGCCGCGCTCGGACAGAACCAGCCGTCTGGGTTGGCCCCCAAGTACTGCCAGGGCCGCGCCGATGGCTCCACGTTGATGCCGCCCTGAGTCGAGCCACTGCTGGGAACAGAGCTGGGGCCAGGCACCGGCGTGGGCGAGTTGCCTGGGGACGGCGTCCCAATGGGTGCACCGGCCAGTGCGGCCAGGTGGGCTTGGTAATACTGGCCTTCGCAGGCGGTCGGCGTTCCGCTCCAGTCGGAGATCAGGTCGTCGTGCGTGTACCCCCACGCGTTCCAGGTCCAAGCCAGATACGAGATGCCGTGCGCGTCCGCCCAGGGCAGCAGGGTGGGCAGGAAGGAGAGCGTGCAGGAGGCGTTGGCCTGGTCGCCGGTCTCCCCGACGATGATCGGATAGCGCTGTGTGATCGGGGCCAACACCTGGTTCCAGCAGGCGACCGTGTCACAGGACTCGGTGTTGTAGATGTGAGCTCCAACGGCGAGATTCCCGGCCACATCGACGGGCTGATGCGCCAGCCAACCGGAATCGTCGTTGGCCCAATCGAGTCCGTTGACCAGGATCACGTTGCTGGCTCCAGCGCCGCGGACCGAGTTGACCAGTTGCTGCATGCCGGCGGTCTGCCAGGCATACGGCTGGGTGTACGGCTGACCTCCGGTCAGGTACTGATTCAGGCCGCAACCGTTGAGCCAACAGGCCCAGGGATCCTGATTGGAATTCTGGAAATAGTTGCCGTAGAGGAAGGGCTCGTTGTAGAGATCGAAGATCACGTTCGGGTTGTTCGAAAAGGTAGTGGCGACCGACTGCCAGAAGGCGGGGCTGTGATCTTCATCGGCCATCGGTTGCTGGGACAGGGCGACCTTGGTTCCGGGGGCGTTCCAGTGCAGATCGACGATGACGTAGAAACCGGCCTTGTTGAGGTCGGAAACCAGCGTTGTGATGGCGGAGCGGTAATTGGCGCCGCCGTAGGCCGGATTGATGCCGTTGATACCGAGCCAGCAGTCTTCGTTGAGGGGAACCCTGACCGCATTGATGTGCCAGGACTGCATGGCGGCGAAGGTTGCTGGACTGTCCTCGGGCTGACCGCCGAAGATGCCCCAGCCCTCGTTACCGGGCGTTCCCCCCTGGGCGCAGGCGAACTCCTGGCCCGACATGTCGGCACCGTGAAGGAGGACCGGCTGACCGGCGCCGTCGAGCAGTTTGTTCCCGGACACGTGCACCCCCGATAGGGCGGCGGTCGGCCGGGCGGCCAGGAATACGTTGTGTTGGAGCGCCAGCAGAGCGATCCCCACCACCATCACCACTCCCGTGACCCGCGCGCCACGGCCGACTATCGCACGTCCAAGATCGGTCAGCCGGCTCGGAAAACGCTTCATTTGGAAAGACCCCCCACAGTTGAACCCACTGCGCCCTCTGACGCTGTCTCATATCGCTTCTTGCGTTCGCCACCCTTCGGACCCGATCAGACTTCCACTGCCGAAACCAGATGGCTCCGCCAACGCCAACGCGCGGCCAGCCCTCCGGAAGGTGGCGGAAGAATATGGTCGGCGCCGGTGGCGGCGCCCCCAACGTCGCCCGTTAACGGACTTGTGGGCCCCGTGCAGACGAGCCCAGACCGCCTCCGTCAACGACGGAACTCTAATTCGCAGCCCGCCCTCGGGGCCCCTAAACGAGGGCTCGGAGGTGGAACGGGATCCCGACGATCCAGGGCAAAAGGACCTCAAACCGTTGGCGAACTCGACTTCTGATCGCGCTCACGGACGGCTGAAATGCGCAGCACTGGGGGAGTGTACAGGACTTCGGGGACCTGGTGGGCGGCCGCACGGGGACGGCCGGATTGGCACCGAGCGTGACCGATTACGCCCCCCGGGCGGGCCCTGCGGCAGGCGCTTTGGGACCCGTCACAGCTTCATTGGGGGGCCGGGGGGCCAGCCGATCCGGGGGCTCCGCGGATGGTCCGATCCTGCGCCCGGCGCTGGTCCCGGCGGCGCTCAATCGGGGTGGGGCCCGTGCTCGGCAGGGATCGGATCGCGCGCAAAAGCTCCTCCATGGAGAGGCTGTGTGGACCCTCGATACCCATTTGCTCCAACTGCCTTCCGATCGCCGACGAGCGTCGCGACAGGTGGGTGCGGCCGAGGGCCAGTGAGTAGAGAAAAAGCGCCACCAGATCGTCACGCCGGCGCAGGAGTCGGCGCCTCCTGGGCGCCCGCGTCGACACGCCTACCGTTTGGACATGGCGAGCGTTCGGGGGTGACCCATGTCTAAGCTCGCGCGCGCCGCCGACCCGGTCCGGAGGCGAGCAGTCGGAACAGGTAGATTGCGTCCCCGGCGTAGCGCGGCAACAGGCGCCGAGGTTCGCGCGCGAGGCGATAGAGCCACTCCAGCCCGGTGGCCCGCATCCAACCCGGCGCCCGCGTCCGCCGCCCGGCCACCAGGTCCAGTGCACAACCCACCCCGATGGCCACCGCCACGTTGAGCCGGCCCAGATTGCGGCTGATCCACAATTCCTGCTTGGGATGACCCAGAGCCACCAGTAGCAGGTCGGTCTCGGCGGCATCGATCAGTTCCACGATCGCGCTCGAGTCCAGGCTCTCGAGGTCGCCCGAGGCGGGCTCGTAGTGGGCGACCTGAAGCCCCGGATTCTTCTCCCGCAGCCGCCTGGCGGCCTCGGCCGCGACGCCATCTTCTCCTCCCAGCAGGAAGATCCGCTTGCCGGTCTCGGCGGCTCCGGCGGCCAGCAGGGGGACCAGGTCTGAACCGGCCACTCGGGCGGGCACGTGGTGCCCCGCCATTCGCCCCAACCAGACCGGCGGATGGCCATCGGGTAGGTTCAGGGCGCTGGAGCGGAGGACATCGCGCATTTCGCCGGAGGTGTCGGCCACGGCCAGGAAGTGAAGGTTGACGGTGCAGACCTGTCGGCCGGGTCGAGCTCTGGGCAGGTCCAAGAGCATCCCGACCGCCTCGTTCATCCGTACCGCATCAATGGGTGTCGTCCCGAGCCAGTAGCGGCTCGGTCCAGGCGCTTCATCCGACGGTCGCCTGGTGCGCTGCCAGCGATCCTGATCGAGGCTCCGAGCTAGGTGCCGGTAGGCGGGGAGCTTGGCCAGAACGTAGATTGGGGAGGCCAGCAGGGCAAGATACAACCCCGCTGGCGCCCGTCCGGCGACCAACCCGACCAGGACGTGAGCGACCAGGCCGACGGCGGGGACGGTTGAGATGACCGCGATCTGGGTCGGGACCACCCCCAAACGCCAAAGAATCAGGGCCGAGAAGGCCAGCACGAGGTCGATGGCAAAGAGCAGGCCCAGCGGGGGCACGGACAAGTCGAGCGCCGCTTGCAGTGCGGTCACGTCGCGCCGCTCCCAGCTGGCCCTCAACAGAGGCCCGAGCATGATGCGGACGAGATTGAAGCGGCCTCCCTCCCAGCGGATACGCTGGATCTGGTCGGCAGACCCACGCGCAGGCACGGGCCCCGCCACCTTGGCCGCGGCGGCGAAGCGAGGCCGCACCCCGGCGTAACGCAGGTGCAGCGAGTACTCGAGATCCTCGGTGCTGGTGAACGCATCCCAGGGCATCGATTCCAGAACGGCGCGCGAGATCAGCATTCCATTTCCGACCAGATTGCAGGGGAAACCGAGCGCGGCCTGACCTGAAAAACGCACCCGGTGAAAGAGGAGCAGGGCGGCCGCCTTGAGACCGGCCCGGAGCGAGCTGCCCTCCTGCAAAACCAGGTATTCGGCCTGCACCGCCTCGCTGCCGCGGGCCCGCTCCGCGGCCAGCTCCCAGAGCAGGCCGGGGTCGGCCACCGAGTCCGCGTCGACGATCACCACGGCATCGAACGGCTGCGGCGCAGACAGCAGCCGGTCGATCGCCCAGCGCAGCGCCCGACCCTTGCCGCGCACATCGGGATCGGTTCGAACCATCACCTCGGCGCCCGCGGCGGCGGCCAGGGTGGAGGTGGAATCGGTGCAATTGTCAGCCACCACGATGATCCGATAGAGATTCCGTGGGTAGGTCTGACGCTGCAGGCTGGCCAGGCAACGCTCGATGAGGCAGGCTTCGTCGTGGGCCGGCACGATGACCAGCAGGCGCTGAGCAGGGTCGCCCTGGCTGGGCTGGCTGCGATGGAAGAAGGCGGCCACCGAGAGCATCACCAGGTAGGCCGAGCAGCCCAGGGCGACGACGGCGGCCGCGAGCAGCCCGGTGGCGACCAGATCGTGCACCACCGCGGTCACGGCGTCACTGCCGGGAGGGGTCGGCTCAACGCTCCTCCGCCCACCCGACCGTTGGTCGGGCTGCCCAAAACCCCGATCGTCGATTCGCCCCGGGCATCGCCCCGCTGGCGGCGGATGGCGTGCATCGGCTCAGATCAGCTTGACGGCCGAGTAGGGAGGTCCCACGGGCCCGCCCGGGGCGTCGGTGAGCCCCAGCCGGGTCGCCAGCAACATGGCTTCGGTCCGGTTCCTCAAGCGGAGCTTGCGATAGATGTTGGCGAGGTGGTTGCGGATCGTCTTCTCGCTCACCCCCCGCTCGACGGCGATCGCGGCGACCGATTTGGCCTCGCCGATCCGGCTCAGAATGGCCAGTTCGGTGGTCGACAGCTGGGCGGCGACCGAGTTGCTCGGGGCGGTCGGCTGATCCGATGAGTCGCTCAGCAGCCGGGTGACGAGTTTGTCGTAGATGACCCGGTATCCGGCCAGCACGGCGGTGATGCCCTCGATGAACTCGCGCTCAGTGCAGCCCTTTTCGAATACGCCCCGACAACCGACGCGCAGACCCTCGATCAGCAGATCCTCGTCGCTCGGTTCGCCCAGAAGGGCGATGGGGACGTCGATCCCGGCCTCCTGGATGGCCTGCGTGAACTCCACCCCTGACATCGGCTCCCCGCTCGCCTCGCAGAGGATGAGATTGGGAGACGTGGTAGCGAGAAGTTCCAGGGCCTGCTCGGCGCGGAGCACGGTGGTGATGCGGCTCTGGGGAAAGGAGGCGCTGAGAAGGCGCGAGATGGCGGCGGCAAAAAGTGGCTGGCGGTCGATCAGAAAAACCGACACGTCGCCAGCGGACGGAATCGGTCGGGGGGCTGTGATGCTGCACGCGAGGAGGGCCATGGGGCGAATGTAGTGGCCCGGGTGGAGCCTTTGAATGGGATTGTCGTCCCTCGTAACGGGACTGCTCGGATCGGCACGGGACTGCCCGGTTTCCCGAGACCGCAGGTACTAGTCCAGATCCTGCCCCGGCGGCGGGCGAGGAAGCCGGTCTGGGCGGCAAGAGCTCCGTCTGCTGGTTGGGGGGCCGGAACCTCGAGCTGGCTTCGCGCAAGTTACATTATTGCGATTCGCCCGGACGCCGCCGGCGGTGTGGCAACGCCACCAGAAGCGGGCCCTGGGCTCTGGTCACGCCCACGACCGGGAGGGAAGATGTCTGAGATCATGGACGACCGCGGCGAGTCGCGACTTCGCGCCGCCGCCCAGCGACTTTCGAACTGGGGACGCTGGGGAGATAGCGATCAGGCCGGGACTCTAAACCATATCCGGCCCGAGATGGTGGCGGCCGCGGCCGGCCTGGTGCGCCGGGGACGGGTCTTTTCCCTGGCCATACCCTTTGGCGACAAGGGGCCACAGACAGGACATCTGGGCCGCTTCAATCCGATTCGATTCATGCTTCGGGACGGGGATGACACCTTTGCCCGGGAGATGCCCGGGGTACCGCGCGGCATCGGCGCGGCCGATGACGTGATCATGCTTCCCACCCACGGCGCCACCCACTGGGATGCGCTGGCCCACATGTTTTTCGATGACCAGATGTGGAACGGGTACGACTGCCGCCTGGTCAGTTCCATGGGGGCGGAGAAAAATGACATCTCCAGCTATCGCGATCGCATCGTGGGCCGGGGGGTGCTGCTGGATCTGCCTCGACACCTGGGCCGGGAATACTGCCGGCCGGGAGAGCCCATCTCGAGCCGGCTGCTGACCGAATGCGCCCAACATCAGGGGGTGTCGGTGGGAGGGGGCGATCTGGTTCTGGTTCGGACCGGACAGCTCGCCATGTGCCGGGCAGCAGGGTCCTGGGGCGACTTCGCGGGCGGCGATGCGCCCGGGCTCGACTTTGACAGCCTGGACTGGATCCACTCCAGTGAGATAGCCGGGGTGGCCACCGACACTTGGGGGGTCGAGGTTCGGCCGAACGAGTTCCACTACGCCAACCAGCCCTGGCACCGCATCGCCATCCCCATGATCGGCCTGCTCGTGGGAGAGATGTTCGACCTTGAGGAGTTGGCCGCCGACTGTGCCGCCGACGGCGTTTACGAGGTCTTCTTCAGCGCCTGCCCAGCCCCGGTTACGGGCAGCGTCGGAGGCCCCGTCAACCCGATCGCGATCAAATAGCCCGGGGCCTCACATCATGACCCGGCCGCCGCTGACGTCGAGGGTGACGCCGGTCATGTAGCGTGCCTGATCGGAGGCCAGGAAGATGATGGGATCGGCCTGGTCCTCCGGTTGGGCAACCCTGCCCATCGGCACCCGGCCGGCCATGATCTCCAGCGTCTCCGGCGAATAGAGGTCTTTGATGCGGGGACTGAGGGTCACCCCGGGGGCGACGGCGTTGACCGTGAGGCCCCGTCCCGCCACTTCGAGGGCAAGGTGGCGTGTGAAGCTGATGACCCCACCCTTGGCCGATGAGTAGTGGGGCGCGGTCAGGTGCTGAACGGTGCGCCCCGCCTCGGAAGCAACGTTCACTATGCTTCCCCGACCTCGGGACAGCATATCCGGCAGTACGGCCCGGCAACAGAGGAAGACGGCCGTGAGATTGACCCGGAGGACCTGCTCCCACTCCTCCAGGCTGGTCTCCACCAGTGGCACCCGGTGGGTGAAACCACCGGCGGCGGTGACCAGGACGTCGATGCGACCGAAGGCCTCCAGGCACTCCTCGACCATGCGCCCCACCTCCGCCTCAGAGGTGACGTCGATCCGCGCGGCTCGGGAGCGGGCGCCCATGGCACCGATCTCGGCCGCCACCCGTTCCGCGCCGTCGGTGATGTCGACCACCATCACGTCCGCGCCCAGCTGGGCAAAGCCGCGGGCTGCGGACTCTCCGATTCCGGCCCCGCCGCCGGTCACGAGCACCGTCCGTCCGGCGAAGGCATCCGTTGCGAAGGCGGTCATGACTTCGCCTCGAGAAGCACCACGTCAGGCGATTCGTAGGGCAGGTATGGACCCTGCTTCACCTCCAGGCCGCGGGTTCCTGGCTCCTGGGCGTCGACCGAGTGTCCCTCCGTCACCACCAGCACGTCGCCCACCCCCAGGCGCGCCTCTCCGGCGTGCTCACCCTCCCGGCTGTAGACGTTGATGACCAGGACGCCCTCCAGGCAGACGAAGACCGAATGGCGGGTGGCCGACTCGGCGGCTACATCGTTGACGTGATAGTGCGAGCGCACCCCCACGCCCGGCTGGCGCGTCAGCAGCATCGCCTGCAGCGGCCAGCCGACCGGCGTCAGCCCACCCCGGCCGGCATCCGTCAGGGGCGGCAGTTCGCTGTAGTCACGCAGGCCGGCGCGGGCCAAGACGGCCAGCAGGCGGCCGTCGGAGGCGAAGAAGCGCTCAGGCTGACGCGGTCCGCCGGCAGCACTGCTGGAGGGTGTGGGGGCGCCCATCAGCGGGTCCCCAGCGATTCCGCCAGACCGATCACCTGTCGGGCCCGGGCGGCCATGGCGTAGTCGATCATCTTGCCCTGATAGGTCACCGACGCCTTCCCCTCCAGGATGGCATTATCGAACACCGACAACAGCTCCCGGTAGTAGGTGATCTCCTCCTCGGGAGGGGTGTAGATACGGTTCACGATGGCGACGTGCTTGGGGTGGATGAGGGCCCGGCCGGTGTATCCGAGGCGTTTGGAGAGCAGGGTGTCGGCGGCCAGGGCATCGAGGTTGTCGATGTCCACAAAGACCCCGTCGAGGGGATATTGGATGCCCGCAGCGCGGGCGTCCAGAACCACCTTGGAGCGTGCGTACAGCATCTCGGTGCCCTCCACCGACCAGCCGCAGCCCATGTCGGTCTGAAAGTCGCCGTTCTCGCCGCTGCCAAAACAGAGCGACGCCACCCGCGGCGAGGCGCTGGCGATCTCGTAGGCGGCGCGCACGCCGCGCGCGCTCTCCATCATGGCGATGATCTCGACCCGCCCCACCTCGATCCCAGCCCGCGACTCGGCGGCGGCCAGCTGGTCTGAAACCTGGATCACCTCTTCGGCGTCCTGCACCTTGGGCAGGAAGATGCCGTCCAGGCCGGGGACCACCACCGCCTCCAGATCGTTCTGGATGTGGCCGGTGCCGGTGGCGTTGACCCGAACGTAAGCCGGCACCCCCTCCAGGGTCCCGATCCGGGCCTTGATCATGTCGCGCGCGAGAGGCCGGTCGTTCTCGGGCACCGCGTCCTCGAGGTCGAAGAGCAGCGCATCGGCGCCCACGGCGGGGGCCTTTTCAAGCATCCGCTCCCGGTTTCCGGGCACAAACAGCAGCGTTCGGTAGGGTCTCATTTCATCCCGCTCCTTCACCGGGGGGCGGGAGCAGACCAACCGCCCCCTCCCTCTCCAAATCCGCGATGGTATCGGCCTTGTAACCGGCCACCTCGGCCAGCACCTGCCGCGTGTGCTCACCCAGGATGGGGGGGCCGGAGTAGGTGCGATCGTCCTCGGACAAGCGCAGCGGGTTGGCCATCATCCTGAGCGTTCCGAGCGGGGCGTACGGCACCTCCACGATCGCCCCCGTGTCGGCGATGGTCGGCTCCAGCAGGGCCTGGGCCAGGTCGTTGACCGGCGCCGAGGGTACGCCCAGGCGCAAGAACACCTCCATCCACTCGCCGCTGGACCGCTCCCGCATGCGGGCCTCCAGGATCGCCACCAGTTCGTCGCGATGTTCCAGGCGGGCCAGATTCTCGGCATAGCGCGGGTCCTCGGCCAGCTCCGGCATGCCGATCGCCTCGCAATAGCGGCGCCAGAAGGCCTCCTCGCGGGTGGCGACGACGACGTGGCCGTCGCTGGTAGCGAAGGCCTGCCAGGGCACGTGGTAGGCGTGGGAGGTTCCCCACGCCTCGGGAACGGCGCCGGTGTTGAGGTAGAGCACCGCGTCGTAGGTGTTGAGGAAGGTCATGCTCTCGAGCATCGAAACCTCAACCTTCTGGCCCCGACCGGTGACCTGGCGCGCGACCAGAGCGGCAAGCAAGCCGCTCAACGCGAACATCGGGGTACCGATGTCGGCCAGCGGAATGCCGATTCGAGCGGGCTCGCCACCGCGCTCGCCGGTGACCTTCAAGAGGCCGCTCAAGGATTGATGGATTAGATCAAAGGAGGGCATGTCGCGCCGCGGTCCGGTGTCGCCGAAGCCGGTCACCGAGCAGCAGACGATGCCCGGATTGAGGGCCGACAAGGTCTCGTAATCGGCGCCGATGCGGGCGGTTGCGCCGGGCCGGAAATTGTCGATGACCACGTCCGAGACCTTGACCAGGTCGTGGAAAGCGGCCAGTCCTCGCGGGTGCTTCAGGTTCATCACCGTGCTCTTCTTGCCGCGGTTGAAGGTCAGGAAAATGGCGCTCTCGCCACGCAGGTAGCCGATGTGGGGGTTGCGGCCCAGATCGCCGTGGGGAGGCTCGATCTTGATCACCTCGGCCCCCAGGTCGGCCAGCATCATGCCCGCGAAGGTGCCCGCGATGACCTGCCCCAGCTCCAGAACGCGGATGTGGGAGAGGGGCTTCAAGCCCCACCTTCCGCGACCGGGCGCCGCTTCATGAGGAAGACCTGGAGCGCCTCCTGGACCCTCTCGTCACGCTGATTGAAGACCTCCAGGGAACGCTTGACCACCCCTCGGTCGGGCTTAGAGGTGGGGATCTGCTCGGTCACCTCGATCTGGGCGTGGATGGTGTCGCCCGCCCTCACCGGCGCGGTGAACTTGAGTGCCTCGAAACCGAGGAAGGCGATCAGGGTGTCGTCGTAGAGGTGGAGCTGAAAGAGGAGCCCGGCGACGACCGCGTAGACCAGCGGACCGTGGGCGATGCGGGTCCCGAAGATGGTGTTCTTGCAGAACTCGGCGTCCACGTGGAGGGGGTTGAAGTCGCCCGAAAGTCCAGCAAACTGCGAGATCTCGCTCTCACCCACGGTGCGCGCGCTGGAGAGCCAGCGGCGGCCCGGGGTCCAGTCCTCCCAGTAGAGTCCGGTCACAGACCCAACTCGCGGGCGATGATGTTCTTTTGGATCTCGGAGGTACCACCGCCGATGGTGCCCAAGCGGGCGTCGCGAAAATGCCGCTGCATGGCGCTCTCCATGCTGTAACCGTAGCCGCCCATCACCTGCAGGCCAAGATCCGCGACCTCTTTGTAAGCCTCGGCGGCGAAGAGCTTCAAGATCGCGGCCTCCTTGTGGCCGGCGGTTCCCTGGCTCAGCATCCAGGCGTAGCGATAGACCAGCAGCCGGGCCAGGTCGACCTGGACGGCCATGTCGGCCAGCTTGTGGGAGACGGCCTGGAACTTGCCGATCGGGCGCCCGAACTGCTGGCGCTGCTTGGCCCAGGCCAGGGCCTCATCCAGCGCGGCCACCGCGCCCCCGGTGCGGGCGGCGGACAGACAGAGCCGCTCCCACTCCAGGTACCTTCCGAGCAGCTTCCAGCCCTCGCCGGGCGCGCCCAGCCTGGAGCCGGCTGGGGTGCGCACGCCGTCCAAGAAGAGGGCCGTGGTGGCGACCGAGCGGTGACCGAGGACGTCGATGATCTGGTGGGTCAGCCCGGCCGACTTGGTGTCGACCAGGAAGAGGCTGATACCGGCGTGCTTGGGCGCCTCGGGGTCGGTGCGCGCGGCGACGAGGACGAACTCGCTGACGGTGAAACCAGAGCAGAACATCTTCCTGCCGTTGAGCACGTACTCCTCTCCCTCTCGCACCGCTGTGGTGCCCAGAGCGGCGGCGTCAGAGCCGGAGTCGGGCTCGGTCAGCGCGAACGCGGTCGAGAGCTGGCCCCGGGCCACCCGGGGCAGGAAGTAGGCGCGCTGCTCGGGTGAGCCGGAGTCCAGCACCGCCTGGCCGCCGTAGATCATGGCCCGGAAGATCCAGAGGGCCAGATCCACCATGGCCCTTCCCACCTCTTCGAGCAGGATCGCGATGTCGACCTGATCGCCACCCTGGCCCCCGAATTCCTCGGGTAGGCCGAGCCCCAGCCATCCGGCCTGGGCGAGTGCCTCGAAGGCCTCCCGCGGCGGTCGCTTCTCCTCATCGCAGCGGCGGGCGTATTCGGGCGGGCAGACGCGGGCCAGCGTCTCGCGCAGCACCTGGCGCTGCAACTCCTGCTCGGGGGAGAAGCCAAAGTCCATGCGGCTAGTCTGACCGGCGCTCGCTCGGAAGGACGCCGAGGCCCCTCAATGCCGTCCCTCCGCGGCTTGGGGTGGCCCCCCTGGGACCGCCATCGCAGCCATGGTCGCCACACTGCCTATGGCCTCGATGGCGCCATCGACGAGATCGTCAAAGATGACCCGGGCGGGTCGCACGGCGGACAGCATGCCGGCCACCTGGCCGGCGGGGTTGTTGATCAGATCAAATCGCCCTGCTGCCTCGGCGGCGGTCAGGAGGTCCTCCAGGAGCAGGCTCTGGAGCGGCATGGGAAGCGGTTCGAGGCCGGATTCGTCCCAGAGCCGAATGAGCTCGTTGCGATAGTCGCGTCCGGTCTTGCCGGTGTAGGCACGGGTGACCACGAATTCCTCCGAGCGGCCGGCCACGATCTGGTCTTTGTGGGCGTCATGGATGCCGCACTCGCTGGCCAGCAGGAAGGCGGTGCCGACCCAGGCGCCAACGCAGCCCAGGGCGAGCGCAGCGGCAATCGCCCGCCCGTCGCCGATACCTCCGGCGGCCACGACCGGAAGCGGCCGCACCGAGTCCACCACCTGGGGCCACAGGACCAGGCTGGGAATGGTGCCGGTGTGCCCGCCCGCCTCGGAACCCTGAGCGATGACATAGTCCACTCCCGCCTCGCGCTGACGGGTGGCGTGGCGCAGGCTGCCGGCCAGGCCCATGACCGTGATTCCCAATCGATGCGCCTCCGGCACCATCCAGGCGGGATCGCCGAGGGCGGCCGCGAAGACCGGGACCCGCTCCTCCAGCACCACCGCCACGCAGTCTCTGATGGCGCTCGGGGCCAGGACCTGCCCGTGCGGGGCGCTGACCGCGGGGAGCTGGTTCCGCTCCATGATCGAGCGCATCAGTTCTGTGTGGCGGGGATGCTCGCGGCGGATGCGCTCGCGCATCGCCTCCCAGTCCGGCACCGCCGTCTCATCAAGCGAGGTCGGCAGTAACAAATCGACCCCGAAGGGCTGCTGGGTCAGCTCGCGGACGCGCCGGATGCGGCGCCGTACCTCCTCGGGACTGGTCCAGGAAGCACCCATCACACCCAGGCCGCCGGCGTTGGAGACCGCAGCAACCAATTCCGGCGGTGTCGCCCGGCCTTTTAGACCCATGCCCGCCAGGAGGATGGGGTAGCGGATACCAAGACGTTCACAAAGCGAGGTCGACAGGTTCCGGATACGCTCCATGTGGCAGAGATTGTAGGGTGTCATCGGACACTCACTGGTTCAAATCTGGAGGTGGTAATGGCAAGCAACCCACTGGTTGGCGTCTGGAAGTTGCTCAGTTATGAGGCTCGGGATCTGGACGACGGAACGACCACCGCCCTCTACGGAGATCGACCCAGCGGTTACATAACCTACGGCTCGACCGGATACATGTCGGTCGTTTTCATGGCGGGCGACCGATCCCCCATCGAGGGGGGCGACGTCCAGGGCGGACCCACCGAGCAACGACTGCAGGCGATGGACACCTTCAACGCCTACTCTGGCACCTACGACTACGACGGGCAGAGCGTCCGCCACCACGTCGAGGTTGCGATGTTCCCGAATTGGGTTGGCAGCACCCAGTTGCGCCAGGTCGACCTGACCGAGAATCGCCTCACCCTCTCCAGCCCGCCCATGGTCCGGCGGGGCAAGAACTGCACCGCCCACCTGACCTGGGAGCGGGTCTCAGGCTGAGCGCCGCCCGGCTTCAGACGGTGGCGCGGCTCACGAATCGGCCCCAACCCGGGGCGGCCGTGACCGCGCCACCCTCGGCCACCACCTCCCCTCTGACTAGAGTCATCACCGGCCGACCGCGGAGCGTCATTCCCTCATAGGGCGACCAGCCGGCTTTGGACACGATCGAAGCCGCGCTGACCGCCTCCGCGGCGGCCAAATCGACCAGCACCAGGTCGGCATCACTGCCCACCTCCAAACTGCCCTTGGCTGGATGGAGGCCGAGAAGACGGGCCGGATTCCGGCTGAACAACGCCACCACCTGCTCCAGCGTCAGCCATCCGTCGGCGCAAGCGTTGAGAAGCAGGCGCAGGGTGGTCTCCACGCCAGGCAGCCCGAAGGGGCAGGACCAGATGTCGCCTTCCAACTTCTGGGCCCGGGTGGAGGGCGCGTGGTCGGTGCCGACCAGATCCAGCTGACCGGCACCGAGCAGCCGACGCATCCCGGCCCGGTCCTCGGGCGAGCGCGCGGGTGGTGTGAACTTGCGCAGCGGTCCCTGGGCTTGGTGCTCTTCACTGGTTAGGTGGAGGTACTGCGGGCAGGCCTCGACCGTCAGGCCCGGATTCGACCTCCGGCTGGTGCGCACCAACTCGACCACCGCCGGGTTGCTGGCGTGGGCGACGGTGACCCGAGCCCCACTCAGCACCGCCAACATGCACGTCACCGAAACCGCGGTCAGCTCCGCCTCGCGGCTGCGCCACTCGGAGATGATGCCGTTGTCGGTGCGCCCCAGGAGGTGGAGGCGACGCTCGTCAGCGCCGGTTATGAACTCGTCCTCACAATGCACCATGGCCCGGCCCCCCACGGCCTGGAGGTTGCGAAACAGCGCCAGCAGCTGATCGGGCATCAGCGCCGGCACTCCGTGGGTGGTGCACGTGAAGGCCTTCACGTAGGCGATTCCGGCTCGCCAGAGGGCGGCCGCCTCGCCGACGCTGTCGGGGAAGGCGTGGGCGACCAGGCCGAAGTCGACCAGCGAGCGTTGGGAGAGGTGCTCGCGCTTTGACTCCAGGTCGGCCACGGTCAGGATGGGATTGCTGTGCGTGTGCTCGGCCACGGTGGTGACGCCGCCCACCGCCGCCGCCGAACTGCCGGTGATGAAGTCCTCGCGATCGGTCGGACCGGGATCCATGAAATGAACGTGCTGGTCGACCATGCCCGGCAGGACGTGCAGCCCGAGCGCGTTGATGGTGCGCCGGGCGCTCGGGTCGGGGTGGCTCAAAATGGCCGCGATCCGTCCCTCCTGGACGGCCAGAGTGGCCGGAAATCGTCCGTTGGCATCGACCAGGATGCCGCCCGTGATCTGCAGGTCCCAGGTCATCGATCCCCCTCTCCGCTTGAGTCGGCGCGGCTCAGCAGAGATGGATTTGGCCGCCCTCCGCTCGCCACCAGGGCGGTGAAATCCACCCTTCGATTTTGACAGACCGGGCCGGGCGCTGCGGAATTCCCGCCCCGGGGAGGCCGGGCCCGATCGGGCAGCGGGCGCGGCGACGGCTTAAAGTTTGGGCGGTGATAGGTGGCGGCCGGGAATCGGAGGCGAGCCTGAAGGGGGCCGCGAGTACCCCACCAACGGGGCGCGGGAGCCGCCTTTCGGAGCTGGCGTGAACGAGCTGAACGGCCTCCGAGTGGGGATCGCGGGCGGTTCCCTGGCCGGGCTCACCGCCGCCCCGCTGCTGACCGATCTGGGTTGCGAGGTGACCATCTACGAGCGCTCAGCGGCCCAGCTGGAGGGCCGGGGGGCGGGCATCGTGGTCCACGCCATGACCGTCAAGTACCTTCAGGAGCGAGGGGCGTTACGACCCGAGCAACTGGCCACTCGGGTCAGTCAACTGGTCTATCTGGGGCCGGACGACCAGGTCGTGCACGAGGAGCCCTGCATCTGGAGCTTCACCAGTTGGAACACGCTCTACCGAGCCCTGCGCGGATGCGTGGACGACGAGCGCTTTCGGCTGGGACGGGCGCTGACCGGTTTCGAAATGGACTCGGACGGGGTCAGCGTGGCCTTCGGGGGCGGCCAGCGGGAGCGCTTCGACCTGCTCGTTGGCGCCGACGGCATCGCCTCGACGACACGGGGGATCCTCTTTCCCGACGTTCATCCCTCCTATTCCGGGTACGTCGCCTGGCGAGGCACGGTGGATGAGTGGGAGCTCAGCCCGCCCGCCGCCGCCCTGCTCGGCGACGCGGTCGTCTATCACCTGATGCCCCACAGCCACCTGCTCACCTATCCCATCCCCTCCGTCGATGGATCGACCGACCGCGGCCGCCGCCCCATCAACTTCGTCTGGTATCGCAATGTGCGGGCGGGTCCCGACCTGGATGACCTGATGACCGACCAGAGCGGGGCCGTGCACCAGCTCTCGTTACCGCCCGGCGCGCTGCGCGAGGTCCACCTTCAAGAGTTCAGGCGCGCCGCCCAATCCCTCCCCAACCGACTGGCCGAAATGGTGCTGCGCGCCGCCCAGCCCTTCCTGCAGCCCATCGTCGACGTCGAGGTGCCGCGCATGGCGGTGGGCAGGACCTGCCTGATCGGGGACGCCGCCTTCGTGGCTCGACCGCACGCCGCGGCCGGCACGGCCAAGGCGGCCGCCGACGGCTGGGCCCTGGCGGCCGCCCTGCAGGGCATGGAGGGGGACCTGCCGGCGGCCCTGGAGCGCTGGCAGCAAGAGCAGTTGGCGCTCGGCCGGCAGCTGGTCGCCCGGGTTCGCGACGTCGGCGATCGATCCCAGTTCGGGAGCGGCTGGCAGCCGCAGGACATGTCGCTGCGCTTCGGCCTCTACGCGCCGGGGGATTGAGGTCCGAATGGGGGCGGCGGCGCCGCCGGAAGCTGTCTAGAGTGGTGACGAAGATCGCAGGCCCGCCGAGGGCGACGATCACAGCCCGATTTGGAGGAGGTTACGGGTGACAGCAACCAGCTTGAACCACGTCAGCATCTGCGCCCCCGATCTGGAGGTTGCGATCCACTTCTACCGTGACCTCCTCGGCTTGGAGGAACTGCCGACCCCCAACTTCGGCTTCCCGGTGCGCTGGATGCGCGTTGGCAGCCTCCAGCTCCACCTCTTCGAAAAGCCGGAACAGATCCCCACCTTTCAGCACCTGGCCCTGACCGTCGACGACTTCGAGGCGGTCTACAAAGCGGCCCGGGAGCTGGGCATCCTCGACAACGACACCTTCGGGCACCATCTCTACCTGCTCCCCGGCCAGAACGTGCAGCTCTACCTGCGCGACCCCTCCGGCAACCTGATCGAGATCGACTGGCCCGACGTGACCAGCCTCGATCCCGACCTCATCTCCGAAATCCGTCCCCTGCCTCAGCCCCAGGGGCAGATGAATCTGCGCTCGACGCTGTTCCTACCCAAGTAGGGCGAGAGCCGAAAGTCGCGAGCTGGTGAGCCCGCACTGTCGGTGCTGCGACCTGGATCTGACCCTCCCCGGAGCGCGGCGCGCGGCCGCCCTGCCAGTTTCGATCGACAAGACTCGTGGGCATGCAACACACGATCTCGTCCAGCGATCACTTTGGTGATGCCAAAGTCCTGCAGGCGGCCGCGCACCACCTCCAGATGGCCCTTCACGCGCCCCAGCCCGCCAGCCGATCCGAGATCCGCAATCAGCTGTCGGTGGTCAATGTCCGCCTCGAAGAGGCCCTGCGGTTGCTGGCCACGCTGGAGATCGCCCAGCAGCAGCAGTTTCGCGACCCCATCCTCTGATCCGCGACCCTTCCGCCGCCTTGCGCTCCGGCTCCGGCCGGGTTTCAGGCCGTCCCCTCGGATGACGAGGTGAGCCAGGTCGTGATCGGCCCCAGGCTCGCCCCCTGCACTAGCAGCGAGAGGGCGACCACACCGTAGGCGAGGAGCGGCACTTTGGGGTCGACCCCCGGCACCACCCCCGAGGCCAGCGCCAGAGCCACCGGGAGCGCACCCCTTAGCCCCCCCCACCAGATCAGCAGACGCCATCGGCGCGACATTTGGAGGGCGAAGAGGTGGACCGGCAGGAGGCGGGCCAGGAGCAGGAAGAGGAAGGCCAAGAGCACCTCCACGATGTGGGACCCGACGCCGCGCGCCGGCAGTCCGATGCCGATGAGCAGGAAGAGCGCGATGCTCAGAATCCGCTCCAGGCTGGACCACCAACCCCGCACCTGGTCGCCCTCGGCCTCGCCTTGGGCCATGGCAATCCCCGCCACCACCACGGCCACGATTGCCGAGCCTCCCAGATACAGCGCCAGGCCGTAGCTTGCATAGGCCGCCAGCGTGGTCGCCGCCACCTCCCAGCGCTGGCCCCGCAGGCGCTGCGCCAGGCGGTTCCCGGCCCATCCCACGACCAGGCCCACGGCCAGTCCGATCAGCGTCAGCCGGATCAGGTCCAGGCCCACGCTGGGGAGGCCCCGGGTGGTGCCGGCGATGGCGGCCAGGGCGGCAGAGTAGGCGACCACCCCCACCGCGTCGTTGAAAAGGCTCTCGCCCTCCAGCAGCGCGCCGAGTCGTGCCGGCGCCCGGCCCTGGCGGATCACCGCCGCCACGGCGATGGGATCGGTAGGACTGAGGATGGCCCCGAGCAGGAAGGCGTTGGCCCAGGTCAGCTGAGCCACCGTGTGGGCCAGGGTGGCGACCGTTGCGATGGAGATGGCCACCCCGGCCAGGGCCAGAAGAGCGACCGACCCCGCCACCGACCGCAGAGCGCCTCGATCCAAGGTCAGAGCGGCGCGGAAAACCAGGGCGGGCACGAACAGGGACAGGATCAGCTGCGGATTGATGACCACTTTGGGTAGGCCAGGGATGGTCCCCAGAGCAATCCCGACCGCCGCCAGGGCGATCTGGTGAGGTGGCCAGGAGGCGACCCTTGGCCAACGCCGGCTCTGATCCAAGGTCAGGCCTTCTCCGCCCGGCGGCGTCGGTGGCCGGTGCTCGAGATCAAAGCCAATCGAGTTTAGGTGGCGGTCCGGGTTGCCGCCACCGCCCCCGGACGAGGCCGGTCCGGATGCCCCGGACGGCCCTGTACGGTTATTGGATGCGCGATTTCATCCTCCTCACCCACACCGACCTGGACGGCACCGGCTGCGCGGTGCTGGCGCGCGCGGTCCTGGGGCCGGCGGCCACCATCCGCCGGGTCGAAAACGGCGCCATCGACGCGGAGCTGGAAGCGTGCCTCAGCCAGCGCATGTCGGATCCCAAACAGCACCAGGTTGTGGTCACCGACCATGGGCTGGGCGAGGCGGCCACCACCGCCGCCGCCGCCTTCGCTGCCGCCGGGGGCGAATTCCGCCTCCTCGACCACCACCTCAGTTCGAAGCCGCTGGCGGTCCACGATTGGGCGACGATCGACAGCGCCAGGAGCGCGACCGGACTTTTCTTCGAGCACCTGGGCCGGCCGCCGGCGTGGAGTGAGTTCTCGACCCTGGTCGAAGACCACGACCTCTGGCGACACCAGGATGCCCGATCGGCACGGCTCGCCGCGCTCCTCGGACTGCTCGGAAGCGAGCGCTTCATGGAGCGCTTTGTGGCCCGGCCGGAGGTTGTCTTTTCCGAGGCCGAGAGCCTGATCTTGGAGCGCGACGCCGCCTGGCGCGAGGAATTCCTGGTCAAGAAGGTGGCCCAGGCGCGGGTGCTGGAAATCGGCGGCGAACGGTGGGCGCTGGTCTACGCCGAGCAGCACCAGTCGGATCTCGCCGAGCGAATGATGGAAACGCTGCAGGTCTCTGCCACCGCCATCGTCAATCCCGCCAAGCGCACCGTTTCCCTGCGCGGGCGGGGGGTCGACGTCTCCGCCATTGCCGAACGGCACGGGGGCGGCGGTCACGCCCGAGCCGCCGCCTTCAGCTTCCGCGGTACTCCTCTGGAGTTGGATCTGGAGCGATTCGAGGCCGCGCTCGACTCGCGTCTGGCAGCGCCCGAGGAGGGCGAGGAATGAGGCGGGCTGGAGTCCGGTTTGCCAGGGTGTGTGGTGGCGTTCGGTGAATCGGCAGCAGATACCGTCCCCCGCCGAGGCTCTTCCTGGCCGCGGCCAGGCCATGCCGGTGGCGGCGGCGCATGCTGTGCTGGGCGGCCCCCTTCTCCCCCCCTATCCGCCCGGCAGCCGAATCGCCGAATTCGCCCTGGGCTGCTTTTGGGGGGCCGAACGCCTCTTCTGGCGCCTGCCCGGGGTGATCACCACCGCCGTCGGCTACGCCGGCGGTCACACTCCCAATCCGACTTACACCGAAGTCTGCAGTGGTCGCACCGGGCACGCCGAGGCGGTGCGGGTGGTGTTCGATCCAAACCTGATCAGCTACGAGAAGCTCTTGAAGGTGTTCTGGGAGGAGCATGACCCGACCCAGGGCATGCGCCAGGGCAACGATTCGGGAACCCAGTACCGCTCGGTCATCTTCACCCAGGACCAAGAGCAGGAGGGTCGAGCGCAAAGGTCGCTGGAGGAGTACCAGGCGGCCATTTCCGAGCGCGGCCACGGCGCCATCACGACCACGATCATGCCGGCTGGCGAATTCTATTTCGCTGAGGATTACCACCAGCAGTACCTGGAGAAGAATCCCAACGGCTACTGCGGCCTGGCCGGAACGGGCGTCTCCTGCCCGATCGCGCTCGGCCCCGAATCCAGCTCCAACGGTTGACCGCATTCGGGCAGAACGAGCCGCCGGTGGGTAGGACGCGCTCGGGTGGCGCGATCAGCCAGCCCGGGCTTGGCGCCCGACGGCAAGGGCTCCGGGCGGGGGCGGGAACCCTCCCGACGGGTGGTCCAGGCGAAGATTGTCGATGAGCCTGGTGCTGCCGATCCGGACCGCCCCCACGGCCAGGGGACCGGGTGCGGAGAAGGTGGCCGGGTCGACCAGCTCCAGATAGTCCAGATGGGCCAGCGGTTCCCGCTCCACCACCTCCCGCATCAGACCCAGCAGGACGGCGGGGTCGCCAGTACGGTGTTCGCGGTAGAGCCGGGCGCCCAAGCTGAGAGCTCGCCAAAGGCAGGGCGCGGCGGAGCGCTCGGCAGCTGAGAGGTAGGCGTTGCGGGAAGAGAGGGCAAGGCCATCGCTCTCCCGGACGGTGGGCACCGCCACGATACCGATGCCGGTGTCCAGATCTCGGGCCATCCGGGTCAGCACCGCGAGCTGCTGGGCGTCCTTCTCGCCGAAGTAGGCGAAGTTGGGCAGGCTGAGGTTGAAGAGTTTCAGCACCACCGTGGCCACGCCCTGAAAGTGACCCGGACGCCGAGCCCCCTCGAGCACGTCTCCGATCTCATCCACGACCACCCGGGTGCTGGCGCCAATTGCGTACATGCGCTCCGCCGTGGGCACGAAGACCACCTCCACCCCCTCCGGTTCGAGCAGAGCCAGATCCGCCTCGAGGTTCCGGGGATAGCGCGCCCAGTCGTCGTGGGGCCCGAATTGGAGCGGATTCACAAAGATGCTCACGATCAGATGGGTGCTGTCCAGACGGGCCCGGCGCACCAGACTCAAGTGCCCGGCGTGAAGGGCTCCCATGGTCGGGACCAGCGCCACCACGCGGCCGTCACGCCTCCAACCCAGCGCCAGCGAGCGCAGTTGGGTGGGGTCGTCAATCACCCTCACCGCCAACCTCCTCCCCTGCTCAGCGTCCGGTCACCTCAAGCCTTGTAGACGTGCTCAGGCGCTGGGAAGGCGCCCCCCTCCACCTCGCTGGCAAAGCTGCGGGCCATGCGCTCAATCTCGGTGCCGAGTTCGCCATAGCGCTTCACGAACCGCGGCACCCGCAGCGACATCCCGAGCATGTCGTTCAGAA
This sequence comes from Candidatus Acidiferrales bacterium, assembly GCA_035532785.1. Classification (GTDB taxonomy): domain Bacteria; phylum Chloroflexota; class Dormibacteria; order Dormibacterales; family Dormibacteraceae; genus DATKQJ01. The sequence continues at coordinate 16,896 of DATKQJ010000043.1, read as the reverse complement.
CCAGGACCTGGGCGTCGCAGTGGGGACCGGCACCGATGCCGATGGTGGGAATGCCGCTGGCCGCGGTGATGCGCTCGGCGAGCCCGGCCGGCACCGCCTCCAGGACCAGGGAGAAGGCCCCGGCCTGCTCCAGGTCGCGGGCCGCCCGAGCGATTTCGGTCTGGCTGCGCTCGTCGCGACCCTGGACCTTGTAGCCGCCGAACATGTGCACCTTCTGCGGGGTGAGGCCGAGGTGGCCCATGACCGGGATGCCGGCTCCGCTCAAGCGCCGCACCGTCTCGGCCTGATCCGAACCTCCCTCCAGCTTCACCGCGTGCATGCCGCCCTCCTTCAGCATCCGCCCGGCGGACACCAGCGCCTGTTCGGGCGACACCTCGTAGCTCATGAAGGGCAGGTCTCCCACCAGGAGGGCGTTGCTGGCGCCGCGGGCCACCGCCCGGCAATGGTGGAGCATCTCGTCCAGCGTGATGGGCAGGGTGGTCTGATAGCCGAGCGCGGCGTTGGCCAGGGAATCCCCGACCAGGATGACCGGAATCTGGGCGCGGTCCACTATCGCCGCCGTGGCCGCGTCGTGGGCGGTGAGTACCGCAAATCGGCGCTGCTCGCTCTTCATGTGCAAGAGATCGGGAACCGTGGTCATGCCTGAACCTCCAGAAGAATTGCTTCCATCTCGTGGACTGAGTCACCGTCCGCGCCCATCCGCCGGACCAGTCCGGTGGCCTCCAGTCCGAGTTCGCAGTAGATCCGGAGTGCGCGGTCCTGACCGGCCTCCGCGAGCGCGCTCAGGTGACCCCTGAGGGTGGTGACATCCTGGCGCCGGATGGGACCGGTCAGCGCTCCCGGCAGGCCCACCTCCTCTAGCCCCAGCAGGGCCCCTCGCATGAGGGGCAGGAGCGCACCCATCGCCGCCTCGGGAGGCCAGCCGATACCCTCCAGAACCCGGCCCGCGGCCGCGGCCAGCGCGACCAGATCGCCGCTGGCCAGTACCGCCGCTGCGTGGTAGAGGGGGCGCTGCTCATCGGTCACGCGGCGGGCGGAGGCGCCCAGCGAAGCCGCGACCGCCCCGAGATCGGACAACAGCTCCGAATCGCCGGCATCGACGGCGACGGTGATACCCAGAAATGCCTCCGGGGGCCGCGCCTGCGCAAACGCCTGGAGAGGGTGGAAAGATCCGATCCGGTGCCCGGCGGCGGCCAGCGGCGCCAGCACCGAGAGCCCCTGGCCGCCGCTCAGATGCACAAAGGCGCGATCCGGGTGGGGCCGAATTGCGGACAGCGCGGCGGCGCGCTGCCCCAGGACCTGGTCGGGCAGGGCCAGGAACGTGATTCCCGCCCCGCCCGATTCGAGCCGCGCAGCGATCTCCTCCGGGACGGCGCGCCCGGCCGCCTGCGATATGCCCAGGGCGGCGGCCAGGGAGGCTCCTAGCGCGCCTCGACCCAGCACCAGGAGCGGTCGCATATTCGGACATTCTCCGCTCTTGGCCGCGGGTGCGGCGGGTCCCCCGCTGGGCCTGGCCGGCGGGTGACCGACCAGGCCCACCGGGGTATTAGGCTTGGCCTCAGAGTGCTGACCAATGTACCCGGCATCCAGGTCGGCCACGACACCGATGAGGTGGGCCGCACCGGGTGCACCGTGATCCTCTGTCCGCCCGCGGGGGCCATCGCCGGCGTCGATGTGCGCGGCTCCGCGCCCGGCACCCGCGAGACCGACCTCATCCAGCCCACCGCGCTGGTGGAGCGCATCAACGCCATCGTGCTCTGCGGAGGGTCGGCTTTCGGGCTGGCCGCGGCGGACGGGGTGATGCGATTCCTGGCCGAGCGCGGAATCGGGTATCAGACCCCCTCCGGTCCGGTTCCCATCGTGCCGGCGGCGGTGATATTCGATCTCGGCGTGGGCGATCCCCGGGCTCATCCGGACTCCGCCTCCGGCTATCGAGCCGCGGCTGCGGCGGTAGGTCAGCTCAGCCTCGGCGAGGGGCTGGTGGGCGCCGGCACCGGGGCCAGCGTGGGCAAGCTGCTGGGGACCGCCGGAGCCATGCCGGGTGGTGTTGGCAGCCATTCCCTCGAGCTCTCGGCGGGCCTCTGGGTGGGGGCGCTGGCGGTGGTCAACGCGCTGGGCGACGTGATCGGGCGGGACGGCTCCATCCGGGCTGGCGCCCGAACGCCCAACGGCGAATTCGTGAACTCGTTTCGGATGCTATTGACCGGCCGTCTGCCGCCGACCACCGACCTGCCCGGCAACACGACCCTGGCGGTGGTCGCCACCAACGCCGGTTTGACCCGAGCCCAAGCCCAAAAGCTGGCCCAGATGGCCCACGACGGGCTGGCCCTGGCCGTCTCACCGGTGCACACCATGTTCGACGGCGACACCGTCTTCGCCCTCTCCTGCGGATCGGTGGAGACCGATTTTCTGGCCCTCGGGGCGGCGGCGGTTGAGTGCGTACGCGAATCTGTGCTGAGGGCGGTTGCGACCCACTGACCTCCCGCCGAGTTTTCGCGGGGTCTTGGAGAGGATCCACCGCCACCACCTGGTCGGTGTTGACGGCACCCGTGAGCTGTGGCTGGTGCGCCATGCAGACGCCTACACCCAGCTGGAGGGACCCGATTTCCCGCTCGATCCACCGCTCAGCAGGGGGGGCCAGCAGGAGGCCGCCCAACTGGCCGAACGCCTTCGCCACGCCCGATTCGGGGCGGCTTATTCCAGCCCCCTCCGGCGAGCCCTCGAGACCGGCCAGCAGGTGCTGGCGAACCACCCCCAGCTGAGGCTTCAGGTTGACGACCGACTGGGCGAGGTCCGGACCCATTGGGAGGAGGGAGACGGGCTCACCCGGATTCGCCGTGGACGCTACCCATTCGCGGAGCCCGAAGGCGAGGTGGTGGCGCGGGCAGAGCTGGCCCTGGCGGCGATCGCAGCCAGGCTCGGGGCCGGAGAGCGGGCTTTGATCTTCACCCACTCGGGTTGGATAGCCATCTACATCGCCCACCTGCTGGGGCTCAGCTTCACCCGCTTCCACTGGCTGCCGCGCTTCACCAGCGTCAGCGTCGTGGTCACCGACCAAGAGCGCTACGTGGTCCGTTCCATGGGTGACTCCACCCACCTGGAGCCGGCTGAGTTCTCGGCGCCAGAGCCGAATTCCTGAGGGCGGCTGAATTGCTCGGGCCTCCGAGCGGACCGGTCTCGGCCTAGGTCTCCGGTTAGCGGGTGCCGGGTTCGTCCCCGGAAGCGATCCAGCGGCCACCGACCAGATCGTCGGCGGCGCCCGGTCCCCAGGAACCGCGGGCATAGATCTCGGGATGGCCCTCGGCCTCCCAGGCGGAGATGAGCGGGTCCACGATCTCCCAACATCGTTCGATCTCCTTGCCGGACGGAAACAGGCTGTGACCGCCGGTCAAGACCTCGGCCAGCACGTTCTCGTAGGCGTCGGGCAGGGCCGAGCGGGCCAGCTGCTGGTATTCCAGGCGCATTCCAGCTGGAACCATCTCGAAGCGTGCTCCCGGTCGCTTGGCACCGATGCGCAGGGTTATGCCCTCGTCGGGCTGAAAGCGGATCACGAGCAGCGTGGGAATGGGACGCTGGCGGCGCCCGCCGATGCGCAGCGCAGGGGCGTCGCGAAGGCGAACGACGACCTCGGTCAACTGGCGCCTCAACGCCTTACCGCTGCGGAGGAAAATCGGCACCCCCTCCCAGCGCCAGTTCTCGATCGCGATCTGTGCCGCCGCGTAGGTCTCGCGCCGGGAGTCGGGCTTGACCCCCTTGGCGTCCAGGTAACCCTCGTACTGCCCCCGCACGGCGAAGGCCGAGTCGAGGGGACGCACCGCGCGCAGCAACTCCAGCTTGGCGCTCGAGACGTCGGCCGGGTCGAGGGTGGTCGGTGGCTCCATGGCGATCAGCGCCAGGAGCTGAAGGACGTGGTTTTGAATCATGTCCCGGGTGGCACCGATGCCCTCGTAGTACCCGGCGCGGGTGCCGATGTCCTGCTGCTCGGCCGCCGTGATCTGAATTGACTCGATCATGGTCCGGTTCCAGACCGGCTCGAAAAGTGAATTCGAGAATCGCAGCGCCATCACGTTCTGCACCGTGTCCTTGGCCAGGTAGTGGTCAATCCGGAAAATCTGTCCGTCTTCAAACAGCTCGCCCAGGTGCTGGTTGATGTTTCGAGCGCCGGCCAGATCGCTACCGAACGGCTTTTCGACCACGATCCGGCGCCCGTCACCGCGATGGGCCAGGCCGTTGTGGCTGATCCCGGCCAGGATGGGGCTGAAGGTGGTTGGGGGGGTGGCGAGGTAGAAGACGGCATCGTCCCCCGTCCCCACCCGGGTGGCCAGGTCGGCGTAGCTGTCGCAGTCGTTGTAATCGAGGTGCACCCAGTGGGCGTCGCGAGCCAGCTCGGCCGAGCCCGTGGCCGCGCCCACCAGGTCGTGGAACTGCTCGGGATCGAGAGAGCTCCGGCCGGCTCCCACGATTCGCATCGGGCGTTCGGCGCTGAGCGCACCGAGCGCGGGCAGCACCTTCTTGCGAGCGAGATCGCCCGAGGCGCCGAAAACCACTATCTGCGTAGGCCGTTCCTTGGGGCTCACACCAAATATCATCAGCTTATGAAGGTCATAGGCACCGGCCGGCCCCGAATCGAGGGGCGTGCCAAGGTGACCGGCCAGAGCCGATTCACCGCCGACCTCGGAATTCCCGGCCTCCTGCATACGCGTCTCCAGCTCAGCCCGCACCCGGCGGCGCGGATCGTGAGGGTCAACCTGGAGGCCGCCCGTGAGCTGCCCGGGGTGGTGCTCGCGATCTGCGGCCGAGACCTGCCCGAGGTTCCGGCCGCCGGCCCCGAAGCCCCCCTGGCGCGCGAGCGCGTCTACTTCAGCGGCCAGCCGGTGGTGGCGGTGGCGGCGGTTTCGGAGGCCATCGCCAGCGATGCGATCGCGCTGGTGGAAGTGGAATACGAACTGCAGCCGGCCGCGGTCAGCTTCGCCGAGGCCCTGCGAGCGGATGCGCCCCAGGTCCTGATCGGAGCCGGCGGCGCCACCGATGACTCCGCCGCCCACGGCGTGGCGGCCAGTGGCGAGCAACTGGGCGAGGAGCACAGCGTCAACGTCACCGCCCAGAGCGTCCTTCGCCAGGGCGACGTTAGTGCCGCCCTGGCCAGATCAGAGGTGGTCGTGAACGGCACCTTCCGGTCGCCCCAGGTCCATCAGGGATTCATGGAGACCCACATCGCCGCCGCCCGCCAAGAGGACGACGGAACCTCCACCATCTGGAGTTCGACCCAGGGCGTGTTCACGACCAGAAGCGGCGTCTCCGCCGCGCTGGGCATCCCGCTTGGCGACATTCGCGTGCTCCAGGCCGAGGTGGGTGGCGGGTTTGGAGGCAAGGCCTTGCTGTTGGAGCCGCTCCTGGTCCTGATGGCAAAGATGGCGCGGCGCCCAGTCCAGCTCGCCCTGACCCGGGCCGAGGAGTTCATGCTGGGGCGCGGCGCCCCCGGCTTTTCGATCCAGCTCACGCTAGGTTCCGATGCCCAGGGCCGGCTACAGGCGCTCCAGGCTCGGATCGAGGTCGACAACGGGGCCAGCCCGGGAGGGCTGGCCGGCCTGGTGGCGCTGATGCTGGCCGGCACCTACAAGATTCCCGATTACGAAGTCATCACCGTCGAGGTGGCGACCAACAAGACGCCCGTCGCCGCGTACCGCGCGCCAGGCGCCAACCAGGGCTGCTTCGCGATCGAGTCCGCCCTCGACGAGCTGGCGCGGCGCTTGGGGCAGGACCCGATCGAGATGCGCCTCCTGAACGCGGTCGCCGAGGGGGATTTACGCCCTGACGGTCAGCGCTGGCCACGGATCGGGCTGCGAGAGTGTCTGGAGGCGGCGCGCCGGCATCCGCTCTACAGCGACCCTCACGCGGACGACGTGGGGGTCGGAGTCGCCGCCGGCTGCTGGCTGGGGGGCCTGGAACCGGCTGCGGCCGCGTGTCGAGTGGAGCCCGACGGCAGCCTCGTCATTCAGGTCGGCCACTCGGACATCAGCGGCACCAGCACCACCCTATCGATGATCGCCGCGGAACTGCTGGGAGTCCCAATGGACAAGATCCGGATCCGGACCGGCGACACCGAAACCTCGCCCCACGGGGGCATGGCAGGTGGTAGCAAGACCATCTACACCGTCGGGCTGGCCGTCCATGAGGCGGTTCTGGAGGCCCGTCGCCAGCTCCTGGAGATCGCGGCCGAGGAACTGGAGGCCTCGATCGAGGACCTGGACCTGAGCGATGGCGCGGTGTTTGTGCGCGGCGTACCGGGCCGCTCCCTGCCGATCGGCACCCTGGCCGGACTGGCGGCGCGATTCGGCGGCAGATACCGGCCGGTTTTGGGCCAGGGCCGCTCCGCTCAGCTCCAGCAGGCGCCCATGTTCACCGCCCAGATCGCACGCGTTCAGGTCGACCGGCAGACCGGGCAGTGGCGGCTGCTGGCGGTCGCCGCGATCCAGGACGTGGGTCGGGCCCTGAACCCACCTGAGGTCGAAGCCCAAATCCACGGTGGTGCCCTCCAATCCATGGGCCGCGCCCTGGGTGAGGAGATGACCTGGGATCCGGAGGGGACGCTGCTCGGTGCCAGCTTCCTCGACTACGCGCTGCCCTCCATCGAGCAATCGGCCGACCGATTTGACATCCAACTGCTTGAGTTGCCGAGTCCACTCGGGCCCTTTGGCGCCAAGGGGGTGGGCGAACCGCCGGCCATCCCCGGCTCGGCTGCGGTTGGCAACGCCATTCGCGACGTGCTCGGGCGCCGGTTGGAGAAGCTACCTTTCGAATTCGCCACCCTGGCCATGGGGGCTCTGGACGAGTAGGTCAGAAGCCTGACCTGGGGGTTCGCCAACTCCTCCCCCGGAGGCGGCGCCACATCGCGCGGTGCGGCTCAGCAGGGTGGCGGGGCCGGGGCTTCAGCCCGGGACGGGCGCTGCGCGATCGAGCTGGTAGCGTAAAAATAGGTGAGATTGGTGCTGGCGTAGGCTCTTCAGGCGGCCCCAGAGGCCCCGCTCGGGCAGCAGTCGCACCCCCTCCAGCAGCCCCAGGCGAACCTCGTCCCGGTCTCGGCCGGCCAGAACCGGTGAGAGGGTCAAGAAAAGTTCGTCCAGAAGCCGCTCCTGGGCAAACGTCGCCATCAGGTTCGGACCCCCTTCGGTCAGTACCCGGCCATATCCCTCGGCGCGAACAGCGGCCAGAATGCTGGCCGCACTGATCGTCCCGTCACCCATCGAGAGCACCTTCACCGCCGCATGGAGCCGGCCTCGGATTGCTGCCCGCCCGCCCTCGGAGGTGAGCACCAGGGCTCTCTCCTGTAGGGCCGGCTCGCCCGGATCGACGGCCCCGGACGCGCTAACCACCACCAGCACCGGCTCGGTTCCGACCGCCATCAGATCAGGGATCCCGGGCGGGCATATGTAGGCCGCCGTCCAGAGGTGGCCGGAATGCGCCCGCAGGGTGCCGGCGCCGATCACCACGGCGTCCGCCCGGGCCCGGAGCAGGGCCATGACCAGGCGATCGGCTTCGGAATGACCGCTGATGGAGCTCGGCCCCCCCTCCGGCGCCTGAAGCGAGACGACGCCGTCTAGCGAGGCGACGAAGTTGGCGTACACAGCGAGATCGTCTAGGGCCAGATCGCCGTCGTAGAGCGACCTCAAGCGGTCGGGGAGCGGGCCTTGGGCCGAACCCGGGTCCTCGACCAGGGTGCGTAGTGGTTGCATGTCCCAAATTTGGCAGAACCGCCGCCCTCACGTGCTAGGGTCGGGTGGAATTGGATGCCAAGCGGACCTCACTGAGCAGTGGGCCGGCTGCTCGTGAAGCGGTGTTTCTGGCCCTCCACGAGTTGGCGGTGGCCGCCAGCGGTGAGCGCGACCCGCTCGCCATCGCCAAGCTGACGGTAGATCGTGTTCGCGAGTTACTCAAGGTGGACAGCGCCGTCATATACGCCTTCGACACCGTCAGCGGACTCCTGAATCCGCTCCAGGACTCGGTTGGGACGGGGTCGGAGGGATCCCTGGCGCCCGGTGAGGGTGCGGTGGGTCTGAGCTTTCGCAGCGGCGAGCCGGTTATCGTCACCGACTACGAGACCTGGGGCGACGCCGTCCTCGCCGCCGGCCATCGCAGCATGCGAAGCGGGCTGGCGGTCCCCCTCACCTTTGAGCAACGCCGGACCGGTGTGCTCGGGGTCTGGACCTTTGAACGGCGCTTGTTCGACGACGACGACGTCAAGCTGGTCTCGCTGGTCGCCTCCCAGGTCGCCCCGGCCCTGGAGTCGGCCCGCCTCGGCCGCGAGGCGGACTACAACCGCGATACATTCCGAGCGCTGCACCAGGTGGCAGTGGCGGCGGCTGGGGTCCTGGATGCCAGAGCCCTGGCCCAGTTGGCGGTCGCGCGTGCCCGGGCCATGCTGGATGCCGATGGAGTCAGCATGTGGTGGTGGGATCCGGCCCGCCAGGTCCTCCAGCATCTAGTCAGCGCCGAGGCCGCCAGCGGCCCGGGCGAGTCCGACCAGTTCCCCGGCCAAGCCGCAATCGAACTCGCCTTCGGCAGGCGACGCTCGGTGATCGTGGGCGATTATTCGCGCTGGGCCCCGGCGCGCGCCGCGGCGAGCCAGGATCAGGCTAGTTCGGTCTTTGCGGTGCCGCTGCTGGTCGGGGATCAGGCCGTGGGAGCCCTCGGAACCTGGTACCGGGAGCCACACCGAATACTGCCCCACGAGGTGCGACTGCTAGCCCTCTTCGCCTCGCAGATCGGGCCCACCATCGAGTCTGCCCGGCTCGCCCGCGAGGCCGAGAGCAAGGCGCAGACCTTCGAAGCCCTGCATGAACTGGCGGTCGCCGCCGGCGGGGTGCTCGAACCCGAGAAGCTGGGCGCGCTCGCGGTGAACCGTGTCCGCGATCTGCTGGGGGCCGACTCGGTCGCGCTGGCCTGGTGCGACCAGGACTACAGCATCTTTCGAATCCTGGCCGACAACGACCCCGACGACGACCCTCCCAGCGCCCTGGCCATCGATTCGGCGGTGGGTGGAGAGGCCTTCATCAGCCGCCAGCCGGCTCAGAGCGGCGCTTACAGAACCCTCGCCAACGCCGATCCGAGACTGGTGCGGATCGGAATTCGCAGCCTCGCCGCAGTACCCCTCGTGGCTGGCGACCGGGCCCTGGGCATACTGCTGGCCCGCAGCCGCCAACCCGGCTACTTCGATGCAGAGAAGCTGAAGGTCATGTCGCTGGTCGCCTCCCAGGTGGCCCCGGCTATGGAATCGGCCCGCCTGGTGGACGAGCACGTCAGTGACGCTCGGCGCTTCCAGCTCCTGCACGAGCTGGCGGTGGCCGCCAGCGGCGTGCTGGATACGACCGGCCTGGCGGAGTTGACCGTGGCCCACGCGCGCGACGTGATGGAGGCCGACCACGCCGTGCTGTTGCTGTGGAACACCCAGAACTGGAGCCTGCAGGTGGCCGCAGAGGTGGGCGAGGCGGTCCACCTGGAGGCACCCGTGCAGAGCGGGAGCGTGATCGGCACCGCCTTCCACCGCCGAGAGCCGGTCGCGGTCGAGGACTATCCGACCTGGGAGGGGGCTGATCCGTCCAGCATCCGAGCCGGCGTGCGGAGCGCGGCGGCGGTCCCGCTCATGGCCGGTGATCGCGCTCTGGGCGTGCTCGCGGTAGCCAGCCTTCGCTCGATCCGCTACCGCAGCGATCACCTCCGCCTGTTAACGCTGCTCGCCGCCCAGATCGCCCCTTCGTTGGAGGCCACCTGGCTCCACGCCGATCTGGTCGGATCGGAGGAGCGCTACCGCTCGCTCTACCAGGCGATCGGGTCCGGGGTACTGGTCCAGGACGCGGAGGGACGCGTGGTCGACGCCAATGACATCGCCCAGCAGACGCTCGGATACGTGCTGGAGGAGATGATCGGCCACCGCCCGGCCGAGCTCTGGGAGAGCGCCGGTGCCGAAGGGCAGCCCGAGTCGGCGCCGGCTCGAAAGGTGCTTGCCACCGGCGCGCCGGTGCGCAACCGGCAACTCTGCATAACCCGCCGGGACGGGGGCAAGCGCTGGCTGCAGTGCGACGCGGTGCCCCTGATGGGGCCCGAAGGGCAGGTGGCCCAGGTCGTCACCAGCTTCTTGGATGTGACCGAGATGCGCCGCGCCGAGCTGGCCCTGCGCGAGTCCGAGGAGCGCTTCCGGGCCGTCTTCGATCGGGCCGCGATTGGCATCGCCCGCGTCAACCTGGACGGACTCATCATCGAGGCTAATCCAGCTCTGGCCCACATGTTCGGCTGGACCATCGACGAGCTGGTGGGCACCGCGGCCGTCGACCTCTTGAGTGAGCCGGGTTACCCGGCCGCGTCCCTCGAACTGCTCAGCGGCGGTCTGGCGGAGGTCAATTCGGAGGCCATGACCCACACTCGCGAGGGGAGGCCGATCTGGCTCCGGACCGCCGCCTCGCTGGTCAAGGAGGAGCCCGGCAACAATCCCTTCGTGATCGTCATGGTCGAGGACGTGAGCGAGCCCAAGGCGCAGCAGCAGGCCCTGGAACACCAGGCGCTGCACGATGCCCTGACCGGCCTGCCCAACCGGCTCCTGCTCCACGACCGTCTTCAGCAGTCAATCCGCATGATGCGCCGCACCGACGAGCGCATGGCCCTGCTGATGATGGACCTGGACCGATTCAAGGACATCAACGACACCTTCGGCCATCACGTCGGCGACGTCATGCTGGGCGAGGTTTCCAAACGCCTCCAAGGCTATCTGCGCGATTCCGACACGGTTGCCCGCCTCGGTGGCGACGAATTCGCGATCGTGCTCTCGGGCGTGGACGGCGAGACCGACGCCCTGGCCATCGCGCGCAAACTGCTGCGCGGGTTGGAGGCGCCCTTTCAGGTCGAGGGCGCGGTCATGCATGTGGCGGCCAGCATCGGCATCGCCGTCTCGCCGGACCACGGCGACGATCGCGACGATGGGGACGTGCTCATGCGCCACGCCGACGTGGCCATGTACGTGGCCAAGCGCTCTGGCAGTGGCTGCGCGGTCTACGCACCCGAGGCGGACACCCACAGCCCGGGTCGGATGACGCTGGTCGGCGAACTGAGGACGGCCATCGAAGAGGGCAGCCTGGAGCTCCACTACCAGCCCGAGATCGACATCAAGACGCGGCTGGTCATCGGGGTCGAGGCCCTCCTCAGGTGGCGGCACCCGTCGCGAGGGTTGCTGATGCCGGACGAGTTCGTCCCCCTGGCCGAGCAGACCGGACTCATCCGTCCGCTCTCTCTATGGGTCCTGGAGGCGTCGATTCGACAGGCGGGCCTCTGGCACGGCCTGGGATTGGATCTGCGCATGGCGGTGAATTTGCCCATGTCCGCGCTCCACGATCCGGAGCTGCCCGACACCCTCGCCTGGCTCTTCAGTCACCACAAGGTGGATGCCAGGTGGCTCCAGGTGGAGATTACCGAGAGCGCCCTCATGTCGGACCCCGAAAACGCCGAGGAGATCCTGGGGCGGCTTAACACGATGGGGGTCGGGCTCTCCATCGACGACTTCGGGACCGGCTACTCCTCACTGTCGTACCTCCGTCGCCTCCCGGTCAGCGAGATCAAGATCGATCGATCGTTCGTGGCCGACATGACCAGCGATGCCAACGCGGCCGTGATCGTCCGGTCGACCGCGGATCTCGGTCACAACTTGGGCTTGAAGGTGGTGGCCGAGGGCGTCGAGCACGCTCAACAGTGGGCCATGGCCGCCGCCTTCATGTGCGATTACGCCCAGGGCTACCTGCTCGGGCGGCCCCAGCCCGCCCGGGCCATGACCAACTCCTTGCAGCGCTCTTTGCAATTGCCGGAGTCGGTTCAGCGATTGCTTCAAAAAGAGGTCTCGGGCCCGCCCCACCACTAGACGCTTGGCAACTGCGCGGGCGGTTTCCAGACCTGCGATATCCGGACGCCCGGGGCGCCCGAAGTGGCCTGCCAGATCCCGTTGGAATTTCAATCCAATTACTCCGGTAGTAAGCATGTGAATACTGGAGGTAAGGAATGATGACGAAGACGACGATTCGATACCAACCCGCACGACGCGCGCTGAGCGCGGGCGGAATAACGCGCCGGATTGCGGCCGTGCGCGATCGGGATCCAAAGCTGGCCACCCTGCGTCAGATCCCGATTTTCTCCCACCTGTCCCGCGGGGAGCTGACCCAAGTTGCCGCGCACGTGGATCAGGTCACCACCAACCGGGGCGGGGAGGAGTTGATCTCCGAGGGCACACGCAACCGAACGCTGGTCATCCTGCTGGAGGGTGAGGCGGACGTGAGCCTACGGGGCACGACCCTGCGTCGCCACGGGCCGGGTGAGATTCTGGGCCTGCCCAGCTTGCTCGATGGACGCGTGGCCGGGGTTACGGTGACCACCGCCAGCCCGATCAAGGCGCTGGTGGCGTCTACTCTGCAGTTCGCGACGCTACGCCAGATCGGCGATCTGGAGATGCGCTTCCGCTCCGAGTTGAGCGATCGGTTGCGATCCGACTTCCTGGCCGTGGCGAGGCCCGACGAACCGGCGCCGGCGGCGGAGGCGGTGCCTGCGGTCTGAGCCGCGGGCCGGGCGTTTGATCTCCGCTGCGCAGCGGGGATCGAGCGCTGTCGGCCTTGCACTGGGTAGAATCATGCCGCCTCGGTGGCTATAGCTCAGGGGTAGAGCACCAGGTTGTGGCCCTGGGGGTCGTGGGTTCAAATCCCACTAGCCACCCCATCTCTGAATTTCCAAACTCGGGCGGCCTCGTCCCTTGAGGGAGGCCGGCAAAGGAGGCCGCGGACAAGGGCCGCAGCCTCGACGTCACCCGCAGAATTCTCAGGCCGCCCAGTTGACGGCGATAGGCGACTTCGTTCATCGGTTGATCGAAGACGTCGAGCGTGACGGAACGAGCACCGTCCTCGTTGAAGGGCAGTCGTCACATTGTTTAATGACTATTTGCGCGATCGGTCGATGGCAGAACTTCTGAATCGAGAGTTCCGAGATGGTGACACACATGCCTTCACGACTCAGATCTCGGTGCGGGGTGAAGGAGCACGGACCGTAAATGGCTGACCGGCTGCGCCGGGCGCGGAGCCCGTTCCTTATGGCCGTTGTCGCGGCCGGGTCTAGCTGTGTCCTCCTCCGCTTATTCGGTGACTCCTGGAGCAGGAGTGCGGAGGCGGCGGTGCCGCTCGCAGGGGGGCTGTTCGCAATGTTCGCCGTCATGCACCAGTCAACTCACCCCGGAGACGGTAGCAACGAGCGCAAGCGGCCCATAGGCAAAGGGTTTGGCGCCTGGGCAATTGGGTGGGGATCGACTTGGATACTTTGGCACCCTGGTCGGGTGGCTCGTCGGCGCCGTAGTCCGGTAAGGCGCGCGGGGGATGTGGCTTGCGGCGGTGGACCAGACCGATGGTCGTCGCGGAGCTGTCGTTACAGTTGGCTTTCCAGGAGCCGGTTGGGCTATTCCTGGCCTTGTTTCTATGTCAGCGCACCGTGGTGGTAGCGTTGTTGGGCACGTAAGGTAGGTACAAAGGGCCATGCTGATAGTCGGGACGGTCGTCGTCATTGTGAGCGGTTTGGCTGTCGCAGAAGGCATCGGTGGCCTCGTGCGCGGCAGGCGCAAGAGGTTCCTGCCCGAACTCAGCTTGCTCAGGAAGGCCAAGTCCCCGATCGATTTGAGACTAGCCTCAACCTCGGAGGTGCTGGCTGGATTGGGCGGGTGGGGGCTCGTCTGGGCTATCCAAACTGACTTCGCTTCGCGCTATCCAGAAACGTATAGTCGCGTCCTCCTGGGTTACATGGTTCCGCTGTGGGTCTTTGGCCTAGTGAGGTTCGTAATCTACATTCGCAGTCGGATCCACGGTCGCCGGCCCAGAGGGCGCCTCCAACCACGATGACATGGTTTCGCGGGCAACCTGCACGGCGGGCAGCCGGACTCGCGCTCTGAATAGGGTCGTGGCCCGCCACCTCGCACGTAGGCCGCCAAACCTGTTGCAAAACTCCGGGCTGCCGCGGTCACACCGATCCCCGCAGTTGCACGGTCCCTACTGGCCGTGGACATCGTCTGACTCGGCCAGGACGATCACTAGCTGACTGAACCGAGAGGCAGGTCCGCATCAGGGATTGGTCACCACCCCTCGCCGAGATCATCACAACTGCCCATCTATTCGTTTTTCCGGCAAGCTGGTTAGCCGCGAGCCTGGTGGCGCGTCCGGTCGAGGGTCCTGATTCCTTCGCCCAATTCCCGTTGCCGTCAGCGCTGCCGTCAGGCACCAAGTCTGTGGTCTCCCGCACGCCCCGCCGGAGCCGATCTGCGAAGATCCCTGCGGCAGCAACCACCGCCGGGATCTTCGCAGTATTCAAAATCTGGTGCCGAGAGGGGGAGTCGAATCCCCATGGAGTTGCCTCCAACGGTTTTTGAGTCCGTTGGGTTGGGTCCGAAACGACCCGTCAGGTTCCGGCCGTGGCGGCCTCGTATCCCGAGCTGTCATGCTCTGGACAATGGGCCCAGAACGTGATGTCGCTGCCTTCGACGAACGTGCAGCCCGTTACGAAAGCGGGTGGCGTGGAAGGCTCCATCACGAGATCGCAGATCGCACGGCAGCCATTGGCCTCGAATTCAGAGAATCGCCGGACCGCATTCTCGATGTGGGATGCGGGACCGGCTACCTGCTCCGCCGCCTGGGTGCACTTCTTCCGGCGGCAGTGCAGCTGGTCGGGATCGACCCGGCGCCTTCGATGATCGAGGTCGCCCGGGCCGAGAGCGCGGACGAACGCTTGAGTTTCTCTGTGGGGGTGGCGGAGCATCTCCCATTCCTTGACCAGACCTTCGACCTCGTGGTCAGCACGACTTCCTTCGATCATTGGAGTGATCAGCAGTCCGGACTCAGCGAGTGCGCCAGAGTGATGACTCCGGGCGGTGGACTCGTTTTAACTGACCAGTTCTCGGGGTGGCTCGTGCCGACGCTCCTTGTGGGCCGCCGGGGAAAGGCACGCACGAAGAAGCGGGCGACGCACCTCCTGACACAGGCGGGTCTCAGCTCACCCGACTGGCACGACCTCTACGCCGTCATCATCCGAACCGTCACGACCGTCAAGTAGGACTCGGCAGACCAGGTGGTGGCCCCGACCCCTGGGTGACTTTCAGCTGAGCTTGCTTAGGTGGGAGGAAGCGCACTTGTCGAAGGCGGTTCCTTCCGCCCGGGCAGGCGGGTCACCCTCACCCATAGCCTTGCAGGGACTCGGCAAGGCACGTTGGCTGTCACCCACGCCGGGCTGGCCATGTATCTGCAATGGACCAGCAGCGCCAACTACGGAAGCATCAGCGCTCACCAGCTGACCCAGTCGTGGACCACCGGATTGACCTGGAACGACCATGACGGGAGCAACGCCTGGACCAGCGCCGGCGGCACCTTCAATTCCACCAAGCTGGCCACCCAGACGCCGAGCACAGCCGGCTGGTACTACTGGTCGGGGTCGGCGATCTCGACCCTGGCCCAGAGCTGGCTCAGCAACCCCACCAACGTCAACGACGGATTGATGGTCAGCGCCGACAACGAGAGCAACAACGAGGCGGACACCCTGGGCTCGACCAGGATCGGCAGCACACCTTACTTCTATGTCTATTACACCAACGCGATCGGGGTGCGGTCGTTCTACAACCAGGAGACACATCAGCTCACCGACCGCTCCAACCTGGCCGTGAACGTAGCCAACGGCAACCTGACCATCCAGGGTTCTGATGTGTCCATCCGAGGGAGCGGGCTCAACCTGGACGTGAACCGGATCTACAACAGCCTCGGTAGCGGTGGCGCCATGGGCACTTGGTTGATGACCACCGGGGTCGACGTCAATCTGGCGTTTCTCAGTGGCGACGTCTACTACCAGGGGCCCGGTGGCTACGATGCAACCTTCCGCACCAACGGCAGCGGAGGCTGGACCTCGCCGCCTGGAATCAACGCGGTGTTGACCCAGAGCGGCGGCAACTACAAGCTGACCTTCAACTCGAGCCAGGAAACGCTGACCTTCAACAGCTCCGGCCAGCTGACCTCTGACGCCGATCGGAACGGGGACAGCATCAGCTATACCTATTCCAGTGGCCGGCTCAGGTCGATCAGCGACACCCAGGGGCGGTCGACCACCTTCGCCTACACCAGTCCGGTCGCCTCCAACCTGGTCAGCGGCATCACCGACTCAAGCAGCCGGAGTTGGGGATACAGCTATACCAGCGCGAGCGGGTTCGACGAGCTGACCGAGTACACCGACCCCAACAGCAAATCGACCTCATATTCCTACGACACTTCCGGCCGGGTGACCAAGATCACCGATCCGCTCGGCAACGAAACCAGCTTTGGCTATGACTCCTCCTCGCGGGTGACCTCGATCACCCGCGTCACCGACAACGTCCACGGCACCGGTCCGACCACCAATTACACCTACAACACGGGCGCGGGCAGCTGCGGTACCCCGCCAAGCGGAGAGAGCTTTTTCGGCAATACCGTCTCTGAAGACGCCAACAGCCACTCCACTACCTACTGCTATGACCCGGGCGGCCTCGTCTTGAAGGTCATCGACGCCAACGGCGATGCGCGGATCAGCACCTTCACCGCCGACGCCAACGTGGCGTCCTTGACCGACGGCCTCTCCCAGGTCTCGACGCTGGCCTATGACAACAACAACAACCTGGCCTCGATCACCGCTCCCGCCAGCGGCGGCGCCCAGACCGCGGCCAAGACCACCTTTGGCTACTCGACGCCGAGCTCGGTGGCCGGATACCCCTACCTGTCCTCCTCGTCGACCAATCCGCAGGGCAAGTGCACCGCCTATGCCTACGACTCCAGCGGCAATCTGACCGACTCCTACGCCGGTCAGACCACCCCCTGCGAT
>DATKQJ010000042.1:0-12923 GCA_035532785.1 Candidatus Acidiferrales bacterium | reverse complement strand
CGAGTCTGGTCGGCCGCAGATCTCCGGGGCCGACCTGCAACTTTCACGATCATCGCCTACGTTATCGCTGGAATCGCGACCATCGGTTACCTGCTCGCCCTGGCCAGTGGACCAGCGGCGGCCGTCGTTCCGCTGGTAGCTGCGAGTCCAGCCCTTGCCGGCCTCCTTGGCATCGCCATCCTCAAGGAAAAAACGAATCGCCGCCAGTGGGCCGGTATAGCGCTCGCGCTGGGTGGGGCGGTCCTGCTGTCACTTTCTGTCTAGCCCCCGGCTAGGACTTGTAGGGCCAGAAGGAAGAGCGGTCGCGCTTCTCCCAGCTCTCACGAAGTTCCGGCCGACCGAGGTCCCAGTCGGGGCGAATCTCCTGGCTCACCTGACGAAGGTCGTGCCTCAAGTCCTCCTGGCTGGGGCGTCCCCAGAACCAGTAGCCGTTGTAGATGCTGTGGATCGTAAGCCCCGGCTTCAGGACGAAGGTGTGCGGCACCATGGGGTTGTGGCGCTGGTCGGTGTATTCCTGGATATCCAGGTCCTTTTGGATGGTCCGCTCCGGGTCTGCGAGGAAAGGCCAATGCGCGTTGACTCCCTCCCGCATCTCGTTCAGCTCTGCGAGATGATCGGTGGAGATGGTGACGATGCGGGTGTAGGCGACGCGGAACTCCGCCTCCATCTCCACCAGCAGCCGGTGTTGCTGCCGGTCCTTGGGACAGTAGTGGCCACGGGACAGGACCAGCACCATCGGGTCGCTCCCCTGCAGCTCTGAGAGCTTGCGCCGGGTCCCGGTCTGGTCCGGAAGCTCGTAGTCCGAAAACGTCGCACCGATCTTTATCGTGTCTTTCATCCGGCTTGCACCTCCTGCTGAATGCGCAGCTGATCGATCGGTATGTGGCAGCAGATCTCGTGGCCCTCAGCGCCGCGTTGCCACGGTGGCGGCGTCGTCTCGCAGATACTCCCGAGCTTGCGCGGGCAGCGGGGATGAAAGCGGCAGCCCTCAGTGGCGCCGCGGCTGGCGGGGGATCCACGCATCCTCACCGCCGGTTTGGGCTCCCCTCCTAGAACCAGGGCGGAGGAGAGCAGCGCCTCAGTGTAGGGGTGGTGCGGGGGGCGGAAGACGTCATCCGCGCTCCCGGTTTCGACCACCGCCCCCAGGTACATCACCGCGATTCGGTCAGCCACGTAGCGGACCACCGCGAGGTCATGGGAGATGAAGAGGTAGGACGCCTGCCGCTCCTGTTGGATGTCGACTAGCAGGTTCAGAATCGCGGCCTGGACGGAGACGTCGAGGGACGAGACCGGCTCGTCGCAGACGATGAGCTGAGGCGAGCCGGCGAATGCGCGCCCGATCGCGCCACGCTGGCGCTGGCCGCCCGATAGTTCCCGGGGGCGAGCCCTCAATTGCTGGGGCCGGAGTTGCACCGCGGCCGCCAGGGCCTCGGCGCCCGCCCCTCGATCGACCCTGCCGGGGTCGAGACGCCGGATCGCCCGGCGCAGGATGGCGCCGACTGTCCAGCTCGGATTGAGAGTCGTGTCGGGGTTCTGGAAGACCATCTGGATCGCCCGCAAACTGGCCCTCGTCCGCTTTTCCAGCCGGCCGCTGGTGCGCTCCCCGAAGAGGAGGATCTCGCCCGCGTCCGGCTCCAGGAGGCCGACAAGAAGCTTGGCAAGGGTCGTCTTGCCACTGCCCGACTCTCCGACCAGCCCCAGGACCTCTCCCTGGCTCACCACCAGGGAGACTTTGTCCACTGCCCGCACGCGGCCGCGCACGGAGCCGAAAGCCTTCTCCAGCTGGCGTGCCTCCAGAAGAGGCAAGACGGCGGGGGAGGGGGGCGGGGCAGGAGCCTCCGGAGAAGGGGACTGCCCTCTCCTCATCAAGGGCACCGCCTCCTCGAAGTGGCAGCGGCTGAAGCGGCCCGATCCGGCCGGCAGGGCCGGGGGGTCCACCTTTCCGCAGACGTCCTGGACAAGCGGGCAGCGCTCCGCGTAGACGCAGCCCTTGACCAGCGCTCCGAGCGGGGGCAGTGAGCCCTTGATCGGCTCCAGCCTGGAGTCCCGCTTGTTGGCTCCGAGTCGGGGGAGCGCGCGCAAGAGTCCCGCCGTATAGGGGTGTCTTGGGTCCCGGAAGAGGTCCCTCGCCTCCCCCTCCTCGACGAGACGCCCCGCGTAGAGGACTCCCACCCGGTCGCAAAGCCGGGCGACCAGGCCGAGGTTGTGGCTGATCAGGAGGGTGGCGCCGCTCATCTTGGAGCGAAGCTCGCCGATCAGATCCACGATCTCTGCCTGGACGGTGGCGTCCAGACCAGTCGTCGGTTCGTCCAGGATAAGGAGCGTCGGTTCAGCCGCCAGCGCGAGGGCGATCGCGATCCGCTGCTGCTGGCCCCCCGAGAGCTGGTGGGGATAGCGCCGGAGGAGTTCCTCCGGCTGCTGCAGGGCGAGCCGCCGGAAGAGCTCCAGCGCGCGCCCGTAGGAGTCGCGCCACGAAAGAGCCTGCTGGTAACGGTAAACCTCTGCCACCTGCTCCCCCACCCTCATGCCCGGGTTGAGGGCGCTGCCCGGATCCTGGGGGACGAGCGCCGCGGCGGTCCGGGGGTGTTTCTGGCGGCCGCTGTCCAAGGTTTCATCGGCGAGCTTCACGACGCCCGATTCCAGCCTTCCGGCGGCTGGCAGCTGGCCGAGCACGGCAAGGGCAAGAGTGGACTTGCCGCAGCCCGACTCTCCCACCAGGCCGTACGCCTCCCCAGCTCCTATCGAAAGGGAGACGTTGAAGAGAGCTCGGCGCGCGACGCCCCGGCGCCGGTAGGAGACGACCAGCTCCCGGACCTCCAAGAGCGGGCGGCTCAAGCCGCCAGCACCTTGCTCAGCCCGTCGGCGACGAGGTTCACCCCCACCACTAGGGAGGCCAGGGCCAGAGCCGGAAAGAGCACCGTCCAGGGCGCGATCTGGATGTAAGGCTGCTCCAGGGCGATGGTCAGCCCCCAGTCAGGAGAGGGCGGCTGCACTCCAAGCCTCAGGAATGAGAGGGTGGAAGCGGCGAAGGCGGCGTAGCCGAGGCGCAGGGTCGCCTCGACGATGATCGGGGCGCGGACATTGGGAAGGATTTCCGCCGCCATTACGAAGGGGCCCTTTTCCCCCCGCAGTCTTGCCGCCTCGACGTACTCACGCTCCCTCTCGGGGAGGACCGCCGACCTGACGGTTCTGGCGACGAAGGGCGTGAAGAGGAACCCGATGACGAGTATCACGTTGACCTCGGAGCTGCCGAGGAGGGCCAGCGCGACGACCGCGGTAATGACCACCGGCAGGCTCATGAGGATGTCCGCGCCACGCATCAGGAGATCATCGGCGAAGCCCCTGTAGTAGCCGCTGACGAGGCCGAGCGTGACTCCACCCGCGAGTCCCAGGAGCGTCGCGGCCGGTGCGATCGAGAGGACGGAGGCGGAGCCGGCGAGAACTCTGGCGAGAACGTCCCTCCCGAGATCGTCCGTTCCGAGCCAGTGCCCCGGCGATGGCGGGGCCAGGGTGTGCACCGGGTCCACCCCGAGCGGGTTAACCAGGGGGAAGACGCTGGTGGCGAGAGCGGCGAGGACCCAGAAGCTCACGATCAGAGCGCCGACGGTGAAGGTGGGGGTGGCGAGCAAGCGCCAGCCGAGGCCCCTGGCGGGCGCCTGCTCCAGGTCTTGAAGGAGAGCCCCGCCTTGCAGCTCGACGCGGCTCAGCAAGACCTCACCTCGGGTTCCTGACGCGCGGGTTGATCGCGCCCACGACGATGTCGGCGGCGAGGTTGGAGAGCATGTAGATGCCGGCGACCGTGAGCACGGAGGCCTCCAGCACGGGCAGGTCGTGGCCCCTTGCCGAGTCCACCATGAGCTTGCCCACCCCCGGGTAGTTGAAGAGCGACTCCACCACCACCAGCCCTCCCACCAGCCAGCCAACCTGGCTTCCGATCACCGAGATCGTGGGGAGGAGCGCGTTGGGCATGACGTGCCGGAAGAGCACCCGCCGCCGGGGCATGCGCTTCAGCACCGCGGTTCGGAAGTACGAGGTCTCGAGGACTTCCGCCGTTCCCGCTCGGGCCATCCGGGCGATGTAGCCGAAGAGAACCACCACCAGCGGCAGGGCCGGCAGCACCAGCCGGTCCAGAGTTCCCAGCGGACCGGTCCCGGGAGTCAGTTGCGAGGTCACCGGGAACCAGCGGAGGGAGACCGCAAAGCCCACCAGCAGCAGTGACCCACTGACGAACTCGGGGACCGCGGTGAGGGCCAGGCCGACCAGGCTCACCCCTCTGTCGATAGCGCTGTCGCGGCGAAGGCCGGCGAGACTGCCGAGGCCCACTGCCAGCGGGATCACGATTCCCAGGGCGAGGAGTGCCAGCAGGGCTGAGTTGAACAGCCGATCCGCCACGAGGGGGAGCACCGCCGTCCTCAAGAGCAGAGACTGGCCCCAGTTGCCGGTGACGAAGCCCAAGAGCCACTCCCCGTAGCGCAAGGGCAGGGGCTGGTCAGCGCCGAGACTCCGGTCCAGTGCCGCCACCTGGCCGGGGGTGGCGTAGGGGCCGAGCACCGTGCGCCCGACGTCCCCGGGAAGGACCTCGGCCAGCGTGAAGATCAGCATCGAGAGGATGACCAGGGCCGGAATCATGAAGGCCAGCCGGCGCCAGACGAGCAGCGCCAGTGGGGAGTGCAGCGCCGCCAGCAGGCGACTCAGCTGAGCGTAGCCCGGGTCAAATCGAGAAACCCGGTCCCGTCCGCCTGGACGCCGCCGACTCGGTCCGAGGTGGCGCGCAGCGCCTCGATCCAGTAGGCGATAACAGCCGGGGTGGCGTCCTTCTGGATGGTGGCCATCTGCGTGGCGATCGTTCGCCGAAGGCTCTCATCCAGCGTCGCGTCCAGCTGGCGGGCCAGGTTGGTGAAGGTTTCGTCGCACCAGTGGGACGAGTTCCAGATGCCGCCGCAGGCGTAGGCGGGGAGGATCACCTGCGAGGGGACGGCCCTCGCCCCCCAGTCGACGATTCCCATCGGGACCTCCAGCCACGGCTGGTTGGAGCCGGAGCCGTAGTAGGTGGCCTGCGGCATGACGTCCAACTTGATTTGGATCCCGGCGGGCTTGGCCATCGCCTGTATCAGCTGAGCGTACTGGGGGATCTCGCCCACATCCTCCAAAGAGAGGGTGACGTTGACACCGTTGGGGTGCCCTGCGGCGTGGAGAAGGCTACGGGCCCGCTGCAGGTCCTGCTTTCTCAAGGGTAGCGAGGGGGAGATTGGGAACACTGGCGCGAACGCGTGGTCATCGCCGATTTGCGCCCTGCCGCCGAAGAGGGAGGTCTTGATCTGGTCGCGGTTCAGAGTCAGAGCCACCGCTTGGCGGACGCGCTTATCGGTGAAGGGCGGCGCGTCCACGCGCATGTGGAACTCGCGGTATAGGCTCGATTTGGCCGAGAGGATACGAACGCCGCTCTTGGAGAAGAGTGGCTGGGCGCCCTCGTAGAAGGTCAACTGCATCATGTCGACGGCGCCACCCTCCATCGCCAGAACCTGCGACTGGGTGGTGGCGAAGTAGTGGATCTCGACCCCTTCCAGATAGGGCAGGCCAGTCTGCCAGTAGGACTGGTTTCGGCTGAACGTCGCGCGCTGACCGGTGGTGTAGCTGCTGAGGGTGAAGGGCCCGGTCCCGACCGGTTTCTTCTCCCATGCGCCCAGGTAGCTGGCCGGCAGGATGACGGCGTTGTAGTTGGTCGACGAGACCATGTAGGGGAAGTCAACGAAGGGCCGGTCGAGCTGGAAGGTGACCTGGCCAGGGCTCGGCGAGCTGACGTTTCCGGGAGAAAGGATCCCCTTCAGATTGGAGAGGGCGGCGGAGCCGCTGTTGGGGCTCACCAGTCGCTCGAAGGTGGTCACCACGTCTTTGGCGGTGAAGGGGGTGCCGTCCTGAAAGTTGACTCCCTGGCGCAGGGTGAAGGTCCAGGTCTGGCCGCCGTTGCTTGACGCCCAGCTTTCCGCCAGCACCGGCCTCAAGCTGAGATCATTGTTCACCCAGATCAGGTACTCGGCGACCTGCTGGACAGTTGCGATGGACGCCGAGTCATACATGGTCACCGGGTCGAGCGCCGCAGTCGGGGTTCCGGTCGCGACGCGCATGGTCCCGCCCCGCCGGGCGCCGGTGGCGGCGCTGGGAGAGCCATTCCCGCCGCCGCCGCAGGCTACCAGCAGCGCTGCGGCGGCCGAGCTGGAAAGGCCGAAGAGGGTCGCCTTGCGAATGAATTCCCGACGCCCGAGGCGTCCAGCCATCAACTCGTCGGCGAGGTGGCGCGCGTAGTCGGATTTGCTCGGATCCGTCACCGCGACAAGCTCAACTCTGGTGATCTCCCGGTCCTGCCCAGGCTCTGGAGTGCTTCCCAGACCGCCTGGTGAAAATGGGGTACGCGTAAATCATGCTCCCGAGCCGCGGCACCCGAACCCGCTCCTGGATCGTCAGGGTGAGAATGGCCGATACCTCGCCGCCGGATGGGCCGACCCAGGTCGCTCCAACCAGCACTCCCTGGTCGCCGACTCCGCGCCGGGCCCGGTGCGCACCTCGAGGCCCTCTTCGGCGAACCTCTCGGCCAGCAGCCGGCCCGCCTCCGGCGCTTCTTCGGAGAGGTGCTCCTCCCCAGCCTCGATCACGGTCACCCTGGAGCCGAAACGGGAGAACGCCTGCGCGAGTTCAACCCCGAATGCCCCTCCGCCGAGGACGATCAAAGAGGCGGGGACGACCTCAGGCTCGAGCGCCTCGGGGTTGGCCCAGTAAGGGAGTCCGGCGAGGCCGGGGCCGACTCCCCCCACCAGCTCCTTTTTCACTCCCACGACGCGAAGGCCCGCCTCAGCCAGGACTCCAGCATGCCCCTAAGAGTGCACCCGGTTCCTCGACGAAACCGTGATCGGCATCACGGAAGTGCCCGAACCATCGTTCCAGACTGTTTTCGAGGCCGGTCCTCGGTCCTTAAGAGACAACTACTGGAGGCATTTGAAAATGGCGACGCATTTACGGAGTGAGGGCGGGGCGAGTGTCGCCGCCCGTTGGATACTACCCGGACTGATCGCGGGGGTCGTGTTCGCAATGTGGGCGATGATGGTGGGGCTCTTCACTAGCACCCTCTGGGCGGCGCCCCAGGGCATCGCCCAGTCAGTGGGTATTGGCAGCCCGGGGCACGCGTTTCAACTGATCCCATTTCTGATCGGGATGATGGGGCACATGGTGAACTCCGTCATCATCGGCATCGTCTTCATCGCGATCGCACGGTCTGCGCACCTTCGCGGGGCGGGGGCGGTGATCGGTGGCATGATGTGGGGACTGATCGTTTACGGCACCATGTTCTGGGTGGTTCTGCGCGGACTGCTCGCCTCAACCAGCGCGTCCTTCCTATCCGCAAATCCGGAGTGGTCGTGGATCGCCGCGCACCTGATGTTCGGCGTCGTTCTCGGTGCCCTGGTCGCGTATGGGCCTGTACGCGATCGCAATCTGGAGCCGAGCGGCCAGTCGGTACTGGCGTAGTCCAGCCGATTGACCCTCCCGATTTGCTTCGTTCCGGCCGGGCCTGGGGATCATACCCCGGGTCCGTCTGCGTACAAGCAGCGCGTTGGCGCCCCCGAAAACGGCGGCCAGGCCCGGCTCGCGGATCGTCGGGGCAGGGACGGTATGGCGATAGTCGCACCGGGGCGTGCAATCCAGGCGGACCTCGACCTTGCCCGCTTCACACCGGAGCAGCCGGATCGAGTCATGAAAGGGACGAACAGGGGCCTGGTCCGTCGACCCGTGCGATGCCTCCGGAATGGGAGAGAGGTCGGTGACCGGCATTACGCCACCGTCGGCTTCGACTCGTGTCTCGAGGACGGTGATGGCGGGAAGATGGTGGCGACTGGGGCGATACGGCGCGGCAGGGGCGATCCGGTCACGACCACCAGGATCCCGGTCGAGAAGCGGCCCGAAGACCGGGCGGGCGTCGAAAATAGGTGCCCGATTAGCCCTGAAATTTCAGTAAGGGGCTGCCGTATGCAGGCTAGCGACCAAAATGCACGTAAAGCCTACCAACAGTCGCAGCCACCGTCAGCGCCGCATTCAGATCACCAGCGATGGCAAGGGAATCGCCAACCAAGTCGGCAGCGCCGCCCTGCGTGAGCTGGACATCCGCTACCCGGTCGGCTTTGATCTCGCCAAGGCGGTGCGAGAGGGCGGCTCTGGCCATGCCCAAAGAGCCGCGGCCGGCCCCCCTTTTCTCGAAGGTCGTGACGGAACGGGAGCTGGCCCCGAAACGGCAGTAGAGTCGTGGCACCATCGGTATAAGGCAGCGATGCACGCGCACGCGGCTGCCCGCATCACCGTCAGTTTCGGTTGAAAAGGAGTGAACATGGACAATGTCTTGTCGGGTCAGACGGTCACCGCCGAGTTGATCCGCGACTTCCAGGTTCTGGCCGTGATCGACAAGCCGAGCAGGGAAAAGGGATATGGCCCTTGGTCGATGGTCTACGACGAAGCGCCCGAGTCGGGAGGGCATGGAACCGGTCCCTCGCCCGTGGTTTCTGCATTTGCGGCCCTGGCCGCGTGCACGGCCGTGACCCTCGCGGGAGTGGCCCGGCGAAGGCGGATGGCACTCACCCGGATACGCGTTGAGGTCAGCGGCGGGCGCGCCTTTGCAGGCAAGGCCGACGCGGAGGAGGCGGCCGCCGAGGGGCGCAGCGTCGCTCAACAGCGTGCCTTAAAGCGAATCCTGCTCGAGGGCTCACTTTCCTCCGCCGAGCTCGACGTTCTGGGACGCGCCGCTCGATTTTGTCCAGTTAACCGCATGATGGCAGGCGGTCTCTACCAGTTCGAAGAGGAGATGATCTGCACCGCGCCCGAAACGCCGGAACTGGGTACCCCTTTGAGTTAGGGGGAGTCTGCGAAGTCGTGGGGTGCTGGCGGTGAGACCACCAAACCGATCGAGCGCAGCCACATCGCGACCCGCGATCGACTGCGAGCCTCTCGCGGTCTTAAGACGACGGCCACCGGTCAGCGGTTCTTCGAAGGGTTCGAGGCGGTGCAGGCCCTGCGCCGAGGGGATGTCCGCCTCCGCTGTCTGGTGCCTGGCTACCGACCCCATCTGGCCACTCGCGGCGACCGTGCTCGCGCCGTCGCCGCTGCCATGGTCACCCTGGCCGCAGGACTGAACAAGGCCGTCTGACTGGCGATCCGCGGTCGGTCATCGCGCCTTCGATGTGTCTCAGCCACACGTGGCATCGCACAACTTCGCGGACTCGACTGGGGCGCGTCTTCCCACGCTCAGGATCGCGTTGAAGAACAACTCGGGCCTGCCCCAGAGCGAGTTCACGAAGATCGTGCTGACGCTGACCGCCATCGCGACCATCGCCAACACCGGGTACACGAGGCCGGTGGCTGCAGCTGGGATTCCCACTCCGTTGAAGAGGAAAGCGAGGGCGACGTTCTGCTTTGTCTTCCGATAGCTGTATCGGCTGATCTCGCGCGCCACCATCACCGACTCGAGCCGGTTGCTGACGATGATAATGTCGGCCGATTCGATGGCGATGTCGGTCCCCGCGCCCATCGCTATGCCAACGTCTGCCTGCATTAGGGCCGGGGCATCGTTGATCCCGTCTCCGACCATGGCTACGCGACCCTTCCGCTGCAGCTCGCGAACGCGGGCGGCCTTCTCGCCCGGCAGCACACCGCCGTAGTACTGCTCGATGCCGAGCTGCTCCGCCACCCGTTTCGCGGCGCGCTGATTGTCGCCAGTCACCAGCACCGGGATCAGGCCGGCCTGCCTGATCGCCGCGATCGCGGGTTCCGCGTCTGCGCGCACCTCGTCCCCGAGCGCGATGAGACCCAGCAGCTGTTGATCGCGTCCGACCACGATGACCGTCCGACCCTGGTCCTCCAAAGTCGCAATGCGATTCGCCAGGGGCCCGACGTCGATCCCGTTCTCAGTCAGGAAATCAGAGCGGCCGACGAAGATGCGCAGGCCACCGATCTGGGCGGCGACACCCTTCCCGGTCACCGATTGAAAGTCATCGACGTCGGGAATCTGCAGACTCAGGTTGAGAGCGTGATTGAGGATTGCCTGGCCAAGCGGGTGCTCGGAGGACGCCTCCGCGGCGGCGGCCAGAGTGAGCAGCTTGTCGGGATTGCCCAGGCCCTCCACCTCGTGCACCGACGGCTTGCCGACGGTGAGGGTGCCCGTCTTGTCGAGAGCTAGGATCTTGACCAGCCGGAAGCCCTGGAAGGCTTCCCCAGTTCGCATGATGATCCCGCGGTCGGCAGCCTCGCCGGCGCCGCGCACGATCGAGAGCGGAGCCGCGATGCCAACCGCACATGGGTAGCCCATGACCAGCACGCTCAGGGCGGCGAAGGCGGCCCGCTGCAGGTCGGCGTGCCCCGTCAAAAGGTAGGTGCCACCGAGCCATCCGACGAAGGCCAGGACCGATGTCACTAGGACGAGGGGCGCGTAGACCTTGAGGATCCGATCGACGAGGTGCAGAATGCCTGGCTTCAACGCTCGCGCGTCCTCGACGTGCCGGATTACCTGCTGCAAAAAACTCTGCTCGCCAACGGCGGTGACCTTGATCAGCAGCGTTCCCAGGGTGTTGATGGACCCACCGATGACACCATCGCCTTCGACCTTCTCAACCGGCAGCGCCTCGCCGGTGACCAACGACTGGTCGACCGAGGAATGTCCGCCCAGGACCTCTCCGTCGACGGGTACCCGCTCCCCCGGACGAACACGGACTAGATCGCCTACGCGCACCTGGCTGATGTCCACCTCCTGCTCCTGACCTTCGCAAACCACGCGGGCGGTATCCGGTTGGAGGTCGAGCAGGCGTTTGACCGCTTGGGAGCTGCGGGTCTTGACGAGCAGGGACAGCCACTCCGAAAAGAGGTGGTAGTTGACGATCAGGACCGAAACTCCAAAGAAGGGGGCGGTCGGATATCGGGCGGGATGGAATGCGAGGCCGATCAGGCCACCGGCGATGCCGGCAAAGGCCCCGGCCTCCAGCAGTACGTGTTGATTCAGGATGCCCCTCCGGGCCGATTGAAACGCCATTGAAAGGATGTGCCGAGCCAGCACGAACACGACGAAGAACGCGAATGCCGCGATGACCAGAGGTATCCAGCTCGACGCAAAGCCGGTCACCTTCGCCACCAGCACGCCGCCGAAGATGGCGGCCAATCCGGCAAGGCCGGCAGTGGTTGTCAAAGCGCCGCTGGACCGAAGAATCAGGTAGGCGACCGTCAGCAGGCTCAGGCCGACCACGCCAGGAACCAGCACCGACCACCAGCCCTGAGCCTGGAAGAGCAGCGAGATGGTGGCGAGGCTGAAGGCGATGGCGGCCAGAAGCCGCCGACCCTCGCGCTCCAGATCTCGCTCCTCCTCCTCGAACGGTCTTGCCTTGCGTGGATCCCAGATCGTGTAGCCCATGTCTTTCAGGGTTACGAGCAGATCCTCAGGTCTCACCGCTTTCGGGTCGTACTCGACCAGCGCCTGCTCGTGGGTCAGGCTGACGGCCACCCTCTCGACGCCGGGATGTTGCCCGAGGGCCTTTTCAATGGTTCCTGTGCAGAGCGAGCAGTGGAGGCCGCCGATCTTGGCCCGGAAGCGCGCCTTGCCATCCGAGGCGGAATCCTCCTCCACCCAGTAAGGCGCGGAGGGTTCGGCCTCGGCCTTGTTCTTCTGCACGACCCGGTCGCTCGTCTAAGACACGCCAAAGCCGGCCTTCTCGACCGAGGCGCGGATCGCCTCCTCGTTGGCCTTGCTTGGATCGATCACGACCGACAGCGAGCCTGCCCGGTGGTCGGCCTTGCTTCGCGCGACTCCATCCACGTGAGAGACAGCGGTTTCGAGCCGATGCTCGCATGACGTGCAGTCCATCCCGCTCACCATCAGCTGCAATTGCTTCATTTCTTGATCTCCTGGTCTTGTGGCGGTCCTCAACGACTACCCGCCTTCGGTTGAACCTGGAGCCACCCTACAACCTTCCCCTTGGGGCAAGATCAAGCGTTTAGACTGATGGTCATCGCAACCACAATTGGCCAAGCGGCTCGGCGCTCGGGACTCAGTCCGAAGGCGATCCGTCTCTACGAGACAAAAGGGCTGCTCGAGACAGCCGACAGGACCCCTTCGGGCTACCGGACCTACACGGATGAGGACGTGTCCGTCCTGCGCTTCATCCGCCAGGCCAAGTCCTTGGATCTCCGTTTGGACGAGATCCGGGAAGTCATCGATCTCCAGCGTGGCGGAGCACAGCCGTGCCGGACGGTGCTGGGGCTGCTCGATCGGCACATCGCCGACATAGACCGGACCATGGCTAACCTGCGGACTCTGCGAGCAACGCTGGCGCGCGCTCGATCAAGTGCCAAGTCAAGCACCGAGAACGGCAACGAAGGGATCATTTGCCAGATCGTGGAGTCGCAGACCTAATCCATTACCTGGCTCTCAGCTGGCTCGCGAGCGCCTCCGGCGACTAATTACTGAGCTTGCCCGGCGGCGGGCCGGCAAGCGCGCTCTATCGCCATCTGGAAGCTCCCGCGGCGCCGGCGAATGGTCGTCTCCGATGGGCGCAGCCCGGCCTCGGTCCAACCCGCAGCCGTAGGGAGCTGACCCTGGTGCTGGATGAACTCCCGGACGGCGGTGAGGGCGTCCTCGAGTCTCGAGTCGGCCACGTCCGAGATCGTGACGACCTCACTGGCGAATACGCTGGGTGGGTTCGTATTGTGGGAACTTGGGCCCACCCGTTGTCCATCATTAAGGAATCGCACCGAGGCTGATTGGTTCCCTCATTAAGGAATCGCACCGGGATGGAGGTGGGCTTAGGCACTGACTGCAACCTTCGATGCGATGGGCATGGCGGCCAGCCGCCGGTCGATCTGACGTTTGAGGGTGAGCGGGCTGACCGCCGTATATAGCTCGA
>DATKQJ010000041.1:0-22006 GCA_035532785.1 Candidatus Acidiferrales bacterium | reverse complement strand
CAGGAATGGGGGTCGACAACCAATGCGGGGCTGCCCAAATCCGCTGCGATGGCGGTGGACACCAACCGCTTTCGAACCTCGCCCGGCCGAGAATTGTCCAGGCTCCGTACCCTTCTGGACGGGCACGATGCCGAGCGTTAGCGCCCGCCTTCTCGCCACTATTTGGCGGCGGCTGAACACTGGGACCGTCGGTCGACTGTCGGCTAGGCATTGAAGGAGAACGCCATGGGATCCAATCAGGCCGGATTGCCCGGGCCGAGTTCGGTCGAGGATCAGGACGCCCGCCACGTGCTGGTGCCGTGGAAGAAACAGTCGGCCAATCGCGGGATGGAGATCACCAAAGCGGACGGGGTCTACCTGTGGGATCGGGACGACCGACAGTACCTCGATTTCACCTCCCAGTTCGTGTTCGCGAATTTCGGTCACAACGAGGCGCGGGTGGTCGATGCGATAGTCGATCAGGCGCACAAGCTGATGGAGGTCGCTTCGCCGTTCGTGACCGGACCTAAGGCCGAGGCGGCCTCACTTCTGTCTCGGGTCACCCCGGGCGATTTGAACCGCGTCTTCTTCAGCACGGGCGGGGCGGAGGCCAACGAGGCGGCCATCAAGATGGCCCGCGATGCCACCGGCCGGCCGCTCATTTGCTCCCGCTCCCCGTCCTACCACGGCTCCACGTACGGCGCCATGAGCGTCTCCGAGAACGTCGCCAGCCGAGCCTTTGAACCAGGCGTTCCGGGCGTCCTCACGGCGCCGGTTTGCAACCCCTATCGGTGCCGCCACGCCCAGCCGGGCGAGCGCTGCCAGGACTGCGGCGGCCACTGTGCGCAGGAGCTGGAGGAGGTCCTTTTGCAGCACGGCCCCGAGCGAGTGGCGGCGGTGATGTTGGAGCCGATCGTGGGCTCGAGCGGGGGAGCGATCGTGCCTGGTGACGGCTACTTGGAGGCGGTTCGCGAGATCTGCAACAAATACGGGATCCTGCTCATCGCGGACGAGGTGATGACGGGATTCGGACGCACCGGTCGGTGGTTTGCCTGTGACCACTGGGGCGTGGTGCCGGACCTGATGACGCTGGCCAAGGGCCTCACCGGCGGATACATTCCGATGGGTGCGACGGTGGTCAGGGAGGCCGTCGCCGCTCACTGGAACGACCGGCCGCTAAGGCACGGCCACACCTACAGCGGGCACACGCTTGGCGCTGCCGCCGTGGTCGCAAGCGTCAAGGTCTATCAGGAAGACAACCTCGTGGCTCGGTCCGCCGACCTCGGGGAGTATCTCCTGGAGCGAGCCTCGGAGTTACAGGCGCGTCACCCCAGCATCGGCGACGTGCGCGGAAAGGGCCTGTTTGTAGCCGCTGAGTTGGTGCAGGATCGGCGCACCAAGGAGCCGATCGGGGGGGTTGGAAACGCCTCCGCCAAGGAGCAAATCCTGGCTGACGCATGGCAGGCCGGACTCTATCTATTTTCTCCGGTGGCCTCCAACGTCATCATGCTCTCTCCACCTCTGACCATCAGCAAAGACCAGATCGACGAGGCCATGACGATCGTTGACTCGGTCCTCAAGAGCGCCGACGCCCGGGTGAACACCTCTACCCGATGAGTGGCGGGCGGCCGCCAGCGCGCACAGGGAAGTCGGAATCCCCTGGCGGCGTCATCGGACTCTGGGAAGACACCAGAGCCGAGTCCCGCTCGGAGCTTTAGGTTTTTGACCTGGTGGGTCAGGTCAATCCCGAGTACAGAGGTGGTCCGGAGGCGGAGCGGTGCATCCGAAGATGGCACCGCCCCGAACCGAGATCACCCGGACTTGCGCAGCACCCCCGAGGCGATGGATCTGAAGTCATCCTCGCTGAGAAGGCCCTTACTTTGAAGCGACTTGGCCTTGACCTCTTGAAGGATGGCGTTCATCTCCTCGTTGCTGGCCGGCCCCAGGCCGGTCTTGTCGAGCCAGATCAGAACGGAGTCGAGCCCGCTGCCCTTGCCAAGAACAACCTCAGGGCCCGTCTGCCCGACCAATTCAGGCCGGAACGGGAAGGCCTCGGTGAGGTACTCCTGGCCTACGTTCCGAACCCAACTGGCAATGATGCCGGACTCCACGTGGAAGAGACGGTCGCCAACGATTCCGCGGTTGGAGGGAACGGTCACACCCGCGATCTGCCGAACCAGCTTGGAGAGCCCGTAGAGCTTGGTCGTATCGATTCCGGTCTCGATGCCGTACATCGTCTTCAGCGCCATGACGGTGTCTTCGAGGGGAGTATTGCCAGCTCGCTCACCCAGCCCGGTGACTGAAACCTGGACCGTGGCAACGCCGTTGACCACGGCCTGGATGGTGTTGGCCACCCCGAGCGAGAAGTCCATGTGGAAGTGGGCTTCTAGCGGCTTGTCCACCCGCTCCTTGACCTTGCGGGCCATGAATGCGGCCGCATTGGGCGACAGGACGCCGAAGGTGTCCACCAGCGCCAGGGAATCCATGTGGCCGTCGCGCGCGATCAACTCGATCAGGTCCAGGAAGTCGGTTATGTTGGCGCGGGTGGAGTCAATCGGGAAGAAGGACACCGCCAGACCGTTCTCGTGCGCGAATCGAGTCGACTCAATGCTCAGCTCTACCGCCCGGTCGTACTCCCACTTGTAGGCGCGTTCGATGATGTGCTGGCTGGACGGGATCTCCATCACGATGGCATCCACGCCCGCATCCAGGGCACGCTTCACGTCGTCCACCATGCAGCGGGAGAAGGCGTAGATCTTGGCCGGAAGACCGAGCTTGGCGATGCGGCGTACAGCCTCGGCGTCGCCCGGCGACACGGCCGGCAGTCCCGCCTCGATTCGCTGCACGCCAGCCTCGGCGAGGGCCTCTGCGATTCGGACCTTCTCGTCCGGGGTGAACTCGACCCCGGCCTGCTGCTCGCCGTCGCGCAGAGTGACGTCGTGAATCTCCACCCGCGCCGGCGGGTTGAACTCCGCGGTCACCTCGGGTTGGTAGTTCCAGGGGCTGACGAAGTAGTCTTTTGTCTTCCAGGGTTCCTCGGGCATCGGTTCTCCTTGTTGCTTCTAGACGCCGAACAGGGCGGCCGGATTGGTCTCGGCGATTCGCTCCGCGGTGGCCGCGTCAGTGACTTCAGCCAGCACCTGAACGGCATCGGTCATGGCCATGTCGAAGGGCAGGTCGGTCCCCATCACGACGCTCTCCGCGCCCACACGGGAGATCAGGTACTGCAATGCCTGCCGGTCGTGGGTGATCACATCAAAGTGCAGCTGGCGACCCACATAGCTCCAGGGATCGGCGGGGCTGGAGGCGAGTTCCTCCCGCACCGTGCGTGCGTGCCTGTACCTTCCCGCCTGATAGGGAAAGTACCCTCCCGAGTGGACCAGCAACAGCTGAACGGTGGGATGCCGGTCCAGCAGCCCGGACGCGATCAGCCGCTCCACGGTGATGGTAGTTTCCAGCTGGTTGCCGATCACGTTCTGGAAGTAGTACGGTCCCAGACCGCCGTTCGGTTCGTTGTAGGCGGGGTGAAGCATGACGGGCAGCCCGAGCCGATCGACGGCGGCCCAGAAGGGCTCGAACCGCGGCTCGTCCAAACGTGCTCCGGCGATGCATGTGCCCACCTCGACACCCACCGCGCCGGCCGCCTTGGCGGAATCGAGCATTGCCGGCGCCCGCTGCGGATCCTGCATGGGAACCGTCGCCATCCAGTGCAGCAGTGAGGTGTCGGCGGCACACATTTCGGCCAGGCCCTGGTTCACGGTCTCGGCCATCGCCTGTCCGGCGTCGGCATCCACCTCGTAGTAAAAAAGAGAGGGCGAGCTGGAAACGATCGCCGCATCGAGGCCGAACTTGCGCAACTCGGCCAGCTTCCCCTCAGCCGTGACAAAGGCCGGAATCAGGTCGAAGGCAGGCTGCCCGTCGTTGTAGATTCGGTTGTCACGGACCTGCGAGTTGTAGACCGAATTGCGCTTCAGCAGTTCGATGGACGCTGGGGGAATGGCGTGGTTGTGGGTGTCGATTTTCAAAGAGATCCCTCCGATCACTAGCTGGGTGGTCTGGGCTCCATCAGCGCGGTCTCAGGACCGGCGATTGGAGATCAACTCCGCCTCGGGCGGCTGGAGTCGAGTACTTCGGCATTTACCGGACAGCGAGGGGCCTCGCCCTTCAGCGCCCGCAGCACCTCGTCAGCGGCCCGGCTCTGGAGTTCGTCCTGCGCCTCAGCTGAGTAAAACCCTATGTGGGGTGTGATGATCGCCCGGTCGTGGGTTCGGAGGGGGTGATCGGCGGGAAGCGGTTCCAGTTCGCTGACGTCCAGAGCCAGACCGCCCAGAGCGCCGGAATCTAGGCCCCTGAGGGCCGCGTCGAGGTCGACTAGACCGCCCCGGGCGGTGTTGATCACGATGGGCGCCCGATGCATGAGGCCGATCGTCCGATCTCCGATGAGGTGGAGATTCTCCGGCGACATGGGTGCGTGGAGGGAGACGAAGTCAGCCTCCGCCAGCGCCTCTTCAAGACTCCCGCAGCGGGTTACCTGAGGCAGGTCCCAGGATGCCGCATAGGGATCGTAGCCCGTGACCTCCAGCCCGAATGCCAACGCACGTTCCGCCACTCGCCGCCCGATGCGGCCGGTGCCGATGAGGGCGAGTCGGCGGCCCCGGAGGCGGTGCATCCCCGACTGTGGCACCTTCCATCCACCCGCGCGAACATCCACATAAGCGTGGCTGACGTGGCGGGCAAAGCTCAGCAGCAGAGCCATGGTGTGGTCAGCGACCTCGTCCAGGCAGTAGTCGGGGACGTTGGTGACCAGAATCCCGGCCTTGGTCGCCAGGTCCACGGGTATGTTGTCGTATCCGATTCCATACCGCGCCATGACCCGGCAGGTCCCTGCTGCCGCCTCGACCACCCGGGGCGTGACGCGTGCATAACAGACGAGCATGGCGTCGACGCCGGCTGCGAGCCGGACCAGGGTCGCCTCGTCCGTCGCCGGCGCCTCTACCACCTCCGCCCCCACCGGCGCCAATGTTTGACGTTCGATGTCGAGCCCACTGAAAACGTGGTCGGTGACCAGAACCCTCGGCATTGTTTAGGAGAGGGCCACGTCGTCGAAGGGGTACTTGGTGAACAGGACCGGCCCGTCCTTGGTCACAAGGAGGTTCTCCTCAAGTCGCACCGTCTGCTCCAGTCCCGGGTGTCCGGAGAAGGTCTCACAGGCGAAGTACATGCCCTCCTCGAGCACCATCGGGTAGTCGAGCGAGTAGGCCCGGGAGATCCACATGCCCTCATAGAGCGATAGGCCGATGGAGTGCGCGAACTGCTGGAGGGTTACCGTTCCGAATTCATCGTCGGCGTAGGTGGGCAACTTGGCCGCCACATCAGCGCTGGTGTTGCCCGCCCGCATTTGTTCAATGGCCGCGTACATCGACTCGTAGCACTCCTTGTAGAGATCCTTCTCCTTGGGAGTCCACCGGCCGTCGACCTTGAAGGTGCGGACGAAGTCGACGAAGTAGCCGCCAGGTCCAACCGCGTTCTGGTCGATGATGACCAGGTCGCCCTGCCGAATGACCTTGTCGGTGTGCCAGCGACGATAGGGGCTCGTGTTTCCACCCGAAGCGACGATGATGTCGTACACGAAGTCGAAGCCATGCTCGTAGAGGTATTCATTCACCTTGGCGGTGATGTAGCTCTCTTTGACACCCGGCTTCAGCCATTCGTGCTCGATCTTCCAGAAGGAGGTGTCGCCGATGGCGGACGAGATTTTCAGGCACTCGATCTCGTCGGAGGTCTTGATGATTCGGGCACCGGACATGGCCGGCCAAGCGCTGACCACGTTGAGGCCAAGGTCTTGGAAGGCGGAGTAGGCGGAAGGATCGTAAACGTCGACGCCGATGCGCTCCTTCTCCACGTGATTCTCGCGCAGGACCCGCACCACCGAGTCAGCCATTCGCGCCGCCATCATCGGTTCGGCGGTCTCCGCCCACTTCCAGGTGATGGCCGGCCGGATGTTCCCCTTCAACCAGGGGGCGTCGATCTTGGCGCATTCCAAGTCCGAGCCGGCGGTCTCAAAAAGGACCGGGTCGCCGTCGCGGGGCAGAACGCAATAGCGGATGTAGATGTTGTTCTTCCAGTTGCCCTGGTAGACGCTGGTGATGTACCTCACGTTCTCACCAACAAAGCAGACCAACGCACCAAGGTCGTGCTTCTCCATCATCATCCGGGCTCGAGCCAGTCGTTCCCGCCGCATGCGATCGAAGTCGATTCGAGCCTGCCAGTCGGTCGCGGTGTAGCTGTAGGTTCGTCTGGGATCGAACTCGTGTGGCTTCTCCAGAAACGACAGGTCCATGTTCTTTCCGTAGGCAGAGGCTTTGGGCTCGGGCATGAGTTCTCCTGGATTCAGCGTTTTCGACGTCCTGATCTAACTTCAGGAACCGGCCTGAGTTTACTTCAGCACCAACTTCGGTTGCAATTCGTGGCGCCGGTTTCGACCGGCTTGGAGACCGCCCTGGCGGGCGCCGCAGGGTCCGATCAATCTTGAATCAATCTTCAGCCCTGGAGACGGGGCGCGACCTGCGCCGCGAAGGCTTCAAGAGTGGCATCCAACGAGTGCATCGGGAAGTCGAGCATCAGGCCGGCAACGCCGTCCGCGCTCAATTCACGTAGACGCTGGACGACGTCATCGGCGGTGCCCGCGATGGCAAATCGGTCCACCATGTAGTCGGTCACCAGCGGGGCGTGCTTGGGGTCATACCATGCGTTCACGTCGAACTCCTGCACCAGCCGCCGACCGGCGGCCCGGTGCTGCTCGGGCACCAGGTCCGGTGCGGCCATGATGTTGTGTCGGGCGCGGTTGGCGACGCGGGGGCGAATGGCCTCGCGGGCCTGTTCCCGGCTCCCTCCAATCGATAGCATGCTGGACAACCAGACGTCGACCTCCGAGGGGTCGCGCCCCGCGCTCCTGGTGCCGGCCTCAACCTGCTCTCCAATCCAGTGGCGCACATCGTCGCTGGTCCCGCTACTGTTCAAGATTCCGTCCGCGCACTCGGCCGCCATGCGCAACATCCGCGGTCCTTCGGCGGTCACGTAGACCGGCATTCGCCGGTGTGCCCAGGTGAGCCGGGCGCTGCGGTCGCCGTACTGGACCTCCTCGCCGGCGGTTAGCGCCTGGATGTGGGCCACGGCCTGGCGCATCTCCTCCACCTTGGAAGGAACTCTGCCCAGGGCGCGGATCGGGGTGTCGCCGGACCCGATGGCGCAGAAGGTCCGGCCTCCGGACAATCCATCGATGGATGCCAGGGCCGCCGCCACCATGGCCTCGTGACGAAGCACCACGTTCGTACACCCGGGAGCCAGCCGGATGGTGCTGGTGCAGCCGGCGGCGACAGTCAGGGCGACGTATACGTCTTGCACGGTGAGCGAGCTCTCGGCCACCCACAGCGTGTCGAAACCGGCCTCCTCTGCCAGCCGGGCACGCCTACGAAAGGAGTCGAAGGAATCCGGTATCAAGTGCAACCCGAGCTTCAAACGTGACCTCCAGCAGAATCTGCCGTGACGATTTCCATCCGCGTCCGGGCCCTCCGCCCGCTTCCCATCCACCGGACCATCCACCGGACCATCCACCGGACCATCCACCGGACCATCCACCGGACCATCCCCTGGCCGCCAGCCACCCGGGCGCCCCGGGGCCCGAAACCATCGGCGGTTCGGATTCGGGGGCGACGGCCCGGTCAGCAGAAGGCCTGACCCGCGGCGCGGGGCCTACTTCAAGGGCAGGGCGATCGGCTGAAGGCTTTCCGCCGACATCTCCGCCGCCAGCGTGATCTCCATCACTGCGCGAGCTTGGCGCGCGGTCACCAGGACGGGCCGATCGAGGGCGACGGACTCGATGAAATGCCTGGTCTCGGCCTCCATGGGCCCTTGGAATACGTGGCCCGCCTGCTCGCCGGGCATGGTGGAGAGCGGGCGTTGAAGACCGTTTTTAACCGTCGTCAAGAGGACGTCGCGGTGGGTCTCATCGACGAATAGAGCGCCGTCGCGCCCGATGAACTCGACGATGACCGAGTTCATGCCCGGGTACTCGACGGGGAGATTCCAGTTGGCGCCGATGGTGAAGGTGGTGCCATCGTCATTGCTGACCATGATCCAGGTGCAGTCGGGTAGCCCGTGCTTCTCCTTCATCATCCCAAAGACGGAGCGGGCGTAGACGGTCTTGGCCCGAACTCCATTCCCCAGCCACCAGAGCACCAGGTCGATGTCATGGGTGGCCTCCATTTGGGCTGGGCCCAGCTCCCCTCGACCGGCGATCTTGGCTCCAATGGCGCGCGTGATGTGACGCGAGATGAGAGCTGTGACCGGCGCCCCGACCAGCCCCTCGTCGATGCACTTCTTGATGTAGGCGTAGCGGGGGTTGAAGCGCTGGGTGTAGCCGATGCTCAACTTCAAATTGGAGCGCTCGGCCACTTCGATGAGGTCGTCCGCCTCCTCCAGAGTGAGCCCAATCGGCTTCTCCAGGAGGACGTGCTTGCCGGCCTGGAGGAAATCGCGCGCGATTGGATAGTGGGTGGTCTCGGGAGTGGTGGAGATGATGGCGGCGTCGACGGTGTCGAGCAGCTCGTGATAGTCCGTCGTCCACGACGCGGCTGAGGTTGCCTGCGCCGATCGGATCGCGACCTCAGAATCGATGTCGGCGATGTGAAGCTCGCCCACCAGAGCGTGAGAGGCACAGGTCACAGCCCGGATGTGCCCGATCCAGCCCGTACCCACCACCGCGATCCTGATGGTCTTCAACTCCGCCTCCTCGTCGGTTGGACCGACCTTGGCCGCCGTCCGGTGCGACGCTGCTGACGCCTTCCCTCGCCCCGCGCCGGTCCGGCCCGATCGAGACAAGGCGAACCCGGACGGAGTGGCAATAGTGGAATAGACAAATGAGCGGGGTGGGGCCCCGAACGGACCCCACCCCCACTCCAAGAGGTTCAGTCGATACTAACCCTCCTTGTTGACCACCTTCTGAATGGTGGAGGCGGGAATCGTCTCGATGGTCTTGGTGCCGGCGTCGGCGGCACCCGTCGCGACGATGACGTCCCACGCGCCAGTCACGTTGTGATACTGGTTAAAGTCCATGGGGCCGCTGGCACCGTCGTAGTTGATCTTCTTGCCGGCCTTGATATCGGCGAGGGCTTCCTTATAGGTGCCAACCGCGATTCCGGGCGGGTTGGAGATCTTGGTGATGTCATTGACCCAAACCTTGGGGTCCGTGGTCTTGGCGTAGTCCATGGCCAGCGCAAAGACGATGCCACAGTCAAACGCATAGCCGGACCCACCTTGGGGCAGGTGACCGTTCACCTTCTGGTAGGCGGCTCCGTAGGCCGCACCGGCACCGGGGGTGAGCGCGTTGCTGCCCGCGATGGCCGTCATGTGCGCTGCGGCGGCGGCCGGACCGACCGCCTTGATGAAGTCCGAACCGGACTCGAGATCGGTTCCAATGAAGGGGATGGCCAAGCCGTTGACCTGCTGAAAGTCTTTGAAGGCGACCGACGCAGTGCCGGGCTCCATCTGCGTGAAGAAGACGTCGGGCTTGAGGGCAACGGCCTTCTGCACCTCGGTCAGGTAGTTGGTCTGAACCGGCGTGATACCGATGGTGCCCAGCATGGTTCCACCCAGGGCCTTGTAGGCGTCCGAGATGATCGGCTCCAGGGTCTGGACGGTGACGCTGTTGGACATGAACATGGCCGCGGTCTTGTAGCCCTTCTCGATCGCATACTCAGCCATCGCGACACCAAGTTCGGAGTCGGAAGCGTTGCAGCGCCACAGCCACTTGTCGGTTTGCTTGTCGAACTGAGTCGAACCACCGTTCCAACCATCCACGATCTGGGCCCGATCGAAGATCGGCTCGACGGCGTGGATTTCGAGCGTGACCGGCCCGATCAGTGCCACGGGATTACCGGTCGCCAGCTCCTTGTTGACCGCCGGCACCGCATCGCCGGGGTCACCGACGGTGTCGACCTCGTCGAGCTGCATGTGCCGGCCCAGGATGCCGCCGGCCTGGTTGATCACGTACTGGGCGGTCTTCGATCCTTCCAGAATCGGGGTGCCGTCCACGGCGTAAGCACCAGTCAGCGGGCCCACCATGGCCATCACCACCGGGCTCTTGTTAGCAGACGAGCCAGGCGAGCCTCCACAGGCGGCGATCAGCAGCGTAATGAAGCTGCCGGCCGCCACCGTCCGAAGAGTCCGTAGCTTATGTCTATCCATTAGACGCGTGTAACCTCCCTTTCAAAATGCCCCAGCCAGATACCTTGACCTGGTTCTGAGGCGAGGTGGGGTGTTCCCCGCCCTTCACGCCTTGCCGATGTACAGATTGCCCACCTCCTCATCGTTGAGCAGGTCCGCCCCCGTTCCCTCCAGACGGTTGCGGCCCAAGGCCAAGACGTGCGCCCAGTCAGCGTGGCTCAGGGTGCGGCGCGTGTTCTGCTCCACGATTACCACCGCCACTCCCAGAGAACGAATTTTCAAAATCTGGTCCCACACCGAGTCGACGAATCTTGGTGCCAGTCCGGCCGTGGGCTCGTCGAGAAGTAGCGTCGAGGGGCTGAGCATGAGGCCGCTGGCGATGGCGAGCATGGTTCGCTGGCCGCCACTCAGGGTGCGAGCGGCACGATGGAGCGCAAGCTTAAGGTCGGGGAACATCTGACACAGTTCCTCGGCCCGCTCCGTCACGCCCCCTCGCAGGGCGTACCCTCCCATCTCGAGATTCTCCATGACGGTCAGAGACGGAAAGACGTTTGACACCTGGGGTATGTACGAAACCCCCTTCCTGACCAGAATCTGGGCTGGAATTCCGGTGACATCCTCTCCTTTCAGGGTTACCCGCCCACGGCTCGGCCGAATCAATCCGGCCACCACCTTCATGAAGGTCGACTTGCCGGCCCCGTTGGGTCCCACGATGGCGGTCAGCTTGCCTGCATGAGCGGCAAAGCGTACGTCCTCGATGATGGGCGGGCCACCGTATCCGGCCGTGATACCCTCCGCGATCAGAACCGCATCGTCCATTTCAGACATTGGTCGCCACCTCCCCCAGGTAGGCATCGATGACGGCTCGACTGGACCGCAGGTCCGTCATCAAACCGCTCGCGATATCGGTGCCCTCGGCCATCACGACCACTCGATCGCACGAGGAATCGATAAAGGGCAGGTTGTGCTCGATGAGGATGATCGCCATCCCAGTGTCGTTGAGGCCCTTGATGGCGTCCAAGATATTCACCTGCAGACGAGGATTGACCCCGGCCAAAGGCTCGTCCAACAGCACCATGCGCGGCGACAGCATGGCGACGCGAGCGAATTCCAAAAGGCGCTTCTGACCGCCACTCAGGTTGCCCGCGTACTCGTCACGAAGGGCGTAGAGATCGAATCGGCGCAGCAGATCGCGAGCCCGAATTCGATCGCGCTCCTCCGCCGCCCTGAGGGAGGGCCGGCTGAACACCGATTTCCAAATCTTGTCCCGGCCCTCCTGCGGAGCGGCCACGAGCATGTTGTCCATCACGGTCAGCCGCGCCCATTCCCGGGCCGTCTGGAAGGTGCGCACCAACCCCCGGGCGGCCACGCGATGGGCGCGCCACCCTTGGATCTCCTCGCCGTCAAATTTGATGACGCCGGAGTCCGGCTCACGGAAACCCGAGATGAGGTCGATGGCGGTGCTCTTGCCCGCACCGTTGGGGCCGATCAGACCCAGGACCTCGTGGTCGTAGACGTCGAAATCCAAATCGGTCACCGCCCGCACGCCACCGAAGTGTTTGGTTACGCCACGAAGTTCAAGGATGACGCTCCTGTCGTCAGACATTGGCGGCGGACCCCGCGGTCTGCGCGGTGGGCGCCGGGGCACGGTCGCCGGCATCCCTGGGATGAACCTCCGGCAATAGTCCCTGTGGCCGATAGCGGAGGACGAGGATGACCAACACCGCACTGACCATGCTGCGCAGAGCCGGGAAAAGGTCCGGCTTGCCCGGAACCTGGGGCATGAATCGGGTCACCTCGGGAATGAGGACGAGCAGGATCACCGAACCGATGATGATTCCACGCGAGTTGCCCTGACCACCGATGAAGATGGCGCCGTAGAGCAGGAAGGTCTCAATCGGAGCCCACGTATAGGGGTTCCACTGGCCCAGATAGTTGGCGAAAAGCACGCCCCCGATGCCAGCCACCACGCCTCCGATGACGTAAGCCTTGAGCTTGCAACGAAACACGTCGCGACCAAACGCGGCCGACGCGAACTCGTCCTCCCGAATCGCGCGCAGGGTGCGCCCGAACGGACTCTTGTACATCATCTCGAGGAACACGTACACGATCACCAGGATCACCACGCAGATGGCGAACAAGATGAGGGCATAGGTTTGCGCGTCCAAATTCTTGAACACATCGGCAAACGGTTGCTGCATGCCGTAGACGCCATTGAATCCGTTAAAAAGGCCTGGTAGCTGGCTCAAGAAGGCCCAGGCCACCAGGGCAAAGGCGACCGTGGCAATTGACAGGTAGTCGCCGCGCAGGCTCTTGAGAGCGAAGGCCCCCACAACCAGGGAGGTGACACCGCCGATCACGGCGCCCCCGAGCAATCCCACCACGAAAGGCAGATTCAACCCCAGGATCCATCCCAGACCGGAAGGCTCCTGGGAATGCGGGAGCTGCAATACGCCGCCAAAGTAGGCCCCGAAGGCGACGATGGCGTAATAGGCGAGGTCGAATTCGCCCGCCCAGCCCCAACGCACATTGAGGCCCATGGTCAGGAGCGAGAGGATGGCCGACAGGATGATCAGGCTCTCGAGGTAGTTGACGATCATATTGCTTCCACCACATTGCGAATCCGCGAAGGAAAGAGGCCGCTGGGCCGAAAGAGCAGGGTCAGGATGAGCGCGATGAAGGCCACCGCCTGCTTGAAGTCACCCGAAATCCAGATGGCGCTCACCTCCATGCCGCAGCCGATCAGAAGGGCCCCCAGCATGGCCCCGTAGATGTGGCCGATGCCCCCCACGACGGAGGCCGAGAAGACCACGAACAGGAACGTGAATCCGAGGGTCGGGCTGAAGGCCCCGACCTGGATGGCGAAGACGAAGCCGGAGAATCCCGCCATGGCCCCGGCCCAGAGCCAGGTCAGGTCGATGATGCGATTGGAATTGATGCCTCTAACCTGGGCCAGTTCGGGATTATCCGAAACCGCCCGCTGCGCCTTGCCGAACTTGGTGTACTTGAGGACCGCTCTGACGCCGATCAGAAACACGGCGGCGGCCACGATGATCAAAAGGGCCTGGTTGGTGAACAGGAAGGGCCCGTAGTGGTGGGGTGCCGAGATGGGTAGCTTG
This sequence comes from Candidatus Acidiferrales bacterium, assembly GCA_035532785.1. Lineage (GTDB taxonomy): Bacteria > Chloroflexota > Dormibacteria > Dormibacterales > Dormibacteraceae > DATKQJ01. The sequence continues at coordinate 8,684 of DATKQJ010000041.1, read as the reverse complement.
TAGAAGACCTCGGAGCCCCCGAAAATGGCCAGGATACCGTTCTGCAGCAGCAGTGAGAAGGAGAGGGTGATGATCACCAACATGATGTTCCGGGCGCCGGCCCGTTTGAACGGCTGCAACAACCCCTTGTTGAGGGCGTAGGCGATCACCCCCCCCGCCACGATCGCCGCCAAGGCCTGGATGGCGATATTCGAAACCACCAAGCCGGTCGCGTAGGCGGCGTAGGCTCCGGCGGTCATGATGTCACCGTGGGCAAAATTGGGGATGTTGGTGACCGAGAACTGAAGTCCGACGGCCACCGTGGAGAGCGCCAGAACGGCCGACGTGACCACCCCAAAGCCGATGGCGGCCAAGAGCGTATCGATGAAATGCACCATCTACTTAGGACTCCTTGGAGCTGACTATGCCCGGAGCGTCCGAGCGGAACGTGCCCATGGCCACTGGGCACCGAAGCGGCGGCAACCCGCGCGAACGATGATCGCTCATGACTGGCTCATTTATCGGCATCGCAGGAGTGTAGACGGTGCAGACCCCTGTCGACAAGAGGTCGCATTCCCTCAGCGAGAATCACACCATGGCGTCAACGTTCCCTCACCTGGAAATCACACCCGGGAAGAGGGAGGCGAACGGATGCGCATTCGAGACCGGTACGAGCTGGCTGGGGATCTCGAGGCCCGCTACCAGCTCGCCAGCAAACGTGAGCGTGGTGAGTTGCTGAACGCCTTCTGCCTGGCCACCGGCTATGAGCGCAAGCACGCCATCAAAGTGCTCGGGGGGCGCCGGCGGAAGTCGCCGGGCCCCGGCGTCGTCGTTATGGGTTGGCGTTCCAGAAGGCTTTGAAGGTGGCCTGGGAGGCCGCTGGCTACATCTGCTCGGAGCGCCTGCAGCCATTTCTTCCTGACCTGATTCCTCTCCTCAAGCGCCACCGCCAACTCGACATCGATGAGACCACCGAGACTCTGTTGGTGACCGCCAGTGTCTCCACTGTTGAGCGCAACGTAGCTCAGCTCCGTCGGGGTCTGGTCTCTCGGAAGATGTCCCAGACCAAGCCGGGGTCGCTGCTCCGCAAGCAGATCCCGGTCATCGTCGGACATTGGAAGGAGATCGACAAACCGGGCTATCTCGAGGTCGACCTGGTCTCGCACAGTGGTGAGTTCGCGGTTGAGGAGTGGATCTGGACCCTGTGCGCCACCGACCTCAGCACTGGTTGGACTGAACGGCTGCCGGTGATGGGCCGGGGCCGGATTGCCGTTGTGGCCGCGCTCGACCGCATCTACGGTCAGCTGCCATTCCCTCTGCTCGGCATCCATCCGGACAACGGCAGCGAGTTCATCAACTACCACTTGGTGAAGTACTGCGGGGGCGATGCGGAGGGCGGCCGACCGCCGATCATCCTCTCCCGATCCCGACCCCATCACAAGAACGACAACGCCCATGTCGAACAGAAGAACTGGACCCTGGTCCGCCGACTCATCGGCTACCAGCGCCTCGATATCCTCGAGCAGCTGGCGTGGCTCGACGCCCTCTACACGGAACTGTTGCGCCCGTACAACAATTGCTTTCAGCCGGTCATGAAGCTGATCGACAAGGAGTCCGCCGGTCAGCGGCCACGGAAGATCTACGACCGCCCGATCAGCCCGCTGAAGCGAGTTCTCAACTCCGGCGCCGCTGACCCAAACAAGATCGGCGACCTCATCGAGCTCTACACGGCGGTCAGCCCCCTGACACTCAAACGCAAGATCGATCGCCGCCTCGCCGCCATGCCCTCAGCTCTCGAGGTAAAGGCCAGTGCCTAGTCGCCAAGCCCGCTCGTCGGTGTCATTTCCTCCTGACGGAACGAAGCAGGTTCGGTGTGATTCCTTAATGATTGACAACGGAGGTCGATTTTTACCCGACCTGCCGAATGTCTCGTCTCCGAGGGCGTCAGGCCCGAAGCCGTCACCCTATTGATCGATCTGCCGTGCGCCCCAGGCAATCGCCCGCTCTGCGCCTCGCACCAGATGCCGTTCCACCGCGCAGCCGACGACCGCTGGTGATGGTCGGGATCGGGCTGGTTGGTGCCCACCAGGCGGCAAGATCCGATCGCACTGCTATATTGCGGTCGGAACGCCTAAGCGACCGCAACTTGCACCGACCGGACCCTGTGGTGCGGCCGAACCCGATCCGTTAGTGGAGGGATATTCGGAAGTCATGAGTGAAATGCGCGCCCTCGTGCTGGAGCAGAAGGGAGGGCCTTTCGTGTGGCACTCCGTGGAACGCCCGGTCGTCGAGCGAGACGAGGTTCTGGTCGACGTCAAAGCCAACGGTTTGTGCGGGACCGACCTCAAGATCCTCGATGGTCAGGTGTCAACCGTCACGATGCCCGCGATCATCGGTCACGAACTGTCAGGCGTTGTAATCGACGTTGGTTCAGAGGTCTCCAACGTCGCCGTCGGTGACAATGTGGTGGTCCACATTTACGTGGGCTGCATGACTTGCAAGCACTGCCGACTGGGCTTCGAGAATCGGTGTCCCGACGTGAGGCGGCTGGGATTTGAGATCGCGGGCGGCTTTGCCGAGGTGATCAAGGCACCGTCGAGGAACGTCTTGCGGGTCGATCCCAAAATCCCGTTGGAGGAGGTGGCCATCCTCTCGGGTTCGATCGCCACCCCCTTCCACGGACTCCGAACACGGGCCAGGATCTCGTTGGGTGATTGGGTTGCGTTGATCGGCGTGGGCGGACTCGGCATCCACGCCCTGCAACTGGCGCGTGAGCTGGGGGGGCGAATGATCGCGGTGGATGTGACCGCCGACAAATTGGAAAAGGCGCTTGAACTCGGGGCGGAGGCAGCCATCGACGCCTCCCACGAGGACGTTCCGGCTCGAATTCGGGCCCTGACCGGTGGCCGCGGCGCCGACGTGGTGGTCGAGATCGTTGGTGGCGCGAGCATACCTCCGGTTCTAGCCACCTCCTTCCAGTGCCTGGCCCAGGGCGGTCGCCTTCTGGTCCTGGGCTACGGTTACGGCTATCCGCTGCAGGTTGACACGGCCCAATTGGTCTACGGCCAGTGGGAGATCCAGGGCAGCCGCTCCTCCGCCAAACAGGACCTGGCCGACGTGGTCGAGTTGGTGGAGCGAGGACGAATCAAGCCCATCATCGCCAAGACCTTCCCCCTGGACCAGGTGGTCGAGGCCATGCACGAACTCCGTACCAATCCGCCGCTGGGCCGGATCGTCCTGGTGTGACCGCGTCGGCGCCGACCCGCCCCGCGGGCCGGCTGAAACTACGGGGCCTTACTGTCACGCCCGTCAGGTTGACGCTCCATCGTCCACTCAAAATGTCGATCGCCACCGTGCCGGAACGGGAATGTGTGGTGGTGGAGGCGATGACCGACGGCGGCCCGACCGGCCTTGGTGAATCGGTGCTCGCGCCCTACTTCACAGGTGAGAACGTGGCGGGCGCGATGCGTGCCATCAACCTAGTCATCGCGCCCGCACTGGTGGGCTCGGACGTCTTCGACCTGGCCGGCGCGTCGATGACCATGGAGCGGGTGCTGCACGGCAACGCGGCCGCCAAGGCGGCCGTCGACGTCGCCCTCCATGACGCCGCCGCGCGTGCCCTTGGCATTCCCCTCTACATACTCCTGGGAGGCCGGGTGAGAAACCGCGTGGCCTCCACCTGGCACGTGGTTGGAACGAGCCCGCAGGAGGTGGCCGACGAAACGGCGGCGGGCCTGGGAATGGGATTCACGGCCGTCAAACTCAAGGTCGGATCGCAAAATCTGGCCCTGGATCTAGCCCGACTGGATGCCGTTTGTAGGATTGTCGGAAGCGGAGTACAGGTCAGGGTGGACGCCAACCAAGCCTGGAGTCCGAGCCAGGCGATCCGCTTTCTGGAGGCGACCAGGGACCGCGACCTCCAATTCTTGGAACAACCGGTGCATCGCGACGACGTGGCGGGCATGGCTCGCGTCGCGGCCTCCAGCTCGACCCCGGTGGCGCCAGACGAGGGGGTGTACGACGCAACCGGCGCGCTCACCTACCTGCGCTCAGAGGCCGCGGGCGGATTTGTGCCCAAGTTGATCAAGGGTGGAATCACTGGTGTTCGCCACCTCGCGGCGGTCGCCGACGCGGCCAACGTCGGCCTCCACCTGGCCGGCATGCCGGGCGAGAGCAGCATCTGTGCCGCCGCCGCCACTCATCTGGCGGTGGCCCTCCCCCGACTGCCCTGGGACAGCGGAATATCGCCGCACTCGATCAGCAGCGATCTGGTTCAGGAGCCGATGGTGTTGATCGACGGATGTTACGAGCCCCCGACCGGTCCCGGGATCGGCGTAAGCCTCGACCGGCGATCGCTCGCGAGAGCCCGAATCGACCTCTGACCGACCCGATCCCGGCCGTGTTCATTGACCTCGTGTCAAGCCAAGTCCCGGCCAGCCGCGACGGCCACACCCGGGTGGCCCTGCGCCTACGACGCAACCCGCGTGCAAGCGGAAACGACTCGGCTTTACGCGCCACCCTTGGCGGGCCGCTCGGCCCTATACTCCGCCGCCAGTCGGCCCGCCAGTTCAAAGTTCTCACAAAACTTGCCATTCTGTGTTGACTTGCGGACCTGCCCGATTCGGGATTTGAGAGCATCCCAGTAGAAGTCGAAAGCGAACGCGTCAAACAAAACGTCTTCCACCAGCAACCCATGCAACGCCAGCGTCGAGATCTCCTCAAATAGATGGGCCAGAGGAATCTCGTCATCCGGCTTTTGCTGGCCGGTCAGGAGCCGCGCAAAAGCGCCCGAGGTGGGCTCTTGGTGGATGATCTGCATGATGCCGAGAAAGTTGGGGACATCCTCCCGCCGCGCCGTGCCGAACTGCAGCCGCGGCTTCCTGTTGGGGTCGACTAATACGGGTCCGGCCATCTGATCCTCCTACCAACCGTGGCGGGTAGCCACCACTCGATCATAGCCCGACTGATAGACGTTCACGGGGCATCGCCGGGTAGGTCCAGGGCGCGCGATTGAGGCGGCAGATCTTCACGCCGCCGGATCGATGCGGTCCAGCGCTTCGGTGACCACCCTGCGTACCAGCCTGGCCCCCACCGCCACGCGGTAGGCGGCGCTGGCGTGGATGTCATCCTGGGCCTTGATCTCCTCGGCCGCGCAGCGCTCCGCGCCGCGCAGATCGCCCGCGGCCGCGGCGCTCTCGGCGCGAGGCAGACGCTGGGGTACGGCACCGGCACCGAAGACCACCGCTCTCGTCGTGCGGTCGGGCGACACTGCCGCCATCGCCCCCACCAGGGCGAAATCTCCTCGGCGCCGCGAGACCTCGGCGAACCCCCAGCCCGAGCCCGCCAACCACGGAATGGTTGCCGCCGTGACCAGCTCCGCCGGGGCCAGAGACGACGTCATTGATCCCAGACAGAATTGATCCATGGTTACCGTCCGTGTCTCAGCCGAAGTTTGAAGCTCGATCCGGGCGCCCAGCAACAGAGCCAGGGCGGGCAGCTCCGCCGCCGGGTCCAGATGGGCCAGGTTGCCACCCAGGGTCGATCGGTTCCGGATCTGAAAGTGAGCAATGAAGGGCAGGATCGCGGCCAAGAGTGGATTCCGGGCGGCGGTGTCAGGCCAGCGCTCGAGGGAGGCGAGGGTGCACATCGCCCCCACCTTGATCTGGTCGCCGGCGGCCGAAAGGTGGCGCAGCTCACCCACAGATCCCAGGTCCACGAGCCAGGCGGGGGCGGCCAGACGCATGTTGAGAAGCGGAATCAGGCTTTGCCCGCCCGCCAGTGGGCGAGCCTCTTCGCCCAATTCCGAGAGCAGCCCCAGCGCCTCGGACAGGGTGGCAGGCCTGTGATATCCAAACTGGACCGGTTTCAACGCTTGACCCCCTCGGCCAATTCGAACAGCAGGCGGGGCGTTATCGGAAGGCTGGATACCTCTATTCCGAGCGGTGCCAGGGCGTCGGCGACGGCGTTGGCGACAGCTGCTGGAGAGGCGGTCGCGCCGCTTTCGCCGACGCCTCGAAATCCTTCACCAACGGCCGCCGGAGTGTGCTGGTGCTGAACCTCGATGTCGCACAGGTCGCTCATGGTGGGCAGCAGGTACTCCATCAATGAGGAATTCAGGAGCTGCGCGTCGCCGTCATAGACCAGCTCCTCCAGAAGTGCTTCGCCGATTCCCTGGACCACGCCACCCCGCACCTGGCCCTCGATCAAGGCGGGGTTGATGGGACGTCCGCAGTCGTCCACCGCCACGTAGCGCAAGAGCCTCACCCCCCAACTCTCGGGAAGGATCTCGACCATGGCCAGATGGGATCCGTAAGCAAAGGTTCCGCCGGTTGGACTGACGAAATAGGAGGTGGCCTCCAGCGATGGCTCAACCCCGGATCCGAGCGCGTTGGAGTTGTAATGCACGGTCGACGCCAGATCCCTGAGCGACATGCGCCGAGACGGAACTCCACGCACGCTCAACTCACCGTTGTCCAATTCCAAGTCCTCCACCGCCACCTCCATCAGGTCGGCAGCATGTTGGAGCACTTTCTGACGCAAGATCCGGGTGGCACGCATAATCGCCGTGCCCCCGACCACCGCCCCGCGACTGGCCCAGGTGCCGCCACCGTATGGAACGGCGAGCGTATCTCCGGTCACCACACGCACCCGGTCCGGCGCCATGCTGAGACCTTCACTGACCAGCTGCGCGGTACTGGTGTGGGTGCCCTGGCCCTGATCCGTGATGCCGGTCAGGACCACCGCGCTACCGTCTGGCTCGAGTCGAACCGTGGCCCCGTCCTTGGCCGATATGGGAGCCCCGCCGATCCCGTAGAACTGGGCATTGGGTCCAGTCAGCTCCAAAAAGCAGCTCAACCCAATTCCGATCAGGCGGCCGGCGGCTCGTTGCTGGCTTTGCCAGTTGCGCAACTCGCCATACCCACTCACCTCGAGGAGGCGTCGGAGGCAGCCCGGATAGTCGCCGGGATCCAGCACCGCCCCTCCCGCCGATTGGTAGGGCATGTCCTGTGGGCGCACCATGTTGGCGAGGCGGAATTCCGCCGGGTCCTGACCCACCTTTCGTGCGGCCCTCTCCACCATCTGCTCGATGATCGCAGTCGCCACCGGGTGGCCGACGCCGCGGTATTGCGAGGTGGGTGTCTTGTTGAGTGCGACCACCAACTGCTGGCATGAATAGGCCGGGATCCGATATTGTCCCGGCAACATCCGCGCCACCTGGCCGCTCTCCACGACACTGCTGCGCGGGTACATCGAGTAGGCCCCGACCGGGGCAACCACGCTCGCCCTCAGGGCCGTCAGGGTGCCATCGCCTCGCATCCCGAGCTCGGCCTCGATCACCTCTTCGCGGGCGTGGATGTCGGTCAACATGCTCTCCCGACGATCGGCGATGAACTTGACAGGCCGTCCCAGCATGATCGAGAAGAGGCAGGCGCAGATCTCGTCCTGGTAGACATGGATCTTGATGCCGAAGCTTCCCCCCACATCCTCGGCAATGACCCTCACGCGGTGCTCGGGCAGGCCCAGAATTCGGGCCAGCACCGCCTGCATCATGTGTGGAACCTGCGTCGAACAATGCACGGTCAGATGTCCGGCGCCGGGCTCGTAGTCAGCCAGCAGAGCGCGCGGCTCGATCGGCACCCCGGTTACACGGCCTAGGTGAAACTCGCCCCGCACCACTAGCTCCGATGCGTCGAGGGCCTGCGCAGTGGCCGCCGCGTCGCCGTGACTGGCCTGATACATCACGTTGTCGCCGAGTTCATCGGCCACCAGCGGCGCATTCGGAGCGATGGCCTGCTTCCAATTGGCCACCGGAACCAGAACGTCGTACTCGACTCGGGCCAGATCACAGGCGTCCTCGGCCGCCGCTCGGCTGGTGGCTGCGACGGCGACCACCGGCTCGCCTACGAAACGAGCCTGCCTGAGGGCCAGCGGGTATTGGGGCGCGGTCTTCATCCCGGCATAGTGCCCGAGGATGCCCTTCCAGGGCTGGACCATCTGAGCCGCGGCGTCACCGGTCAGGACGGAGACCACGCCCCGCACCCCCCGGGAGTGTTCGACGTCGACGGACATGATTTTCGCGTTGGCGTGGGGGCTGCGTACGCAGGCCACGTGGAGCAGGCGATCCGGATGGAGATCGTCGACGAATCGACCCCGGCCCCTTAGCAGTCTGCCGTCCTCGAGTCGGCCGAGCCTCTGCCCGATGCTCACCTGGATGACGCCATCACGGCGTCCACGATGGTGTCGTATCCGGTACAACGACACAGGTTCCCCGACAGTGCCTCCCGGACCTCGGTGCGCGATGGGTGTGGATTACGAGCCAGCAGAGCCAGGCTCGAGATCAGGAATCCCGGCGTGCAGTACCCGCACTGGAGCGCGAACGACTCGTGAAATGCGCTCTGGAGCGGGCTCAACTCGCCCCCTTGGGCTAGGCCCTCAACGGTGGTGATAGACGTCCCCTGAGCCTGAACTGTCAGCAGCAGGCAGCCGCGCACCGCCTCTCCATCAAGCAGCACCGTGCAGGCCCCACAGACGCCCTGTTCGCACCCAACGTGACTCCCGGTCAATCCCAGGTCGTCGCGTAGGCAGTCCACCAGGCTTCGGCGCGGTTCGACCAGCACCGTGTACTGTTCGCCGTTGACCTCCAGATCGACTGCAACCTGGTTGGGGCGGTGGGGCAAATCGACAAGAGCATAGCGCCAGCCGGA
>DATKQJ010000040.1:0-67059 GCA_035532785.1 Candidatus Acidiferrales bacterium | reverse complement strand
GTCTGATCCGAGGTCTCTGAAGGCCTTCTCCAGGCGTTGCCGGGTCTCGGAGAGGTGTTCGTTGATCACCTTGGTGGCTCCCAGAACGGGCATGAAGTTGGTGTCACCCGCCCAGCGCGGAACCACGTGAACGTGAAGGTGCCCTGGAATTCCCGCCCCGGCCACGCTCCCCAGGTTCATGCCCACGTTGAACCCGTCGGGGTGCAGCAATGCGGTCAGGGCGCTGGTGGCGCGAGCGACGAGCTCGAAGAGGGCCAGCATGGAGTGGTCGTCGAGCTGTTCCAGCGAGTCCACGTGAGCCAGCGGCGCCACCATCACGTGGCCGGCGTTGTACGGGTAGCGATTCAGCATGACCAGGGCCAGAGGGCTGCTGAAGACAACCAGCGACGAGTCGTCCCAGGGCAGACCCTGGACGCGGCAGAAAAGACAGCCGGGCGGTTGCGGCTGTTCGATCAGCTCTTTCCTCCAGGGCGCGAAAAGGTTCTCCATCAGCGCCGACGCTACCATTTCAATTCCATGTCGTGGAGCCGCGGCTACGTGCCTCAGGAGATCGAACCCAAATGGCAGCGAGCCTGGGCTGAACGGGGCGTGATGAGGGCCCGCGAGGACTCCCCGCGGCCCAAGTTCTACAACCTGGTCATGTTCCCCTACCCGAGTGGCGATCTGCACATGGGGCACATGCGCAACTACGTGATCGGCGATTTGGTGGGTCGATTTCAGACCATGCGCGGTTTCGAGGTGCTGAACCCCTTCGGCTGGGATGCCTTCGGACTGCCGGCCGAGAACGCCGCCATCAAGGCCCAAATCCATCCCCGAACCTGGACCATGGCCAACATTGCTCGGGCCAAAGAGCAGCTGGGGATGATGGGTGTGCTCTATGACTGGGATCGCGAGGTGACCACCTGCGATCCCGACTACTACCGCTTCACGCAGGCCCTCTTCCTCCACTTCCTGGAGCGTGGCCTGGCCTACCGCGCGTTTGCTCCCGTCAACTGGTGCCCCATCGATCGGACCGTCCTTGCCAACGAGCAGGTGGTCAACGGCTGCTGCTGGAGGCACCCCGAAACCCCCGTCGAACGCCGTGACCTGGAGCAGTGGTTCTTCCGCATCACCGAGTATGCAGACCGGCTCCTGGATGACCTTCAACTCCTCTCCGACTGGCCCGAGAAGGTCCGCGTCATGCAGCAGAACTGGATTGGCCGCAGCCGTGGCCTGGAGGTCGACTTCGCCGTCGAGGGCCTGCCGGGGGAGAGGCTCAGCATCTACACCACGCGACCGGACACGCTGTTCGGGGTCACCTTCATGGTCTTGGCCCCCGAGCATCCGCTGGTGGCCAGCGTCACCACCGAAGAGCACCGGCAGGAGGTCTTGCGATACGTCGAGCAGAGCCGTCGCCAGACCGACGTCGAGCGGCTTTCGACCGAGGTCGAGAAGACGGGAGTGGCGACCGGTGGATTCGCCCTCAATCCGGTCAACGGCGAGCGGGTGCCGATCTGGATCGCCGACTACGTCCTGATGACTTACGGTACGGGCGCGATCATGGGCGTCCCCGCCCACGACGTCCGGGACTTCGCCTTCGCCCGCCGCTTTGATCTTCCCGTCAGAGAGGTGATCGCCGGCCCCCAGGGCGCGCGCGGCGAACTCGCCGCGGCCTACATCGAGCACGGCACCATGATCCAGAGCGGGCAATACAGCGGGCTGGATTTCGAGCAGGGATTCGATCGCTTGGCCGACGATCTGGAAGCCCGCGGAGTGGCGCGGAGGGCGACCAAATTCCGGCTCCGGGACTGGCTCATCTCCCGTCAGCGCTACTGGGGCTGCCCGATTCCCGTGTTGCACTGCCCGGCCTGTGGTCTGGTGCCGGTACCGGGCTCGGAACTGCCGATCCTGCTGCCCGAGCGGCACGCTCCCCTCTCCGAGCAGCCGGAGTGGTACGAGAGCACCTGCCCGCGCTGTCAGGGCCCGGCGCGCCGCGAGACCGACACCATGGACACCTTCGTCGATTCGAGCTGGTACTTCCTGCGCTACACCAGTGCCGACGACGGCTCTCAGCCCTTCGCTCCGGCGTCGGCCAACCACTGGATGCCGGTCGACCAGTACACGGGTGGGATCGAGCACGCCATCCTGCACCTCCTCTACTCGCGCTTTTTCCAGAAGGTTTTGAGCGACGCGGGCCGGGTTGAGGCGGTCGAGCCATTCCGCCGCCTCTTCACCCAGGGCATGGTCAAGCGCGGCGGGCTGGTGATGTCCAAGTCCAAGGGCAACGGCGTTGCCCCCGACGATCTGGTGGGCCGCGAGGGGGCCGATGCCGGGCGCGTCTATGAGCTGTTCATCGGCCCGCCCGACGAGGACGCGGAGTGGACCGACGCCGCCATCGCCGGTCCCGTCCGGTTTTTGCAAAAGGTCTGGCGGCTGGCCCTGGAGGCCGAGCCGGCGTCGACCCACGAGGCCACCGCCGGGGCCGCTGTCCTGAAGCGGCGCATGCACCAGTGCATCGCCCGAGTCAGCGCCGACTACGCCGACTTTCACTTCAACACCGCCGTCGCCGCCCTGATGGAATACGGCAACGCGCTCGAGGAACATCTCCTCCGGGGCGGGCAGACGGATGCGACCTGGGATGAGGCGGTCAGAACCATGCTCCTGCTTCTGCACCCGATGGCGCCCCACATCACCGACGAGCTCTGGCAGCGGCGGGGCTTGGGGGGACTGTGCCTGGACCAGGCGTGGCCGGAATTTGACGTCGCCACCGCCCGGGAACCGGAGGTGACCCTGGTCATTCAGGTGGCGGGCCGGGTCCGGGACCGGATTTCGGTTCCGGCCGGGATCGACCAGGACGGTGCCCTGGCCCAGGCCCTCGCCTCGCCGGCGGTGCGTCGCGCGCTGGGATCGGATTCACCCCGGCGGGTGGTGTTCGTACCCGACAAGCTCTTGAACCTGGTTCCATAAGCCGGTGCCGTTGCGGCCGGGCGTTCAGCTGCCGGGGGCGTGTCTGCCGCACGAGGTGCCCCGCCTGGTGGCGCTGGCCGAGCGCCACGGTGTCAGCACCCTCTGGGCCACCGAGGTCCGTCGTGACCCCTTTCTCCAGATCGCGGCCGTGCTCGGGGCGGGCGGCCGCATGGGCGTGGGCACGGCGGTGGCGGTGGCCTTCGCGCGCTCGCCGACGGTGACGGCGGCGGCAGCGTGGGATCTGAATCGATGGAGCGGGGGGCACTTTCGGCTCGGTCTGGGTAGCCAGACGGCAGCCATGCTGAAGCAGCGCTTCGGCGTTGAAGCCGACCACCCGGCGCCGCGAATGGCCGACTACGTGGCTGCGGTGCGGGACTGCTTTGTCGCCCTGCGCAGGGGATTTGGAGGCCACCGCGGGCCCTTCTACGGCATCCGCCGCCCAGCCCTTCAGCCCGGTCGCGAGCCCGCCGCGCCCCCCGACCCGGCGATCATGCTGGCGGCCGTCAACCAGCGCATGGCGGAGACCGTCGGAGCCACCGCCGACGCGCTCTGTTCCCACCCCTTCACGACCCCGGCCTACCTGGCCGAAGTGTTGAGCCCCGCCCTGGCCCGCGGCGCCCGGGCTTCCGGGCGGTCGGTGCCCGCGGTGGTACAGCAGCTGGTGGTGGTGTCCAGTCGCCCTCTGGCGGCGCGCCAGATGGTCCCCTACGCGATCCCGGCCTACCGCGAGGTGCTGGCGCACTCCGGTCGCGGCGCGCTCATCGACGGCGTGCTGGCCGAGACCGCCGCCGGTCGCATCGCCGTCGCGGCCAAGCTGCTGGAGGCCGGTTGCCTGGATGACCTGGGGGTGGTGGTGGCGCGCGACGCTGACCAACTCGCCTCGGCCCTCGAGCGATGGTCGCCCCTCTGTTCGGAAATCTCGCTCTCCGTGCCCTGGTTCGGAATCGGTGCCAATGAGCAGATGGAAGCCGCCATTGGCCTGATGAAGATGGTCGGTCGGCTCTGATTCCATCGCCCGGCATAGGGCGAGCTCACGCCATCGCCACACCGGGAAGCCCGAGCCGGCCAGGTCGGCGAGATCTTCAAGAGCCGACCCGATTCCCAGGTGGCTGGGGCGGAAGGGATCGAACCTTCGATGGGGGATCCAAAGTCCCCTGCCTTACCACTTGGCCACGCCCCAATAAAGAGCGATGGCAAGGGTACCGCGAGTCCGGCGGACGATCGCGGGCGTGGGTCTGGCGGTCCCGTCCGGCGGCGGGCTAGGATCGTCGCTGTGCCCACCCGCAGCCAGGTTCACCTTCTCTGCGGAGAGGAGGGGTTTTTGGTCGACCAGGGCTTCTCCGAGCTGCTGACGGGCTGGCGCCAGGATCTGGTCTCCGACTTTGGCCTGGACCTGCTCGACCCCGGGGCGCTGACCGTCGGCCGGCTTCGCGATGCGATCCTCCAGGGCCCCTTCCTGGACCCGCATCGGGTTATCGCGGTGCGCTCGCTGCCGGCGCGCAAGGCCGATGCCATGGCCTTGGCTCTGCGCGAGATCCCCGATACGAGCTGGGTTCTGCTCAGCGTGGTCGGGCCGCTGAAGGCCAACGGTGCGCTGCGCCAGGCGGTGGTGGCGGCGGGCGGGGTGGTCAAGGACTGTCCGCCGCTGAAAAAGAGGGAACTGGAGGAGTGGATTCGAGAGCGCGCCCGCCTTCACGGTCTTCCGCCCCAGGTCGCCGCCACCGTGGGCCGAACCACCAACCCCAACCTGGGCGTGATAGAGTCCGAACTCCTGAAGCTGGCCGCCTACCAGGCGAGCGGAGCCAAGCTCGATCAAGCCGCGCTCGCCGACCTGCTGGTGGGGGACCGCCAGGACGACATCTTCCGCCTGACCGACAACCTGCTCCCCTCCGCCACCCCGGCCGCCTGGCGCGCCCTCGACTCTCTGCTCCAAACCGAGAGTCCGACCGGCATCGCCTATCGCATCGCGCGCCACGTCTCGCTGGTGCTGGAGGTCGGCACCCATCGCAGCCAGGGGTTGGGCCTGGCGGCGGTGCAAGGCCAGATGCGCGAGCACCCCTACGTCATCCAGAAGGCGTATGAGCTTGGCACTCGGGTCTCACTGGAGAGGTTGGAGGGCTCGCTGGGAGCGCTCCTGGACTATGAGTGGCGGGTCAAGTCAGGTCAGATCGACGCCGAATGGGGCCTGAGGTCGCTCTTGGCCCAACTCTGAGGTCGGGTTGGGCGGACCGGCTACTTGCTGGTCTTGGTCCGCTTCTGAGCTTTGGGGGCCGGGGTGGCGGTCTTGGCCGTCGCCTTGGTCGCGGTTTTAGTCGCGGTCTTGGTGGTGCGCCCAGGCTTGGCCGCCGCGACCGGTTGCGGGGCGCTTTCGGCGTCCGCCGCCGCGTTGAGGCGCCGCATCAGCCGGCCCTTGCGCCGGGCGGCGTTGTTGCGATGCAGGATCCCCTTCGAGGCGGCCCGATCCAGGGCCGAGATGGCGGCCAGGGCCAGCTCATCGGCGTTGCCTGACCCCGCCCCGCCGGTGGCGCGACGGAACCTGGTGACGCGCGTCTTGACCGCGGATTTCACCGAGCGGTTCTTGGCGGCTCGAACCGCGCTGGTGCGAGCATCCTTCTTGGAGGAGGGGATGTTAGCCATGGATCGACCTCAGATGGGAGTTGAGCACGAGCTTAGGATTATAGGGCCAATGCCCCTCTTCGAGCTGGATGGCCAAAAGCCTTCCGTCCATCCCACCGCCTTCGTGGCACCGACGGCGGTTCTGATTGGGGACGTGGTGGTGGAGGCTGAGGCCAGCGTCTGGTTCGGGGCGGTTCTGCGCGGAGACCAGGCCCGGATCACCATCGGGGCCGGGTCCAACGTGCAGGACAACGCCGTGATCCACTGCGCCGAGGGATTGCCGACCGTGGTCGGGGCGGGGGTGACGATTGGGCACGGCGCAAAAATCGAGGGCTGCGTGGTGGGCGACGGGTCCACGGTTGGCACCGGCGCCATCATGCTCCAGCGCAGCCGGCTCGGAAGCGGTTCCGTGCTGGCCGCCGGCGCGGTCCTGATGGAGGGGCACGAGGTTCCCTCGGGGACCCTCGCGGCGGGCGTCCCGGCGCTCCCCAAGAAGCCGCTCTCCGGCTCCTCAGCGCGCTGGGCTCGAGAGCCGGCGCTCCGCTACCAGGCCAACCGGAGCCGCTACCTGAAGGGCCTCCGGCCGCCGGATTGAAACTGGCCCTGGCCGCCCATGCCAAGCTGAATCTGGAACTGCGCGTACTGGATCGCTTGCCGGACGGGCGGCACGCCGTGCGCACCGTTCTGCAGGCCATCTCCGCCCACGATCTGCTGAGCGCCGAGCCGGCCTCGCACACCGAACTCGTGGGGGGCCTTCCCAACGACCTGGTGCTGGCGGCGGCGCGGGCCTTGGAGCGGTGTGCGGGCCGTCCTCTGCCGGCTCGTTTCGTGCTCCATAAGCGCCTCCCGGTGGGGGCCGGATTGGGTGGCGGCAGCTCCGATGCGGCCGCCGCGCTGCGCCTCCTGGCCCGCCTCTACGAACTGCGTCTGGATCTCTACCCGATCGCCCAGGAGCTGGGTGCTGACGTCGCCTTCTTTCTGCGTGGAGGATCCCAGTTGGGCACCGGCCGGGGAGACCTGCTCAGCTCCCTCCCGGCGTCGGCTGGTTGCTACGTGCTGGCCTGGCCCGGTTATCAGGTCTCGACCGCCGCCGTCTATCACGCCTTTGACGAACTGGGCGGCGAGGGCGCCAATCAACTGCAGCGCGCGGCCGAAGGCGTCGAACCGCGGCTTGTCGAATTCGCCCGCCGTCTGGGCACAGGCTGGCGCATGACCGGCAGCGGCTCCGCCTACTTCCTCCCCGTGGCGAGTCCGGCCCAGGCCTCCCACGAGCTGGAGCGCGTGGCCGCCGTCGCGCCCTGGCGAACCTTGGCCTGGCCGGTAGGTCGTTGGGACTGACCAGGGCCCTGGTCGCCATCGCGGCGGCCCGGACCATCGGCGCTCTGAGCCGGCTCAGCGGCCGCGGCGGCGGTACCACCTTTCCTGGCGACGTGGCCCGGGCCATCGATCCCGGCATCCTGCGCCGACTCACCTCGCAGTTCCGCTGCGGTTCGATCCTGGTCACCGGCACCAATGGCAAGACCACCACCGCCCGGCTGATCGCCGAGCTCCTTTCCGTACCGCCGGTGGTGGTGCTCGCCAACCGCGCCGGCTCGAACTTGATTTTCGGAGCCACCGCCGCCGTCGTCAGGGCGGCGCGCCTGGATGGATCGATCCGCGCCGACTGGGGGGTGTTCGAAGTGGACGAGGCGAGCCTGCAAACGGCGGTGGCGGAGATCCGACCCCGGGTGGTGGTGGTCGGCAACCTGTTTCGAGACCAGCTCGACCGCTACGGCGAACTGGAGCGTCTGGCCAAGACCATCGAGGTCGCGCTCTCGAACCTGCCTCCCGGTGCGCGCACGGTGATGAATGCGGACGACCCTCGCGTGGCCGAGATCGGCATGTCGTTGGATCCGCCCCCGATCTGGTATGGGCTGGGGGATGCGGCCGTGGGGAGCGCGGTCCTGCCCCACGCGGCCGACGCTCGCAGCTGCCCGCGCTGTGGGTCGACGCTGCTCTTCAGCACTGTCTACGTGGGTCATGACGGCGAGTGGCGCTGTCCCCGCGGAGACTTCACCCGCCCCTCTCCCCAGGTGCTGGCGACCGGGATCGAGCGCACCGGCTTTCAGAAGATCGCGCTCGACGCCGTCGGTCACCGCTTCGAGGTCGGGCTGGGGGGACTCTATAACGCCTACAACCTGACCGCCGCCATCGCCACCGCGACCGCCCTGGAACTGGACCCCGGCCAGCTCGCCGAGCGCCTTGCGAAGGTCGGCCCGGCCTTTGGCCGGCAGGAGCGATTTGAGCGCCAGGGGCGGCGATTTACGCTCCTTCTGGCCAAGAATCCGACCGGGTTCAACGAGATCCTGCGAGAGGCGGTGCTGGCCGGGGCGGAGTATTTTCTGATCGCCTTGAACGACGACCTGGCCGACGGCACCGACGTCTCCTGGATCTGGGATGTGGACTTCGAGCAACTCGAGGGGGCCGAGCTGGTGGTGCCGACCGGGAGTCGGGCCGCCGACCTGGCCCTGCGCCTCAAGTACGCCGAGGTCGCCGCCGACCCCGCCCAGGTCGACCTGGAGGGCGCCCTGGACAGGATTGTGGCGGGGACGCCGCCGGGGCGGGAAGCGCACCTCCTCCTCACCTACACCGCCCTGCTCCAGCTGCGCCAGCTGCTGGTCAAGCGGGGTTGGCTGCAACCCTTCTGGTCGATTTGAACACCCTCCGCATCGGCTGGCTGTATCCGGACCTGATGAACATGTACGGCGATCGGGGCAACATCATCGCCCTCGTCCGCCGGGCGCGCTGGCGGGGCGTCGAGGTCCAGGTCCGGGACATCGGTCTGGGGCTGGCAGCTGGCCTGGAGGAGATCGATCTCTTCTTCTTCGGGGGCGGACAGGACAAAGAGCAGACCCTCGTCTACCAGGATCTGTTGCAGTACAAGGCGGCCGCACTCAGCCGAGCCCACGAGCGGCAGGTGGTGATCCTGGCCGTCTGTGGCGGTTACCAACTTCTGGCCCACCACTACGAGACTCCGGACGGGAAGCGGCTGCGCGGGTTGGGCCTCATCGACGCCCACACCGTGGGTGGGGCCGAGCGCCTGATCGGCAACGCCGTGGTGGAGTCGGAAGCAAGCCTTGGACTCATGCCCAAGACCCTGGTCGGATTTGAGAACCATAGCGGGCGAACCTGGCTGGGAGCCGGAGTGCGGCCGCTGGGCCGGATCCTGAGCGGGTACGGGAACAACGCCCAGGATGGGAGCGAGGGGGCGGTCAGCGGCAACCTCATCGCCACCTATCTGCACGGCAGCCTGCTGCCCAAAAACCCGCACCTGGTCGACTGGCTCTTGGAGCGAGCGCTGGGGGAGGCTCTGGGCCCGCTCCAAGATGAGGTCGAGTGGGACGCCCATGAAGCCGCCCGGGCGCGGACGATGGGCCGCCGGAGCGGCTAACCGCCGGGGATGATGACGCTGCTCAGCAGGGTCTTGAAGAGCCCCGTGCCGGAGCCCGCCGAGGCCGACTGGTGAAAATCGAAGAGCGCGGCCAGGGTGGCGAACTGCGCCGAGGCCACGAACTCGTAAGCGCCCGAATGGAGCTTGTAGACGGTGAGGTAGGTGGTCTTGCCGTAGATGAGGATGGGTGACTCCTGGCGGAGCTCGGTGGCGGCGGCGGCTGGGGCCTTGGGCAACTGGGCGGTGGTGGTCGCGGTCTGAATCGAGAGGCTGGCCTGGCTCTGATCGCTGGGCGGGGCCGACATCACTGCCGGGTTCCCGGACACCAGTGACCAGCTGCTGGGGAAGAGATTGGAATAGCCCGAGGTCGATTCCACGTGCTGGCTGACGGCCTCATCGATGAGTAGGGCGGGGTCGTCGCTGACGTAGCCCTCGGTGCCCGAATCGGCGAAGCGTACGTGCAGCCATCCGGCTCCCGCGTCGGTCGCCGCAACCAGGTCCAGAACGTTCAACTCGGCCCCCTGGCTGAGCGTGGTCAAGACCTGGCCCTGGGGGTTGGGGGAGGCGCGCAGGTTGAGGCCCAGGGGGCTCAGGACCCAAACCGCGGCCGGCAGGCCGGAAGGTGACGGCGAAGGCTGAAGGGGAGACGGCGACGCCCTTCGGGCGCTCGAAGCCAACCGATCGAGGCCCCCGTTGCCGCTGCAGCCGACAATCAGGAGGCACCCGATCACGGCGCCCACCACCCCTATAATTCGCCTCACCCCGTGGGGATAGCCATTTGGGAGAAATACCACTCTCGACAGTCATCCTAGCCGCCGGATTGGGGACGCGGATGCGCTCCAAGCGCGCCAAGGTCCTCCATCCACTGGCCGGGCGCGCAATGATCGACCACCTCTTGGCGACCTGTACGGAAGCCGGCCTGGGGGAGCCGATCGTGGTCGTCTCCCCCCGTCAGGGTGAGGTCGCCGCGCACCTCGAGGGGCGCTGCCGGCTGGTCTTGCAGCCGCACCCGGGGGGCACCGGGGATGCCCTTCAACAGGCCGCCGGGCTGCTCCCTCCGGAGGACCTGGTCCTGGTCTTGAACGCGGATTCCCCGCTGGTGCGGGCGCCCACCCTGGAGCTCATCGTCGCCACCCAGCGCCAATCCAACCGGGCCGCGACCATGGCCACCGTGCTCGATCCGGGCCGCCGCGACGGCCGGGTTCAGCGGGGCCCGAGCGGCGAATTCTTGCGCGTCGTGGAGCATCGCGATGCCGCCACCGAGGCGCTTTCGAGCCCGGAGATCAACGTCGGCATCTACTGTTTCGAGGGCCGCAGGCTGTGGCCCTCTCTGCGCGGTCTGAAGCCGAACAATGCCGCCCACGAGATCTACCTGACCGACGTCCTGGCCCTGCTGGCACCGATCGAGACGGTCCTCGTGGACGACGCCGAAGAGGTCATCGGAATCAACGATCGGGTGCAACTGGCGCGAGCCGAGCGGATTCTGGCCCGGCGTCTGCTGGAGCGGCTGATGCTGGGCGGGGTGACGGTCAAGGATCCCGCCAGCACCTGGGTGGACGCCGACGTGGTGGTGGGTCAGGACACCGTCCTCGAACCCTTCACGATCCTGCGCGGGGCAACCGTGATCGGCGAGGACTGTCACATCGGGCCCTTCGCCGACATCGGCGACTGCCGCCTCGGAGATCGGGTGCGCGTCGACCACTCCTGGCTGCGCCAGAGTGTCATCGCCTCCGACTGCGATTGTGGCCCGTTCAGCAAGCTCCGGCCCCAGACCAGCCTCGATGAGAGGGTGCACGTGGGCAGCTTCGCCGAACTGGTGCGGAGCCGGATCGGACGCGGCAGCAAGGTGCCTCACGTCTCCTATCTGGGCGACGCCGAGGTGGGGGAAGGGGTCAACATCGGAGCCGGGACCATCACCGCCAACTACGATGGCGTCAACAAGAATCGGACGGTGATCGAGGACGGTGCCTTCATCGGGGTCGACACCATGCTTCGGGCCCCGGTTCGAATCGGACGAAAAGCCGGGACGGGCGCCGGCTCGGTGGTGACCCGCGATGTGCCAGCCGGCGCCACCGCGGTGGGGATGCCGGCGCGGGTCCTAAAGCGCGATGGAGAGGGAGGCGTCACCAGGCGATGATTGGAAGGTTGCAGACGGCGGTCGAGTTTGCCAGCGAGGAGAACTCGCCCTGGGGCGAGCTCAAGCTCATCTCGGGCTCGGCGAACCTGGAATTGGCCGGACTCATCTCGGGCGAGGTGGGGGTGGCGCTGACGGATCCGCGCGTGGCCCGCTTCAGCGACGGCGAGATCGACGTCAAAATCCAGGAGTCGATGCGGGGCCACGACTGCTTTGTGATCCAGCCGACCTGCCATCCCGTCAACGAGAACCTGATGGAGCTGCTCATCATCCTGGATGCCCTGCGCCGGGCCTCGGCCGGACGCGTGACCGCGGTCATCCCCTACTACGGGTACGCCCGTAAAGAGCGGAAATCGCAGCCTCGGGAGCCGATCACGGCCAAGCTGATCGCCAATTTCGTCACCCTGGCGGGCGCCGACCGCCTGCTTTTGATGGACCTCCACGCCGACGCCATCGAGGGCTTCTTCGATGTTCCCACCGACCACCTGAGTGCGCACAAGATCCTCGCCGCCCACGTTAACTCCCTGGGTTTGGGCGCCTGCACGGTGGTGGCCCCCGACGCTGGCGGCGCCAAGCGGGCCGAGGCCATGGCCCGGCTGCTGAACGCGCCCCTGGTCTTCGTCTACAAGCGGCGGCCCCGCGATGAGGTCTCCGAGATCCTGGACATGGCGGGTGAGGTGGAGGGCCGCGACTGCGTGGTGGTGGAGGACATCATCTCGACCGGCGGCACCATGGTCGAGGTGGCGCGGGCGCTGAAGGCCCACGGTGCCCGCCACGTGATCATCGCCTGCACCCATCCGGTGCTCACCCTGGGCGCCGTCCAGCGGCTGCGCGAGGCGCCCGTGGACGAGGTCATCGTCACCAACTCCATCCCCGTTCCGCCCGACAACCTGGGCCCTCCGCTGACCGTCCTCAACATCGCCCCCCTGCTGGCCGAGGCGATCGTGCGCGTGCATGAGAATCGAAGCGTCAGCGAGCTCTTCAGGTAGGACTTGGACCCCAGCGCCTGGGGGGAGGCGGTCCTCCTCGCCACCTGTGTTCTGGTGTCGGCATTGGCCTCCGCGACCGAAACCGCGCTGACCTCGGTCGGTCGGCTGCGGATTCGGCATCTGGCGGAGGAGGGTAGCGCTGTGGCCGGCGTCCTGCACCGCCTGCAGCAGGATCCAAATCGGTTCCTCTCGACCGTCCTCATCGTCAATACCGTGGCCCTCATCCTGGCCTCCTTTGCGGCCACCCTGCTCAGCTTGCGATTCCTGCCCGCCGCCCTCGGTTTTGCCGGCTCGCTGGCGGTTTCGCTTCTGCTCAGCGTTTTTTTGCTGATTTTCGCCGAGGTCACGCCCAAGTCGCTGGCCATCCGCAACGCGGAGCGGGTGGCGCTGGCGGCGGCGGGTCCCGTCGCCCACCTCTCCCGGGTGCTGCGGCCGGTGCTCTGGTTCATCACCTGGCTGGCGCGTACGGTCACCGGTGGTCGCGCCGTGCACGCCCCCTATCTGACCGAGGAGGAGCTGATGACGCTGCTCCACGTCTCCGAGGAGCAGGGGGTGATCGAGGAGGAGGAGCGGGAGATGATCCACGGGATCATCGAGATCGGGGATAAGGCGGTGCGCGAGGTGATGGTGCCGAGAACCGACATCGTCGCCATCGAACGCTCTGCGGGGCTGGATGAGGTGGTGGCCCTGTTCCGGCGCCATCACCTCACCCGGCTGCCGGTGATGGACTCCGACCTCGATCACATCGTCGGGCTGCTCTTGGTCAAGGACCTGGTCGAGGAGTTGACCGAGCCCGGCCGGTCCTTCGACATGGCTCGCTTGATGCGGCCCATCCAGCACGTGCCGGAACAGAAGATGGTGGATGAGCTCCTGCACCAGATGCAGCAGGACAAGGTGCACATGATGGTGGTGGTCGACGAATACGGCGGCACCTCGGGGCTGGTCACGCTGGAGGATCTGCTGGAGGAGATCGTGGGCGAGATCCGAGACGAGTTCGACGCCGGTGAGCTGGACTTGCTCCAGCTCACCGATCTCACCACCGCTCTGGTCGACGCGCGCCACTCGCTGGCCGAACTAAACGAGATCCTCGGGCTGGGCCTGGAGGCGAGCGAGGATTACGACTCGGTCGGTGGCTACGTGCTGGCGACGCTGGGCACGGTGCCTAAGTCCGGCACCCAATTCCAGGTCGGGGAGGTGGGCTGGACGGTGACCCAAGTCAACGACCGGCGGGTGCTCCAGGTGCGTCTGGAATCCACTCAACCCTGGCCCGCTCCGGCCCTGGAGGAGGCGGGCCTGGTGCCGCCCAGCGGGCCGTCCGCGCCGGCGGAGGGCGGAGGGTAGGGCCGATCGCCACCTATCGCGATGAGGCGGTGGTTCTGCGCAAGCTCGACTACGGCGAGGCGGATCGGATCTACACCCTCCTGACCAAGGAGCACGGCAAGCTAGGCGCGCTGGCCCGCGGTGTGCGCAAGAGCACCAGCAAGCTCAGCTCCTCACTCGAGCTGTTCGCCCGCATCGACGTGCAGCTGGCCCGCGGCCACAACTTGGACGTGGTCACCCAGGTGGTGAGGGTGCCCGGCCCGCGCCTTGGTCCTGACCTCGGCCGCACCGCCTACGCCTCCCTGGTGGCCGAACTGGCGGACCTCGCGACCGAGGACCGCCACCCCCTGGAGGGCATCTTTGAACTGGTCGTCTTCGCGCTCGAGGACATCACCCTGAACGAGCCGAGGCCGGCGGCGGCGTGGTTTCTGTGGGCCGCCCTGAACCTCCTTGGTTACGCCCCCGACCTGATGGAGTGCGACCGCTGCCGGTCCCCGCTCCAAGAGCAGTCGCATCCCTTCTCGCCCACCCTGGGCGGCTTTCTGTGCCCCGCCTGCGCCCCCGCCGGCCTCCCCCTGGTCCCGCCGGCGGCGCTCAAGGTGCTGCGCGTCATGGCGCGGTCCGACATCGACCTTTATCGACGCCTCAAACTGGACGACGGACTTCTGGCGGCGGTGGAGGGGGTGTTGGAGACGCAGATGGAGCACCACCTCGATCGCCGCCTTCGCTCGCTTCGGTTTCTCCGGCAGATGAGGATCAGTGCATGACGATCGACCAGGCGGCGGTGATGGACAAGGTGGTGGCGCTCTGCAAGCGCCGCGGCTTCGTCTATCCCTCGAGTGAGATCTACGGTGGCATCAACGCGCTCTACGACTACGGGCCCTACGGCGTGGCCCTGCGCCGCAACATCCGCAACCTATGGTGGCGGCACGTGGTCGAATTGCGCGACGACGTGGTCGGTCTGGAGGCGTCGATCATCATGGCGCCCGAGGTCTGGGTCGCGAGCGGACACGTGGACGGCTTCACCGATCCGCTGGTCGATTGCCTGGGATCCTGCAAGAAGCGCTGGCGCGCCGACCACCTGGAGTCTGATCGTTGCCCCGAATGCGGGGGGGAACTGGGGCCGGCGCGCCAGTTCAATCTCATGTTCAAGACCTTCATCGGGCCCCTGGAGGCGAGCTCGGCCCAGGTTTACCTGCGGCCCGAGACCGCCCAGGCCATGTTCGTGGACTTCAAGAACGTCCTCAACTCGATGCGGGTGCGGCTACCTTTCGGGATCGCGCAGCAGGGCCGCAGCTTTCGGAATGAGATCTCACCCGGCAACTTCATCTTCCGGCTGCGCGAGTTCGAGCAGATGGAGATGGAGTTCTTCGTCCGTCCGGGTGAGGACGAGGAGTGGCATCGGCACTGGATCGAGGAGCGTCATCGCTGGTATCTGGAGGTGCTGCAACTGAACCCGGAGAGGGTTCGAATCCGCGCCCACGAGGGGGCCGAGCTGGCCCACTACGCCAAGGCCACGAGCGACATCGAATACCACTTCCCGTTCGGATGGGGGGAGCTGGAGGGCGTCGCCAACCGCACCGACTTTGACCTGCGCCAGCATCAGCAGCACTCCCGGCAGGACCTGACCTACACCGACACCCAGACCAACGAGCGCTACCTTCCCTACGTCATCGAGCCCGCCGCCGGGGTCGATCGGATCATGATCACGCTTCTGGTCGACGCCTACCGGGAGGAGGAGGTGCGGGGGGAAACCAGGGTGGTGTTGGCCCTGGCCCCGCGGCTGGCGCCAATCCAGGTGGCGGTCATGCCGCTGTCAAAGAAGGAGGAACTGATCGGGCCGGCGCGGCGGTTGCAGTCGCTCCTGCGCCCCCACTTCCGCACCGAATACGATCAGACCGGCGGCAACATCGGGCGACGCTACCGCCGTCAGGACGAGATCGGCACCCCCTTTTGCGTGACCGTCGACTTCGACACCCTGGACGATGAGTGCGTGACCATCCGCGAGCGCGATTCGATGCAGCAACGGCGGGTGCCCATCGCCGAGGTGGCCCAAAATCTGCGCAGCGAGCTCGAGTAGGGTCCGTCCGGTCGGGGCTCGGCTCCCCAGCACCGCCTCGATCGTGCGGGTGCCACCCGCCGTCGCCGCCCTTGGCTGAGGCTCCGGCTCGTTCCGATCGAGGTTGCAACGGTCGTTACATTCAAGCTCGCCGGGCGCCCATTTCCGGGACTGCGCGCACGCTGCGGGGACGGATGCCCAATGCCCCAGCCTCCCCCGAATCTATAAGTTATGTGCCATGAGGGTTGCTGCGGAGAACGCTACGAAGTGGGTTTACATGTTCGGCGAGGGGTCGGGCGCAATGAAGGACCTGCTCGGCGGAAAGGGTGCCGGGGTGTCGGAGATGACCCGCGCTGGAATGCCGGTGCCGCCCGGATTCACGATCACCACCGACGCTTGCCGCGCGTATTTCGGGTCCGCCCATTCCTTTCCCGCCGGGATGTGGGACCAGGTGCTCGCCGCTCTGGCTGAGACCGAGAGGATGACGGGCAAGGGTTTTGGTGATCCGGGCAATCCGCTCCTGGTCAGCGTGCGCTCGGGAGCCCCGATTTCAATGCCCGGCATGATGGACACGATCTTGAACCTGGGGCTCAACGCCCAAACCCGGTCGGGGCTCGAGGGCCTGACCGGGGATGCGCGTTTCGCCCTCGACGCGCAGCGCCGGTTCATACAGATGTTCGGGAAGATCGCCAAGGGCGTGGACGGCGATCGGTTCGAGGACGAACTCTCACAAGCCCGCCGAGAAGCGGGGGTGAAGACGGATCCGGAACTCAGTCCCGATCAACTGCGCAGGCTCGTCGAACGCTTCCTGGCCATCTACCAGGAGGCCACCGGGCAGGCCTTTCCAGAAGATCCCAGAGAGCAGCTCCGACAGGCGGTGGAAGCCGTGTTCGAGTCTTGGGACGGCCGCCGGGCGCGAGACTATCGGCGACAGGAGCGGATTCCAGACGACCTCGGCACAGCCGTCAACGTGCAGATGATGGCCTTCGGCAACATGGGCGAGAATTCGGGCACCGGGGTTGCCTTCACCCGCAACCCGATCACCGGCGCCAACGAGCTCTATGGCGACTATCTGGTCAATGCCCAGGGCGAGGACGTGGTGGCCGGCATCCGCGAGACCGAGTCCATCGCTGATCTGGAGCTCCGCCTGCCCGATGTGTATGGCCAGTTCGTGGGCTTTGCCCAGGCCCTGGAGCGCCACTACCGGGATATCCAGGACGTGGAGTTCACGGTCGAGCGGGGCAAGCTCTACCTGCTCCAGACGCGCAACGCCAAGCGCAGCGGGGAGGCGGCGGTCAACACCGCCATAGATCACGTCCGGGAGGGCCTGATCACCCGCGAGCAGGCGCTACTGCGGGTCGAACCTGGCCATCTGGAGCAGCTCTTGCACCACCGGATCGATCCCGCTGCCGACGCGCGGCCGATCGGTCGGGGCAAGCCGGCCTCGCCGGGGGCGGCCACCGGGGCTGCGGCTTTCGACGCCGACACCGCCGAGGAGTGGGGCCAGCAGGGGCGGGCGGTGATCCTGGTCCGGGTCGAGACCAGCCCCTCTGATGTGCACGGCCTGATTCAGTCCAAGGGCGTGCTGACCTCCACCGGTGGAACCGCCAGCCACGCGGCCCTGGTCGCTAGGGGAATGGGCAAGCCCTGCATTGTGGCCGCCTCGGAGTTCCTCGTCGACCTGGCCCAAAAGAGCTTCAGCGTGGGCTCGCTCACGGTTCATGAGGGGGACGAGATCACCATCGACGGCAGCACCGGCGAGGTATTCCTGGGATCGGTGGCGACCATCGAGCCCGTGCCCAGCGAGAACTTCCTGACCCTGCTGAGCTGGGCCGACGAGTTCCGCCGCCTCCAGGTCTGGGCCAACGGTGACTACCCTCGTGACGCCGTCAAGGCGGTCGCCAACGGAGCCGAGGGGATCGGGCTCTGCCGGACCGAGCACATGTTCATGGAGGAGGACCGGCTGCCCATCGTCCAGGCCATGATCATGGCCAAAGATACGGCCGCGCGAGAGGAGCAACTGGAGCGCCTGCTGCCCATTCAGCGGGGCGATTTCGAGGGCATCCTGCGTGCCATGTCGGGCAAGCCGGTGATCATCCGGCTCATCGACCCACCCCTGCACGAGTTCCTGCCGCGTTACGACCTGCTGGTGGAGCAGACCGTGCAGCTCCGCATGAGCGGCTCCGATCCGGAAGAGCTGGCGCGGTTGGAGGCGGTCCGGGCCCGGGTCGAAGAGCTCCACGAGGTCAACCCGATGTTGGGACTGCGGGGGGTGCGGCTGTCGATTCTCTACCCGGAGATCACCCGCATGCAGGTCCGGGCCATCATGGAAGCCGCCAGCAAACTCAAGAAGGAAGGCCTTGACCCCCGGCCCGAGATCATGATTCCGCTGATTGGGACGCTGGAAGAGTTGAAGATCGTCAAGGCGCAAATGCAGCCGGTGGTGGAGGCGGTGGCGCAAGAGCAGGGGCTCGAGGTTGAATACAAGTTCGGAACCATGATCGAGGTGCCCCGAGCCGCCATGATCGCGGGCGAGATCGCCAGCGAGGCGGAGTTCTTCAGCTTTGGCACCAACGACCTGACCCAGACCACGTTTGGATATTCGCGCGATGACGCAGAAGTCAAGTTCCTGGTGCGCTATCTGGAGCAGCGGGTGCTGAAGGCGAATCCCTTCGAGACCATCGACCGCGCCGGGGTGGGTCGGCTCATGGCGCTGGCCGTGAAGGAGGGCCGGGCCCAGCGGCCGGATCTGGAAATCGGCATCTGCGGCGAGCACGGCGGCGATCCCCAATCGATCCAGCTTTGCCACGAGTTGGGCCTGAACTACGTTTCCTGCAGTCCGTTCCGGGTTCCGGTGGCGCGCTTGGCCGCTGCTCAAGCGGCGTTAAGAGGTAAGGCGGCAGGAGCGGGCCGGGAACAGTAGAGTCGGGCCATCATGCCAGGACGCCTTGATGACGACAGCGTGGCGCGCATCAAGGCCCGGCTGAACCTGGTCGAGGTCGTCCAGGAGCACGTCCGGCTGCGCAAACAGGGGCGGGAATGGGTGGGTCGGTGCCCATTCCATCAGGAGAAGACACCCAGCTTCGCGGTCAGCGAGCAGAAGCAATCCTGGTTCTGTTTTGGCTGCGATGAGGGCGGGGACATGTTCACCTTCGTCGAGAAGATCGAGAAGATCGACTTCAAGCAGGCCCTGGCCAAGCTGGCCGAGATGGCCGGGGTGGAACTGGAGGACGAACGGGGCCCGGAGCGGGAGCGCGCCCGCACCCGGAGGTCGGTGATCGAGCTCAACGGCCTCGCCGTCCAGTACTACGAATACCTGCTGCATTCGACTCCTGCCGGGGAAGCCGCCCGGGACCTGTTGCAGCGGAGGGGGGTGGAGGAGGAGACAGCGCGGCGATTCGGGCTTGGTTACGCACCCGGCGGCCGCAGCTTTGCCTCCTTCCTCACCCGACGCGGGCGCTCGCTGGAGGACGCCCGGGCGGCGGGACTGGTGCGCCGCGACGGTCACGACTTTTTTTCCGATCGCGTCATGATCCCAATTCGCGATGAGAGCGGGCACCCCCTGGCCTTCACTGGTCGCGCCCTGAGCGAGGGCGACCAGCGCAAGTACGTCAACTCACCGGAGACGGTGGCCTACGTCAAGGGCCGCGTCCTCTTCGGCTTGGATCTGGCCCGGGCTCGCATCGGCGAGGTGGGCCAGGCGGTGCTCATGGAGGGTCAGTTCGACGTCATCGTGGCCCATCAATTCGGGGTTGGCAACGCCATCGCCAGCTCCGGCACCGCCTTCACCGAGGACCAACTCCGGCTTCTGAAGCGCTTCACCGAGGAGTTGCTGCTGGTCTTCGACAACGACGAGGCGGGCAGCCGGGCGCGCTATCGCGTGATCGAACTGGCGGCCAATCAGGGCATGCGAACGCGGGTGGGCGAACTCGGCCAGGGGGCCAAGGACCCGGACGAATTCCTCCGCGCCGGCGGCGACTGGGAACGATTGGCTCGCGTGGCCCGCCCGGGCTGGGAATTCTGGATCAGGCAGCTCATCGCCGGTCTCAACCCGCGCCAGCCGCGCGACTTCGAAGTGGCCCTGAAGAACGTCAACGGGGTGCTGGCACGGATCGAGGATCCAGCCATCCGGGAGAGCAACCGTCGCGACGCCGCGCTCTGGCTGGGCGTTGACGACCACCTCCTCGTCTTCCGGGCCCCGGCCACCGGCCGCCGGCCGCCGCCGCCGGTCGCCCGCGAGCAGGTCGCCCGCGAGCAGGTCGGGCAAGAGCCACCGGGGGCGCCGGTGGGCGCCTCAGACACCCTCCCCTCCCAAAGGGTGGCCTACCTGCTGCAGGTGCTGGCCTGCCGACCCGACGCCCTGAACCGAATCCGACCGCTGCTCGATTCAGGTTTCTTGGAGGACTTTGATCGCGCCGCCCTGGCACGCATGGCGGGCGCTCTGGACCAGGGCGGGGAAGGGGAGCTGAACCGTCAGCTGGAGTCGTTCCCTCCTGCCGAGGCACGCCTGGTGCGGCGTGCCTGGGCGACCCCGCCGCCCGGGCTGGACGACCCGGCGGTGGACGATGTCGTACGGAAAATTGAGGCTGCCGCCGGTCAGCGGCGGAGATTAGCAATAATCAGGGATCTTGCCGAGGCGGAGCGCACGGGGGATGCGGCCAGGGTTTCGGACCTTGAGGCCGCATACGTCAGTGAGCTTGGGGATCGAGCGCCTTGAAGTGGGTAAGGGAGACTAGGTGGGGAAGACAAGGGAAAAGGTCGAACTGAGATTTGAGGACCTGCTCCTGCAGCAGGCCGAAGCGCTGATCGTCAAAGGCAAGGAGCAGGGATACCTGACCCCCGACGACGTGCTGGACGGGTTCTTGGACCTGGACGCCGAACCCGACCACATCTCGCGCATCTTCGCCGCCTTCAAGGAAATGGGGATCGAGATCTCCGACTCTGACCGGGAGTTCGACGAGAAGGAAGACGCCGACGACGACGTTCTGGCCGAGATCGAAATGATGGATTCGGTCTCACTCGATGACCCGGTCCGGATGTACTTGAAGGAGATCGGCCGAGTAAGTCTGCTGACGGCGGCGGATGAGGTCACCCTGGCCCGCGCCATTGAAGCCGGCGGCGCCACCGAGCAGCTAATTACCCACTCCATCGACATGAAGGACAACCTGGGACGGATGCGCCACGGCGGCCACATCCTGATCGATCTGCTCACCTTGCCCGATGAGTCCGACCGCGCCAACGTCATCAGCATCGTTCTTCGCCGCGACGAGAGCCAGCAGCTGCGCCTCTTCCGGACCCTCATCCTGGCCAGCGAAGAGCTTCCCGCACTGATGGACCAGGTCGGCGTCGCGCGGGTTAACGAGGTCGGCAGGCTGAAGGACGCCGTGCAGCTGAAGGAGGAGCTGGAACGGTTGGTGGAATCCAAGCCGTCCTGGCAGAAGAAGCTGAATGCCATCTATGGCTCCGACGACCACCAATGCTGTGGCCAGCTGGTGGGCATCGCCAGGGGACTCCTGGAGCTTCGGCAGCTGGAGCAGAAGGCCCGTCGCGACCGCTTCCGCGGCGAGGACCCCAATCCCCCCAGCCCCGGCCGGATCCACTTCGAGGCGATCTATCAGCGCGCTTTTCAGAGCGCAGGTGCTCAGGACCGGGAACGGCTGGAGCTCTTTCGCGAGGTGTCGGAGCGTCTCGACGAGCGGGTGGTGGCGGCGATGGAGGCCAAACAGCGCCTGACCGAGGCCAACCTGCGGCTGGTCGTATCAATCGCCAAGAAGTACATCGGCCGGGGCATGTCGTTCCTGGACCTCATCCAAGAGGGCAACATGGGTCTGATCCGGGCGGTGGAGAAGTTCGACTTTCACAAGGGCTTCAAGTTCTCCACTTACGCCACCTGGTGGATCCGCCAGGCCATCACGCGCGCCATCGCCGACCAGGCTCGAACCATTCGAATCCCAGTCCACATGGTCGAGACCATCAACAAACTGGTCCGCGTCTCGCGCCGCCTGCTCCAGGAACTCGGCCGCGAGCCCTCCGATGATGAGATCGGGGAAGAGATGGGCATCACCGCCGATAAGGTGCGCGAGATCATCAAGGTCTCGCAGGACCCGGTTTCGCTGGAGACTCCGATCGGCGAGGAGGAGGATTCTCACCTCGGCGACTTCGTTGAGGACAAGGAGGCGATCTCACCCTCGGACGCCGCCTCGCTGACCCTGCTGCACAACCAGGTCGAGGACATCCTGGACACCCTCACCCCCCGCGAACGCCGCGTTCTGCAGCTGCGCTTTGGATTGATCGATGGCCACCAGCGCACCCTGGAGGAGGTCGGTAAGCGATTCGGGGTGACTCGGGAGCGGATCCGCCAGATCGAGGCCAAGGCCTTGCGCAAGCTCCGCCATCCGTCGCGATCCAAGAAACTTCGTGACTACTTGGAGTAGCGGCCCGGTCGGCACTGGACGTCGGCTCAACAGTTGGTCTAAGGTTTGCGCCGATGCCGGTCATCACGATTGGACGCGCGTACGGTGCGGGCGGAGAGACGGTCGGCCGCCTGGTCGCCGAAGGCCTCGGCCTGGAGCTGATCGACAGCAAGATCTGGCAAGAGGTGGCTCGACGGTTGGATCTTCCCGCCGAGGAGGTCCAGGAGCGGGAGGAGGAACCCGCCAGTCTGCTGGACCGCGTCCTGAGCGCGCTCGGGGCGGCTTCTGCGGACTACGCCACGGTGCCCGAGGCAGCGTGGTCGCCTCCCTATGGCGAGCTCGGCTCGGACACCCGCCAGGCCGTCCTGCGGGCCAGCCAGGAGGTCATCCGCGAGGCCGCCCGGGCGGGGGATGTGGTCATCGTCGGTCGCGGGGGGGGCTTTGTGCTGCGCGATCATCCCGGCGCCCTGCACTGCTTTCTTAACGCCCCCACCGCGGCCCGTGCGCACTGGACGATGGAACATCTGGGATTGGATGAGGAGGCGGCCAAGCGCCGCGTCAAGGAGGCCGACGCCAACCGCGCCGCCTACATCCACCAGGTCTACAACCACGACTGGCTTCGGGTCACCCACTACGACCTGGCCATCGATACTGGACGGTTGGGCTACGAGGGTGCCGCGACCGTGATCATGGCCGCCGCGCGGGCCAGCTGAGGCATCCCGGCGCGGGGCGCGCCAAGACGGTCGCCCGCTACGCTTACGGTGATGGAAGCCAACCAACCTAATTTCGTGGGATCGATGTTCTCCGGCGTGGACGGTTCCAGCGAAGGCGGGCGCCTCACGAGCAGCCGATTCAATTCCACCATGACCTTGTTCGCGGTCAGGTTGGCGGATTCAATTCGCAGCGGGGGCCAGGCGGGCAAGGTGCGGGTGACGCCCGAGTTGACCCCGAACGGATGGATCCTGAGCGTCACCTATGACGGGGAGAAGCCCAAGCAGGTTCCCAACCTGTGGTGTGGCCGCCCGGTTCGATTGGAAAAGTTGAAGGCACCAAGTGCCTAGGTTCACCTCGGCCTCAACCGTCAAAGAAGTCGTGGCGAGTCGGTCGGACGGCGACAAATTGCTCTTCGATCATGGCTACGAGGTGGGGAGCGCATTCGTCGACTACCTCTCGCAGTATCAGAGCCTGAAGGACGCCGAAAGGGCCGGGCGATTGCGGGAATTGCCTCGGCTACTGCAGGTGCTGAACCAGAACTGATCGCTCTTCGCATTGGGCGCCAGGGGGCTGCCCAATTGGTCACTAAGACCGTGTCCGGAGGGCTGGTATTGCAGGTCGCCGGAAAACGGCTCAGAGCCTCAGCCAGTAGAATCGTCGGGCGTCGCTCCGGAGTAGCTCAACGGTAGAGCAGGCGGCTGTTAACCGCAAGGTTTAGGGTTCGAATCCCTACTCCGGAGCCAATTTCTGATCTTAAATCGGTCGCCTTGGGTCTCTGCTGGGGACGAAATGCTCACGGAATGCTCACGGAGCGGCCTCAGAGCCGCACGGTGTTCGCTGGAGGCGCGATCAAGTGGATCTGCGGCAGCCCGCCGATGTACGGAGCGGGATAATCGCTGGACCTAAACAGGACGTCCATCGCTCGGAACTCAAGGTCCATAAAGGCGCCTTGCTCTCTCAGCGACGCGGGTTTCCGAAACTGCCACCCCGGAGTCTCGCAAACCTCCGTGAAGAACTCGGCGAACCTCTGGAAAAGGCCGAGGTAAGTCATGCGCCCTTCGGGGAACCCGTTGAAGTATCGTTGCCCTCCGCCCCTCGCAAAGGTAACTATATACCTGACTCAGCGTAATCTGATGTGCCCATGATAGAGTCCGGCTCATGGCGGGCGAACGCACCAACGTCTACGTGGACGGGTTCAACCTTTATTACCGGCTCCTAAAGGACAACCCAGCCCGTAAATGGACGAACCTCGTAGAGCTGTTTCGTTTGGTCCTGCCATCCAATGACATTCGTCGGGTTCGGTACTTCATCGCCCTGGTGAATGCGTGGCCCGAAGATCCAGGCCAGCCGGTTCGGCAGCAGACATATCTGCGAGCCCTTGACACCCTGGACGAAGTCTCGATCCATTACGGCAACTTTCGGCCTCGCACCAAGAGGCTTCGGCTGGCTAATCCTCGCCCCAAGGGTCCCAAGACTGCCCTAGTCACGTACAGCGAGGAAAAGGGGTCCGATGTCAATTTGGGATCGTGGCTCTTGCTTGATGCCGCCCGCAACGACTTCGATGTGGCGGTAGTCGTATCGGATGACTCTGACCTCTTGACCCCGGTCCGTATGGTCACCACCGACCTTCATAAGAAGGTCGGAATTCTGAATCCGCAGCAGAAAGGGGCTTGTCAGTTGCGCGAGGCGGCGACTTTCGTCCGGCGCCTTCGGGCTGGCCCCTTGGCTGGATGCCAATTCCCGGACGAGATGACCGATGTAAACGGAACATTTCATCGGCCCCCGTCATGGGCCTAGGTTCCTTAAATGCTTCATGGGCCGCCGTCGGTGGCATACTAGCTACGAACCCCCCTATCGCTTAGGTGGTAGGGTGCGGGGCCGCCCCTTCAAGGGGGGCGGCCCCAGCTTAGGGTCCTACTGGGAGTGCCGGAGAGGGACGCTTCTCTCCGGTCTTCCGGTGCCTTACCGCATCGCCGATGTGCCCACGTCCCCTATAGGGCTCACGGCATCGCACGTTTGATGTTCCGATAGTACACGACCTACGGGCTCCGCACAACCTACGGGTGCAGGTTGGGCTGATTAATCAGGAATCTGTGGTAAGATCGTCGCCATGAGCGATCAGCCGCCAAGCCCGAAGCGCCAACAAGACCGCAGTCCAAGGTATCCAGCCATTGACCTCCAGACCGCCTTGGGGCGGGCTGTCGTCATCTACAAGAAGGAAGGCCGTCACGTCGTACCGAATGAAGTCGCCGCCCGGCATTGGGAGTTAAGTCCCAAGAGCAGCAGCGTTCTGACTACCACCGCTGCGTTGAGAGCCTACGGCCTGCTTGCAGATGGCCGAACTGCTGGAACGTCCGGCGTCGCCCTGACGGATTTGGGTTTTCGCTTGGCGGCCGACGAGCGCGGCATTAACCCGGATAGGCAGCGCCTCATTCAGGAAGCGGCGCTCAAGCCGACCGCCTATGCCGATGCTTGGAAGCACTACGAAGCGAGTCTGCCATCGGACGACCTCTTGGAGTACTACCTCAAGACGGAAAAGGGCTTCACTCACGACGGGGCAAGGGCATTTATCCGCAACTTTCGGTCTACGTTACGGTTTGCTGGAATCGGCCAGGGTGATAATCTAGGCGTTGATGCAACGGACGCTATTGGAGACGCACGAACCCGGCCCCAAGGTGGTGAGCGGCAAGCGGATGGAGCCCCACCAATGATCTCTACCACCCGAACCGAAGTCGTCGGAGCCGAGGTTCAGGTACCGATTGCTCGCGGAGAGTGGGCGACCATCGTCGGGCCCTTCCCGATGCCGAAGCCGAAGTGGGACAAGTTTCTTGAGATGTTGAAGACGATGGAATTCGCTCTCGTTGAGGAAGGAACCGACGACCCTAAGCAGATTTCGGATTCGGACCCGACCTCTTAGGTTTCTTCGCCCTTTCCTCATCCGCCTCACGTTTCGGGACGGCCAGGAGTTTACGGGTCAGACTCTTGAACTGCTGGAACTGGCTGGGCTCTTTCTCGGCCACGGCTTGATCCTACCCCCCTTCGGGGTACGCCAGACCGCTGACCCTTTCCCGGTCAATTCGCGGTAGGTGAGTCGCTTGCCGATCACAGATGCCGCAACCTTGGCGAACCGCTGGCGATCGGTCATTTCCCGGTTGTTGAATCGGAAGGCTTGCTCGTCCAAGTAGCGGAATAGGTGGAAGGGCTCGATGCTGACGTAGGTGCCCTTGATCGACCGCTTCAGGAGGCTCCAGAAGTTCTCCAACCCGTTCGTGTGGACTTCGCCATCGACATAAGCCTCGGCATGGTCGATGACCTTATGGATGTATTCGTCATCTAGCTTCCGATATGAGGCCAGCGCGTCGCTGTAGATGTGAGAGCCAATAGCGACAGCCCTGCTGATTTCGCCGTGGAGGGTGCGCCGCTTGGTGTTCTCCACGATCCGGTACTGAAAGTCACCGTGGCGCTCTAAGAGGCCCATGACGGCGACCTTCCCCACCATTCCGCGCGCCGTGCCCTTCGCCTTGCGCTTGCCGGGGTGCATGAACCGGGCCTTGCCGCCGATGTAGGTCTCATCAACTTCAACGTGGCCCGACAGCTTCTCGAACGTGCCGGTCTGCATCGCCAGCCGGATGCGGTCGAGCATGAACCAAGCGGTCTTTTGGGTGACGCCGATGGACCGGGCAATCTCGGCGGAGCTGACCCCATTCTTAGCATTGGAGATCAGCCATATGGTGGCAAACCACTTATCCAGCCCAACCGGCGAGTCCTCAAAGATCGTCCCGACCTTCACGGAGAACTGCCGCTTGGGGTGCTTGCCCTTGCATTGCCAGACCCGACGGGACGCCATGAACGTCACCTTCTCGTCGCCACACGTTGGGCACTTGACCCCATCCGGCCAGCGCAGGCTGACCATGAAATCAAGGCAAACGTCCGGGTCTGAGAAGTGCCGGATTGCCTCCACCAGGGTCTCCGGTTCGCGCTCTGCCATGCCACAATCATAGCAGATTGGCTGAGTCAGGTATATAGTTACCCTCGCAAAGGCCTCCTTCGTCTCTGGATTCGCGTAGTCACGGCCCCAGAAGTCTTCCTCTCCACGGCCCCCCAACCCTCCGGCTCAACGTGACCGTCACGGATTCGGGCCTGAATTCAGGCCCTACAGAACGCCGTTACCTACAGGCGTGACGCGCGCCCAAGAGCGGTCGTTACCCTAGCGAACTCGGGGGAGGCGGGGGAGGAGCTGTCATCGGTGGGGGAGGGACAGCGGACGTCGGAGCGAAGGCGCGGGGCCCCTCGGCCAGTATTGACGTGTTCTCGTAGATCTTGAAGAGAACGATAATGACTTCCAAGATCACACGAATGTAGATTAGGTAGGCAAGGGAGAGCAGCGGACCGAATATCAGAAGAACAACGACTCCCCCGAAAGCGCTGGCCCGAAATGCGGACACCACAAAGATGAGGTATAGGAAGGCAATCGCGACCATTCCCAGTGCGTAGAGCACCGAAATGACACGCCTTGTGATTAATGAGGTAAATGACATATCGAGAAGTGATCTCAAGAACCCCATCGAGTGCCCTCCTGACTGAAACGCCCGCGCGACGTCGAGCCGCCGCCGAACCGAGAAAGGGTCCTCACATCAGGCCATGTCGCCGGAATCATGTGCATCGGTAGCGCGCCCATTAACGCCGCGACTGTAGCAGGTTATCCTGCACCCGTCTAGTCAACGTATTCCCTATTACGAACGTTAGATTCCCACGAATGCTGCTTCGGTTCACGCTCGTTTCGGGCGTTGGCTAGAATGGGTCGTGCATTAGGAGATGCCGCATATGCGGCACGGCAACCTGGCCTAGGACAGTCAAGGTGCCAACCCACTACGGGGATGTGGTTCCGAGGAGGAGCAACGAAATGTCCAACATCCTTTCGGTCGCGCCTGGCGACCTCACCTACTGTCCTGACTGTGCCGATGTCTTCGGAGTCCTCGATAAAAGAGGCAAATGCTGCCTCTGCGACCGATCCGCCGCAATCACACCCTGGGTCGGCGGCACTTCCCGATAGCGTTCGAGATCTGCTGGTACTGTCAGGCGGGGATAATCCGCTCCGGCTCCAAGTGGAGCACCTACTACTGCGACGAGTGCCGCGGCCGCTTTCGTTGAGGACAGCCACATTTAGAACCACGAGAAGCGTCGGCGGCGCTCCTGGACGACCCGACAGCCAAGTGGTGGACATCTTACTCAGACCTCGTGCCACCGAGTGGCGCAGGCAAATGCCACGGGCCGACTGCATAGATGCGGCTTGCGTTACCAGAACGGGGCTTGGTGGCGTCCGCGACTAATACGCTACGCGCCCTGCCCGGGTCGGACGGGACGCGAACGCTTTCCTAAGCCGGATTCCACCGACGGTCCCCACGCGGGCGGTGTGGTGTCGGCTGGGAGAGCAGTTGGGCGGGCGAATCGGGGCTTAGGAAACGCGAAGAGGCGGCCCGCCTTACTGGAGCTAGCCCCACGGAGGACGAGGGACCTTGTCGCAAAGAGTCCCCAAATTGCCCAGTCGGCGGCCGCCAAGATTGGATCGGTCGGGCGATTCTGCTCGAGCAGCGTCAGGGGAATCGTTGCCGATCGCACCCAGCAACGCCAGTGGCAGGAAGAGGCGCTCTAGGCGTTCGTGGAGGCTCAACTGACCTGCAGCCGCATCCCCCAGGGATGCCGTGGTGGGTCCGGTGCCCTCCATCAGATAAGGCCCGTCCAATAAGCAACGCCCCCGTGAAACGAGCACGTTCCACTTCTGTGCTGGCTGTGGCTGTACGAGCCATCGCGACAGATCGCTGAAATCCCTTCCGCTCGAAGCTGAGCCAGGCTTGGCGTCGATGCCGGGGGGGCGGCAACAACGGGGACAGGCGCAACCGGTGCGGGCCGTGCGGCCACACCCTGGCCGAACGACGCCACGGGGTGGATCTCCATCCAGCCGTGGTCTGTGTCTAGAACCCATGCACCCGTGACAGCCACGTGTGCGCCGATGGCCGGGAGGGTCAACGGGTTGTGGTAGCCGGCGCAGGCAGAAACGGCGTCCGCTTGGGTGACGGTGCCGACGCAGACCGTTTCAAGAACGAGATCGCCGAGCTGCTGAGAAAGGTTGACTGGATTTAGGTACTGGCCTTGGCCAGCGTCGAGCCGCAGCAGCAGGTGACGGTCACCATCGGCCTCGTCGCGGATCACCGCGATAGTCCCGTTGACGGTCACGCAGGGGTTTAGAAGCCTCAGCCGGGCGGGGTGGTAGACGTGTGCAGTGGGGCTGCCGCATCCAGAGGCAAGGGCCGGAATGGCGGGCGTGGGCACTGGAGCCGCCGTAGCAGCCGGTGCCTGCGGGCTGGGCGTCCCTGCGGCAGGCGAATGGAGCGCAGCGCTAGGGCGTGCCACCGAGCGAGCACCTGCCGATGTCTGATCGGAGCAGGCCGTCACGATGATCATCAAGGCGGCAAGAACGGCCGCGAATGCAACGCGGCGCCAAGCCCTGGGGCGCGACTCAGGGCTCAAAGTCGCCTCATCGCTTTTTACGGCGAGGACTGACGGCGCGATCTACCGCTCGGAAGATGTCACGCTCGGCAGACTCCACTGGATGAACGACGCGGTTCTTGGCGCGCAAGGCGCGCCGTATCGGTCGCGGCGTGACCGATCGTTTCACAGAGCGCTTCAAGTGGCCGACGGGATGCAGCCAGGCGAAAAGGCAGCCAAGAGAGCCCATGGCGTCTACGCTCCCTGGCCCATCATATTCGCGCCAACAGATCGGCCTTTTTCGCCTCGAATTCCTCGGTTGTGAATCGACCCCTGGTCCCGCAGGTCGGCCAGCTTCCGAATCTGATCCGGTACATCAGGCGTGGTCGGCTGGGCGCTTTCGGGCGCTGGCGGTCTGGACTGCGCCCGAATGAACGCGGCGACCTGCTGAAAGCTGGCCTGCTGGCGCTTGGCGATGGGGATGACGTTCGGAGCGCGCCACGCGCTGCTCGCCTTATTGGAACCCTGCCAATAGGAGCGCTCGGTGCCTTGCACGCCGCCGGTGGCGATCTCGAAGGTGCCCGTCATGATCGACGTCCGGACTTCGATCGACGTGATATTGCGATAGTCGAAGCTCGTAACTTTCCCGCCCAGGGTCTGCCCGGCGTGCCAGCCCACCTTGATGATGGCTCTCTGGTCTGTGAGTGCGAGGCACTGAGACCGGGCGACACCGCAGGCCCGACTCAGGCCGTGCGCCCAAGCATCACGGCGATCAATGCGGGGGGTCAAACCGATTGACCGACCCCGGCCTCCTGGGGTCCGGACCGCCAGGTCAGCGCTTGAACGTCGCTCTGCCCGCACCCAGCCCGAGGAGTGTCCGAGCTGCGGCCAGGATCCGGTCGGGGTTCGGATAGAGCGGCTTCTCGAGCGCCGGGCTGAAGGGGATCGGGATGTCCGGTGTGGTTACGCGGAGGATGGGGCCCTTCAGGCTCTCGAAAGCCGCTTCGACGACCATCGCGGAGATCTCACTGGCGGCGCTACAGGTTCTGTTGGCGGGGTCGACCACCACCAGGCGCCCCGTCTTGGCGACCGAGCGCAGGATGGTGTCGCGGTCGAGCGGTACCAGGCTTCGCGGATCGATGACCTCCGCTTCCACGCCCTCGCCAGCCAGGGTCTCAGCCGCCGTCTCCGCGTGTCGGACCGAGCCGGATATGGCGACCAAGGTGACGTCGGTGCCCTCCCTGACCACGCGGGCTTGACCGAGCGGGATCAGGAATTCCTCCTCCGGTAGGTCTTGTTTGCGCGTCCAGAGGGTGGCGTCCTCGAAGATGATCACCGGGTCATCGGTGCGGACCGCGGTCCGCAGCAGACCCTTGGCGTCGTG
Organism: Candidatus Acidiferrales bacterium; assembly: GCA_035532785.1. Taxonomy (GTDB): domain Bacteria; phylum Chloroflexota; class Dormibacteria; order Dormibacterales; family Dormibacteraceae; genus DATKQJ01. Next base: position 36,568 of record DATKQJ010000040.1, on the reverse strand, counting down.
TGGCGTCGCGGGGGCCACGATTTTCAGGCCCGCCACGTTCATCAGCATCGGATAGGGTCGGTCGGAATGATGCGCCGCTGTCGAGGCCCCATAGAACATGCTCGCCCGGTAGACGACCGGGACGTTGGCCTGGCCGCCGAACATATAGCGGTTCTTGGCCGCCTGATTGATCAGCTGGTCGAAGGTCAGGTACATGAAGGTGGCGTAGGTCAAGTCCACGATCGGCCGAAGACCGGTCATCGCCGCGCCCACCCCCATGCCGGTGAAGGCGGCCTCTGAAATGGGAGTATTGATGACGCGATCGGCGCCGAAGAGCTCCACAAATCCGGGCGCGGTTCCGTAGAGGTTGGAGCGGACGTCCTCGCCCATCAGGATGACGCGCTCGTCTTCCAGCATCGCCTCCTTCTGGGCGGCTCCGATGGCCGCCAGGTAGGTCAACGTCGGCATTGTCTTAGGCCCCCCTATCGCTGAATCGGAATTGGTTCTGCATAGAGGTCGTCAAAAGCTTCCTCGGGGTCCGGGAAGGGGCTCTCCTGGGCGAATCGCAGGGCCGCCTTGACCTCGGCCTGGACCTCCTCGTCGATCGCCTCCAAGCCCACTTGGTCGGCCACCCCGGTCACGCGAAGGTGGTCTGAGAAGAGTGCGATGGGATCGCGCTGGCGCCAGGACTCGACCTCTTCGGGGAGCCGATAGGCGCCCGCGTGGCGCAATCCCTCAGAGTGGTCGGAGTAGCGGTAGGTCAGCACCTCGACCAGGGTCGGTCCCTGTCCGGCGCGGGCCCTCTGGACGGCCGCCGACACGGCTTGGTGGACGGCCAGCACGTCCTGTCCGTCCTCGACCGTTTCGCCCTGGGCACCGAACCCGGCCGCTCGCTTGGAGATGCGCAACTCCCGCATGACCTCGCGCTGGGAGGTGAGGGAGGCGTATTGGTTGTTCTCGCAGAGGTAGATGATCGGCAGATCCCAGACCGCCGCCATGTTGAGGCACTCATAGAGAACGCCCTGGTTGGCGGCTCCATCTCCGAAAAAGCAGAGCACCACCCGCTTATTTCCCAGCGTTTTGGCGGACAGGGCGGCGCCGGTGGCGACCGGGATGCCCGACCCCACCACCCCAGACTCGCCCAGGCTGCCGCGGCTGAAGTCGGCCAGGTGCATGGAGCCGCCCTTGCCCTTGCAGATCCCAGTCCGCTTCCCGAGCAGCTCTGCCATGAGGGGGAGCAGGGGCGATCCCTTGCCGATGGGATGGCCGTGGGAGCGGTGATTCCCGGTCATGTAGTCGCTGTCCTCGAGCGCCATGCAGGCCCCGACCACCTCCGCCTCCTGCCCGATGCTGGTGTGGGCGGCGCCCGGTAGTTCCCCGCGTGCGACCAGTTTCTTCACCGTCTCGTCAAAGCGCCGGACGCGCAGCATGCGTCGGTACATCTCCAAGAGGAAGTCGGTGCTGAGATCGGCGGCGAGGTGATTTGGCTTTTGCAAAGGTCAGACCCCCTAATCCGGGGCTTCGATGATGGCGAGGGTGGTGTAGATCTCGACCGTGGCCCCGGGCGCGACCAGGATTTCCGTCAGCACCCCGCTCTCCGGCGCCTCCAGTTCGGTGCTCATCTTGGCCGCCTCGATCAGGGCCAGCGGCTCACCCTCGGTGACCGGGTCGCCGAGCGACCTGTGCCATTGGATGACGGTTCCGTCGGTCATTCCCATCCCCCATTGAGGCAGCTTCACCTCAACCCTCACCCCCGGCTCTCCCGGGCGGCATCGGCCAAGCCGGATCCATCCGCAGGCGAACCCTCGTACACGTGCCGGACGGACCGGCCGTGGAAGGTGGCGAACACCACGCAGCCCTCGGGGTATTCAAATGGCCCGTGGGGCAACCCGGCAGGCCCGTATACGTAGTCGCCCGGCCGCATCGGCTCGCCCTCGGCGACCTGCAGTCCCTCCAGAACGACGATGGAATGGGTGCTGTCATGCGTGTGCTCAGGTTCCACGTAGCCGGGCGGGAACTTCACCAGCAGGTCCGTCTGCATGGTCTCGGCGTCTTGGCGCAGCACCTTCACCTGGACCCCCTCGCCAAGTGCCAGCACGTCCGAGGCGTCCTGCCAGCCGAGGTCCCAACGGTGCGCCCGGTGAAGATTTCCGCTCATCGTATGGCCCCCTTCGTGATCTTGGCCGCCGCCGCCGACCAGCATAGACGCTCGTGTGTCGGGCGTCGACAGGGGCGGCGGCGGAGCCGATTTGCTCTGCAGGCAGCCGTTGGTTCCGCGGTCAGCGTGAACTCGGTAGGTGGCCTCCTGGCTGGCGGGAAGGTCCATCGACAAGTACCCTGGTCCGAACGAGTAGCCGGCCATCGTCCAGAGCGGGGAGGACCAATACGGAAGACCACTACGACGTGATCATCATCGGCAGCGGTGCCGGCGGAGCCACCCTCGCCCACACACTGGCTCCCTCCGGCAAGCGAATCCTGATGCTGGAACGCGGAAATTATCTGCCGCGCGAGACCCAAAACTGGGATCCCACTTCCGTCTTCGTGGATGGTCGCTACCTTTCGACCGAAACCTGGTACGACGCCGACGGAAGGCCCTTTCAGCCCCAGGTCCACTACTTTGTGGGGGGGGCGACGAAACTCTACGGAGCGGCGCTCTATCGGTTGCGCCCGCAGGACTTCGGAGAGGTTCGCCACATCGATGGCGTCTCGCCCGCCTGGCCCCTCAACTACGACGACTTTGAACCCTGGTACACGCGTGCCGAGTGGCTCTACCAGGTGCACGGCAAGCACGGCGAGGATCCGACCGAGGGAAGCTTCAGCCGCGACTATCCGTGGCCGGCGCTGCATCACGAACCGCGCATGCAGCAACTCTTCGACGATTTGCAGTCGGGGGGCTACCATCCCTTCGCCGCCCCCTGCGGCATCCTCCTGGATGAGGCGGATCGGGCCAAGAGCAAGTGCATCCGGTGCATGTGGTGTGACGGCTATCCATGTCTGGTCCACGCCAAATCAGACGCCGAGATCATCGCCGTGCGTCCGCTCCTGGGGCAGTCCAACTTCACCCTCCTGGTGGGGGCCGAGGTGACCAAGCTCGAGACCGACGCCAGCGGCCGGAACGTGACCGGCGTCATGGTCTCGCGCCGCGGTGCCACCGAGGTCTACTCGGCCGATATCGTGGCCGTCTGCGCGGGGGCCGCCAACAGCGCCCGGCTACTGCTGCTTTCGGCCAGTGATCAGCACCCCAGGGGCCTCGCCAATGGTTCCGACCAGGTGGGCCGGAACTACGTTTTTCATCACAGCAAGGCGGTGGTGGCCCTCTCCCGCGAGCCCAATGACACGAAATACCAAAAGACGGTGAGCCTCAACGACTTTTACTTTGGCGCCGACGACTATCCCTGGCCGATGGGCAACATCCAGATGGTGGGAAAGTCGAACGCGGCCGCCTTCCGAGGCGAGGAGCCCCAGCTCACCAGGCTGGCACCCGAGTGGTCGCTGGATCAAATCGCCCAGCACGCGGTTGATTTTTGGCTCAGCACCGAGGATCTGCCCAAGCCCGAAAACCGCATCACCGTGGATCGGGCGGGGGCTGTCCACCTGGCCTACACGCCAACCAATTCAGACGAATCCCTTCATCTCTATGAGCGGCTGAAGACGATCCTGAACCACGTTGGGATGGCGCGACACCACCTTCTCGGCAAGAATTTCTATCTCAACGTCGACATCTCCACGGCCGGCGTCGCCCACCAGTCGGGGACCTGCCGCTTTGGCGCTGATCCGGCCACCTCGGTGCTCAACGTCGACTGCAAGGCCCACGAGTTGGACAACCTCTACGTCGTCGATACCAGCTTCTTTCCCAGCATCGGAGCGGTTAACCCGGCCCTGACCGCCATGGCCAACGCCATCCGAGTGGGGGAACTGCTCCGAACGCGGATGGCTTAGCTGGAGTCATTGGCAAGCGCCACCAGAGCGCAGACCGGGGTGGTCTACGCCATCGGGCTGGTTCAGGGGGTGGCGCTGGTCACCTTTCCCGCCGCCAGCACCATCTTCACCGGAGTCGCTGGCTACCGCCTTTCGCTCGCCCAATACGGCGCCATGTTCCTGCCCCAGGTGCTGACGGCCATGACGGCCGCCATCCTGGGCGGAGAACTGGGTCGGAGGTTTGGCATCAAGCGACTCTGCGTGGCAGGGCTGGTGTCGAACCTGATTTCGATGCTGCTGCTGCTCGGCAGCAGCCGACTCAGTTCGGGGGCCCCCGCCACCTATCCGATGCTGCTGGTCGCAACCGCCGCCCTGGGTACCGGTTTTGGCCTGACCGTCCCGGCCCTGAACACGCTGACCGGGTTGTTTCATCCCCAGCGAGTCGACTCGGCGGTGCTGGCGCTGAACGCGCTGCTCGGCCTGGGAAGCCTGCTGGGCCCGGTCTTCGTGGCCGTCTTCACCGGTCTCGGATTCTGGTGGGGGCTGCCCCTGGCCTCGTCGGTGCTGCTGCTGGGCCTGCTTGCAGTCACTCTCTCCCTGCCCCTGGGTGGCGCCACCCGCGGCTCGGGGCCGCGCTCCGCTCGGGCACGTCTACCAGCGCGGCTGTATGTGTATGTCGGCCTGGCCGTCCTATACGGCGCCTGCGAGACCATGAGCGGAAACTGGGCTCCGCTCGACATGACTGGTAAGCTCGCCGCCAGCCCCACCTGGGCCGCTCTGGCCTTGACCGCATTCTGGGCCTCGGTAACGGGCGGCCGTATCCTGTTCGCGCTCATCCAGCGCTGGCTACCGGCTCGATTCACCTACCGAGGTCTGCCCTTCCTGCTGGCCGCGGTTCTTCTCGGCGTGGCCTTTTTGCCGGCCGGCCACCCGATCCTGGCGCTGGTCGCATTTTCGATGGCGGGGCTGGGGTGTTCGGCCCTGCTGCCCCTGACGATCAGTTTCGGACAGGAGGAAATTGCCGGCCTCGGCACCCTCGTAGCGGGAGCGGTCTTGGGCTCCTACCAGCTCGGCTACGGCATCGCCGCCTTCGGGGTCGGTCCGCTGGTCGGGGCCGGCGTCCCCCTGCCGACCATGTTTGGATTCAGTGCCCTGCTGGCCCTGGCGCTGGGCGTATTTTCACTAGCCGCCGGACCGGGTGATCGCACCCCGGCCGGCATGAAGCCGGCCCTGGCCGCCGCCCTTGGCGGTGGGGCCGGGCCCAATCAATGAGGAGGATCAGGCAATGAGCCTTGAGGGAAAAGTCGCGGTCGTCACCGGAGGCAACAGCGGTATCGGGCAGGCGGCGGTGATGGCGCTGGTTGAAGCCGGGGCGAGCGTCGTCATCGACTACATCGTGCATCCCGAATCCACCGTTGAGATGGAGTCGAAGATTGCCGCCATGGGTGACCGGGCCGTGGGAGTGGAGGCAGACGTCAGCAAGGTGGGCGACCTCGAAATGCTGGTGGCCGCCGCGGTCAAGGCTTTCGGGCGCCTCGACATCATGGTCAACAACGCCGGCGTGGAGACACGAACCTCGGTTCTTGACACCTCGGAGGAACAGTACGACCGGGTCCTCTCCATCAACCTCAAGAGCGCCTTCTTCGGCACCCAGTTCGCGGCGCGCCAGATGATCGCCCAGAAGAGTGGCGGCCGGATCATCAATATCACGTCGGTGCACGAGGACTGGCCCATGCCGAACAACACCGCCTATTGCGTTTCCAAGGGTGGAATCCGGATGCTGACACGCACCGCCGGGGTGGAGCTGGCCGCCCACAACATCCTGGTGGTGGGTGTGGCGCCGGGGGCGGTGGCGACGCCCATCAACCTGTCGACCATGAACGACCCGGCCAAGCTGAAGACCCTCGATGCGAGCATTCCCCTCGGGCGCATGGCCAAGCCGGAGGAGATCGGCAACGTGGTTGCCTTCCTGGCCGGTGATCGCGCGACCTACCTCACCGCCACCACCATCGTCGCAGACGGCGGGCTGATGCAGAGTAGTGCTGGCCTCTAGGCAGACCCATCCCCGCCCGGCCGAATGGGATAGGTAGGTGCCCGCCCCCTCGTCCCACTCTGTGCCTCTCCCAGGGCAGACCCAAGCGCGCACAGCCCGGTCCAGCCCCGGCGGCCGAGAGTGAGGCCGTCAACCCCCATCACCCAGGCGGGTGGAGATCGGAGCGACCCGGCGCCACGATCGCTACCGACCTCCACGATTTGTCGGCATTGGGCGCCGCCTCGATGCATCGGGGAAGGCCCCTCAGCGTCCAGGCCGGAGCCGGCCCCGACCGGTGCCGCCCAGACGTGGGTCAAGAGCTCCTCCGACAGAGCCTCGAGGGCAGGCCCGGCGGGTCCTGAGCGGCGGATGGCTCTCATCCACCGCCAGCGCGTTGCCAAGGGGAGGACGACCATGGCCCCGGATTCGACCTCGTCTCGGAGCGCGATGCGGGGCAGGCCCCAATCCTGGCCCCTGGCGTGGCCGTGCCCAGGAGACGGCCCACCAGCTGCTGGCAGGGCATGACCCGCTGGAACGGCCGTCAGCGGAGATGAGCTCGGAGCGCCTCCAACGCGGCGGGCGTATTGATGTTGCTCAGCTCCAGATCCTCCAGATCCTCGAGGTAGACCACATCCAGGCTCAAGAGGAACTCCACCGCCCCCCGGCGGCCAGTCTCCAGGTGATGCTGCAGGGAGGGCAGCACCGACTTCCGGTAGACCGCACAAAGGGGTTGGGGGAGGTCTCCGATTCGCGTCGCCGCAGCCCCGTGGCCCCGGCTCAGGTGGAGCAACCGGAGCACGGTTGGCCAGCGTACCAGCGGCATGTCGCAGGCCAGAACAAAGGTGGCTTGATGGCTCGCCGCCACCAACGCGGCTTCGATTCCCGCCAGTGGGCCGGCATCGATTCTCAGGTCCGGAATCGAGTTGGGCCAGAGTGCTGGGGGCAGCGCCTCCCGGGAGGCGCAGACCAACAACTCATCAAACTTCGGTGCGAGCCTCGCGCAGAGCCACTCGATCAGGGTGCCGCCAGCGACCGGCAGAAGTTGCTTGGGGAAACCCATTCTCCGGCTTTTCCCCCCGGCTAGGAGCGCGAGCGTTAGCGGTTCGTGGGTGGCCATGGCGGTCTCCCCAAATGATGGCGGCCGGGGGCTTTGGGTGGTGAATTCGGGGCCCCTATAGTCATCTGGTGGACGAAACATTCCTGATCGATCTCGTGGCCAGGATCGAGCGCTTGGCATCGAACCGGGAAGGCGCGATCGGGCTGCTGCCCCTATCGGAGGCGATGACCGAAGAGTTGCTCGCGCTGGCGGGGGCGGTGGCCCACGCCTCTGAGCGCCGCCTGGCACCTCTGAGCACCTACCTGGTCGGGCAGGCGGTGGCCCACATGGTTCCCGATTCAGATGCCGAAGCCAGGGCCCTCGACCTGGTTCACCAGTTGAGGCTGGCGATCGAGGCTCAGGGCGATGCCAGCCAAGGCGAGGGCTGAGCAACCGGAGTCGCATCAGCCTTCCCGCTCACAGCGCTGGCGGGGCTGCGATCGGATGACTGGACGTGCTCCCCGCAAATTCGAGCTGGTACAACTACCTCAAGCGCCGAGGCTGACGGTGCGCAGAGGAGTTGAGCGGGGGCCAAAATGGACGTGTGGAGGGCATGGAGGACGCCGTTCGTCATCACTGCTGGGCCACCGTCCTCCTTCTTCAGCACTGCTCACTCTTGCCGCTGGGGCTGATCGAGCACCCGGAGCAGGGCTCGTTCGGAAGCATCTTGGAGACTCTCCAGCACCTGGGTGGGGCTGATGAGAGAATGTCCGCCGCCCTGGCCGGCGTGGCGCCGTCGGCGGCCAGCATGGAGGCGGCTCGGGCGGGCGTGCCCCGACTCCTAACCCAGGCCCAAGAGCGCGGCCAGCGCTGGGAGAGTCTTATCTCGGACCAGTTTGATCTCGATCGAACCGTCACTCGGGTCAACGCGGCGGGACAGACCCAAGAGGTTGCGGCGCGGGTCCTCCTGCTGCAGGCGGTGGTTCACGGCGGCGAGCACCGAAGCCAGATCTGCAGCATTCTTGGCCGTCAGGGCCTGGATGCTCCCAGCCTCGACGCCTGGGCCTATTACCGGGCGCATTGACCCGGCCCGGCCGCCGTGCGCCAGTTGGCCCTCGATCGGAATAGGACACTGCGGCAGCCCGTTGGGAAGGTAGTGAATTCGGCTCTTCCACCGGCTGGAACCCACGGTAAGGGCATGCCCGGCGGGGGTGCCATAAAACTGATGTTGGCCCTCAACCGAGTCGTCTATCGCCTCCTGCGCGGGCGCGGGCTGGGCAAGATGATTTTGCTCACCACGGTGGGAGCCAAGACTGGTCGGTTGCGAACCAATCCCCTGGCCAGTTTCACCGAATTTGGGGAGGGCTGGTTGGTGGTGGCCTCGGCCGGAGGCGACCGGAGGCATCCTCGATGGCTCTTGAACGCCGTCGCCCAGCCCGATCAGGTCTGGGTCGAATCGAGGGGTAAGAGGGTGAGAGTGCGGGCTAGCGTGCTGCAGGGACCCGAGCGCGATCAACGCTGGGAGCAGATAGTGGCCGAGGCCCCCAATTTTGGTGAGTACCAGCGCAGCACCGATCGCCAGATCCCCGTCGTCAGGCTGACGCCGCTACCAGAGCAGGGCTCCTGACCGGCGCCGACCCTTCCTGGTCCCCGTTTTCGAGTCTTGAACGGCAGGTTTCACACTGGGCGGCGCCGGGCTCGAGCCGGCCTCAACAGATCCAATCTGAATCGACCGCGGCGGGTGGCGGCCAGGTCGTCGTCTCCTGACGCAGCCAGACCGGCGCGTCTGAGAATCCCCGGCCGCGGCAGGAACTCGAATCCAACGACTGTGCCACCCAATCGGCGCTGACGGTGGGCGCCGTCCAGTTGCCGGTCACCTCCGCCCAGTCGGCGAAGGCGGAGTACACGCCAACCAGGAAGCCGCGCCCGGTGAGTTGGTCAAACTCGCCCTCCAGCGCGTAACGGTTGAGGGAGAGGTCCTGGGTGGACCAGCTGTTCGACGATTCGACGTCGATCCAGAATATGCGGGAGGGGGTGATCCCCTGGTCGGCGATCAGGTTGAGTGACTGGAGGGCTTCGCCGCATCCGATCGCATAGGCGATCTGCTGCTCCGGCGGGGCGTGAATCAAGAGCCCGATGTGGCGACATCCGGCCCCCACCTTGGCGTAGTTGTCGGGATTGAATCCGGAGTTGAGGTAGAGGCTGCGGACCCCGATCGCGTTCCCCCACTGCCGCTGCAGGCAGCTGTTGGCGGTGAACGCCAACCCGCCGTTGACTCCGATCACGGCGAATTCGGCCGCGGCCGGATATTTGGCGGCTGCGCACTGGGGGTAGGAGGCATCGTAGCCGTGTCGCAAGTCCGATCCCACGGTCTGCCCCAGGGAGGGGAGGGGAGAGGCCGGTGTGGCCTCCGGGGCCTGGGTGGTGCCGCTCGAACGCGGTTGCGGTGACGGTGTCCAAAGGCTGGTCAGCGGTTGAAGCGGGGGCGGGGTGACCGGCCCCAGATCCGTCAGGGTGGCCCCCGTCGAGCAGGCCGCGAGCAACACCAGGAGGGGGAGGCAGAGGCTCTTGCTCAGCACCCCCAGGGGAGCGAAACGCCCGGTCCTAGAGGCGTCCATCTCAGGCAATCCGCAGGATTCGCCAGAGGCGCGAGGGCGACGCAATCGCGGACGACGTTGCGAGCGGTAGCTGGACAGATTGGGGACCCGCGCTGACCTCCAGGTGACCGACCACGCTGCCCCTGGCGAGCGGCGCTGGATTGGCTTTGAGGACCAGGCGAGTTCGGACCACCTCCCCCGGCCAGAGGGCCAGACTGAGATCGTCTGGAGAGAGCAATCCTGCCTTTGAACCCCACGCGGCGGAGAGCGTGCCAACCTTCTGCTTGGCGGCCACCAGGTGCTCAACGACGAGGTTGGCGCGGGCCGCATCAAGCAGCCGCTGGGCCGCCGCGAAGGTTCCGTCCAGGGTCGCCATGCCCTCGATGGCTCCGACCAAATGGTGGCTTCGGCCAGAGGACGAAGTCCAATTGGCGGCGAAGAGATAACACGCTCCGGCCGCCGGATCAGATCCCGTCTTGATGCCCAGAATGCCGTCCCGACCGAGTGCGTAGTTGACGTTGTACACCACACCCGCCACCGGCAGCACTGCCTGCGCCATTCCCACCACCTGGGCAATGACGGGGTTGGCCAGGGCCAGCTCGCCCAGCCGGACCAGGTCGGCGGGAACGCTGACCGTCCTGGTGGATATCCCGCTGACGTCGTCGAAGTGGGTCTTGGAGAGTCCGAGCGTGCGGGCTTTGAGGTTCATCCGCTGCACCATCTGGCCCACCGATCCCGCCGCGTAGTCAGCCAGCAGGGCGGCAAAGTTGTTTCCGGACGGGATCAGCATGCCCTGCAGGAGCTGCAACTCGGTCAACTGCTCTCCGGCGCGGACCACCACGGTCGACTGGCCGGCGCTGGTCTCTGCCTGATAGGTGGCGGCGTCAGCGGCGGAGACGGTGACGGTGCCGCCCCCCTGGCCGGGCGAGAGCGGCCTGGCCTCCAGAGCAACGAGGGCGGTCATGACCTTGGCCAGGCTCGCGATGGGAAGCGCCCGGGGCGAGGCGGAGGCTGCCCAAAGACCGAGTCCGTCGGCACCGATGGCGGCTTCGCCGGTGGCCGGCCAGGGCGGCTTTTTGGTTGCTCCATAGGCGTGGGAAGCAGCCAGCAGAAGCGCTCCGGTGGGGGCGGGAAGGGGCCGCCGGGACTGCACGGCGGCGGCGGTCAACACCGCCACCAAGATGATGCCAGCGGCCAGTGCTCGGCGCCTCACGTGGCCGGTGGGGACGCATCCGAGGTTTGATCGGAAAGGTTTGCCAACCCTCGCAATGATGCCACGGGCCGATGGGAGAGCCGCTCGATCGCGCCTGGTGCCGGTGGGCGACGCTCGCTCCGAGGCAGTCGGGCTCGGGCCCACCGGGGGGCGGGTGGGCAGGCTGCATGAAAGTGGTCCTTCCGGGACCCGAGGATGCGCCAAACGTGTAGCCCGCGCGCGCAGGTAGGCGCTGGCGCCATCAGGTGCCCGGCGGCCTGATCGGGGGGCTCAGCTCGACTCGGGCGGGGCGGGTTGCTGGAGTGCCCGCCAGATGCGCTCGGGGGTAAGCGGCATGGCCAGCCCCCGCACGTGGTGGGGGCGCAGAGCGTCCAGGACGGCGCTGACCACCGAGGGCGTGGACCCGATGGCACCCGCCTCGCCAATCCCCTTGGACCCGAGCGGGTTGGAGGCCGTGGGTGTCTCCAGGCTGTGGCTCTCGATGTCGGGCAGCTCGCAGGCGCCGGGCACCGCGTAGTCGAGCAGGGTGGAGGTCAGCGGCGTGCCCTGGGGATCGTAGAGGACCTCCTCGGCCAGCGCCTGAGCCACCCCCTGGGCCACTCCACCGTGGACTTGAGCCTGCGCCCGTCGGGGATCGATCAGGGTCCCGCAATCGTCCACCGTCACGTGCCTCAGAAGCTCGATCGCCCCCGTGTCCAGATCAACCTCGACCACCGACAGGTGAGCGCCGAAGGGAAAGGTCGATTCCGCCACCAGGTCGGTCTGGGCGAAGAGTTGGTGGCCGGAGGCGGCCAACTCCTGCCAGGTCACGGTGCGGGCGCGGGCCGAGGGCTCGGCAAACCCAGCCGGAACCGCCACCAGCTGTTCGGCCCGCTCGTCCAAGATCAGCGCCGCCTCGGCCCGCGCCTGCTCCCAGAGCGCATGGCAGGCGACGTGAACCGCGCTCCCACCCAGCTGGATGGAGCGCGAACTGCTGGTGCCATCTCCCCGGGGCAGCCAGGAGGTGTCGCCCTCCACCACCACCACCTGCTCGGCATTCACCCCCAGGGCGGCGGCGGCGAGGGCGGCGAAGGCGGCCGCATGGCCCTGGCCCGCATCCGCGGTGCCGACCGCGACCGCGATCCGGCCGTCGTCGAGGAGGCGGGCGGAGGCGTATTCGGTGGCTGAACCAATCGCCGTCATCTCGACATAGAGGCAGATCCCGATGCCTAGTCCGAGGCGGTCCCCGCGGGCTCGCCGGGCGCTCTGTTCGGCCCGCAGCTCGGGGTAGTCCGCGTGCCGCAAGAGGTCGGCCAGCGCTCGTTCGTAGTCGCCGCTGTCGTAGACCACGCCAGTGGCGGTGGTGTGGGGGAAGTACTGCTTGGGGATGAGATTTGTCCGGCGGACCTCGATCGGGTCCAGACCAAGCTCGGCGGCGAGCAGGTCCAGGGCGCCCTCGATAAGCATGGTGGCCTCGGGGCGGCCCGCCCCGCGATAGCTCGCCGTGGGGGTTGTGTTGGTGCACACCGATCGGGCCGAGAGGTGGATCCTCGGGATCGCGTAGACGCCCGAAAGCATTTGACCGGTGATGAGGGGCAGGAATGCCCCCTGGCCCGGATAGGCGCCGGCATCGGCCAGAATCTCGACGCTCAGGGCCTCGATGGCTCCGCTGCGCGATGCGCCCAGTTTGAAGTGATGAGTCTGGGCTCGGCCGTGGGTCATGGCGACCAGATTCTCGGAGCGCGACTCCACCCATCGGACCGGGCGCTGGAGGCTGAGGGCGAGGGCCGCCACCACCACCTGTTCGGGATAGACCTGGAGCTTGCCGCCAAACGCTCCACCCACTGACGGTGCCACGCAGCGCACGCTGGACTCGGCCAGTCCGAGGCTGTCGGCGATGAAATCGCGGACCTGAAACGGGCTCTGCGTCGATGCGTAGACGAGCAGTCCTCCGCTGCCGTCCGGCTGAGCCAGAACCGCGTTGGCTTCGAGCGGGACCGGTGCCAGGCGCTGGTTGACCAACCGGCCTTGGACCACGACCTCGCAATCCGCGAACAGGTCACCCTCATCTCCGAAGGCGACCTCGAAGGCTCGATTCGAACCCTGGGCGGGAAACAAGATCGGGGCGGACGCCTCTTCGGCTTGCTCAGGATCAATCAGGCACGGCCAGGGCTCGTACTCCACCCGCACCGCCTCGGCGCCATCGGCCGCCGCGCCCCTCGAGCCGGCCACCACCACGGCCACCGCCTCACCCGCAAATCGCACCACATCGCGGGCCAGTGGCGGTCGAGCGAAGACCTCCGGAAGCAGCCCAAAGGCCAGCCGCGGAGGCAGCACCAGGCTCTGTGCGTGGTGGGCCACCACCACCCCGGGCACCTCCTCGACCGGCTCCAGGTCGATCTTGCGGATACCGGCATGGGCGAGCGGGCTGCGCACGAAAGCGGCGATCAGGCCATCGCCCAGGGGTAGGTCATCGAGGAACTGGCGCCGGCCCGAGACCAGTTCGCGCTCGCTCTCCAGGGGCTCGATGACGGGGCGGCTTCGGTCCGGCATGCGCTGTTGATACCGCATCTGGGCGGGCGGTGGTGGTGGCGGTGCACCCGATTGGCGAACAATGGAGGCGTGCTGCGCGCCCTCATCTTCGATTTCGACGGTCTCATCGTGGATTCGGAGATCCCGGTTTTCCAGGCCTGGCAAGAAACCTACCGGGCCCACGGACTGGAGTTGCCGCTGGAATTCTGGCGCACCGTCATCGGGCGAGGCAGCAACTACTTCGACCCCATTTCCGACCTCGAGGTGAAGGTTGGCCGAGCCCTGGAGCGCGAGTCCCTGGACTCCGCCCGCCGAGCCCGAGTGGAGGTCTTGATGGCCGATCGTCCGGTGCTGGGGGGGGTCAGAGAGTTGCGCGCCGAGGCGGCCACGGCCGGCGTCAGGCTCGGTTTGGCATCGGGCTCCAGCAGCTCCTGGGTGCTGGGGAACCTGGATCGGCTGGGTCTCGGCGAGGGTTGGGATTGCATCCGCTGCCGGGACCACGTGAGCCGTCCCAAGCCTGCCCCCGACGTCTACCAGGCGGTCCTGGACTGTCTTCAGGTCGAGGCCGGCGAGGCCGTCGCGTTGGAGGATTCCGAATACGGCGTGGCGGCGGCCAAGGCGGCTGGGCTGTTCTGTGTGGTGGTGCCCAGCGCGCTCACCCGCGATCAGGACCTGAGCCGCGCCGACCTGCGCCTCGAGTCGCTCTCGGATGGCGGGCTGGCCGAGCTGGAGTCACTCATCGCTACGGCGTCGGCGGGCAGCCGATGACCCGGCGCAGCAAGACGCTGAGCCAGATGGCGGGGAGCGGGGACGACGGCAGCACCGGGCTGCTGGGCGGGGGGCGGTTGCCCAAGGACGATTTGCGCATCGAGACCTACGGCACGGTGGATGAGGCATCGAGCGCGATCGGGTTGGCGCGGGCGCTGAGTGCGGACGCCCGGGTCAGGGAGATTCTGGAGGAGCTGCAGCGCGGCTTCTACCGGCTGGGGGCGGAACTGGCCAGCGCCTATGAGGATCGTGCCAAGTTCTCGGGCCTGACCGACTCCGACCTGACCGCCGTCGTGGATCGGATGGCCGAGCTGGAGGCGGAGGTCACGATGCCGGCCCAATTCATCCTGCCCGGCCAGACCGCCGGCTCTGGAGCGATTGACGTGGCGCGCACGGTGGTGCGTCGAGCCGAGCGCCGCCTGGTGGCGCTGGAGCGCGCTCTGGACTCCCCCTACCCGCTCGCCCGCAGGTACCTGAATCGGGTCAGCCTGCTCCTATTTGTGCTCGGACGGTACGAGGAGACGCGGTCTGGGATTGCCCCTAAAGCCGCCCGCGATCCGGTCTAGACTGAATTCGACAGTCCGTGCCACAGTTGCTGATCGATGCAATAATCGCGGGCGCGATCCTCGCCGCGGCCTACCTGGGGGGATGCGTCTACCTCTATCGGAGGCTGTTCGTTCCCGGACGGAGCGGTTCGGTTCGAGACTTCGAGTTCACACCGTTTGAGTTTCAGGTCGACCACGAGGAGATCGACCTGACCACCGCGGACGGAACCAGATTCGGCCTCTGGTTGCTGCGCCAGCCCGGCAATCCCCAGGTCGTCATCGTCAGCCCCGGCCACAAGGGACGGCGCCAGGACGTGCTCGGCGTCTCGGTGGCGCTCTGGCGCAAGGGCTTCAACGTGCTCTGCTACTCCTACCGCGGCATGCCCGGCAGCGACCGGGCCGCGGTCACACTGGGGATCAAGGAGGTGCAGGAGTTGGGGGCGGCGATCGCCTACGCCCGGGGCCGGGTGCGGGATGCCCGCATCGGACTGCTGGGCTACTCGATGGGGGCCTCGGTCTCGCTTTTGGCGGCGGCCGGAGATCCCACCGTGGCCGCGCTCGTGCTCGATTCGCCCTTCGCCGACCTCCGCCAAGAGCTGATCGAGTCGGTGCGCCGAGCCTGCGGGCTGCCCGGCCAGCTCCTGGTCACGCCGGCCGGGTGGTGGCTGGGGTTGCGATCGGGCGCGCGGCTGGCGGACGCCTCACCCATCAGCGTCCTCTCCGGACTCGAGCCGCGCCCCCTGTTCTTCATACACGGCGGCGACGACAAGGTCACCGACGTTCGTCACTCCCGCCTTCTCCACGATTCCTATCGGGGCCCGCGCGAGATCTGGGTGGTGCAAGGGGCGGCGCACGCGGCGGCCTATTTTGATGATCGCCAGCTCTACGTGGAACGGGTGGCCGGATTCTTTTCCCGCCATCTCGGACTCAGTTCACACCTGGGCCTGCGCCTCTTGGAGGAGGATGAAGAGGTCTCGTGAACCGCGGTTGACGGAACGATGTGGGCGCGGGCAGACACCCAGCGGTGGCACCCGGCGGCGCCGCCATGGCTCCGGGCGGCCCGGCCGGCGTGGCGGGTGGATCGGTTCAACTGGCGTTGGGCTCCGGCTTTGGTCTAGGCTCCGCTGCATGGAAGCGGTCTTGAGCTGCCCGCTGTCGGTGAGTGCTGGCTGGAGGCTCTGGTAGATGGCGCTGCTCCGAGTATCGCCGTCGGGCCAGGTCTACGACGTCGAGCTGCCCCAGATGAAGGTCACCCGCGACGAGGGCGGCGGCTGGTATGTGCACGGGCGCGGACACTTCATCCTCTTCACTGACCGCGATGAGGCCGAGCACAAGCGCCACGAACTCGACGTTTACCGCACCCAGGGAGGGCTGTCCCGATAGCCGAGGTCTCCGGCAAGCGCTATCCGCCCGTCGAATTTGAACTCGAGGTGGAGGCCGTCGACGCCTTTTCCCGGGCCCTGGGGCTGTCCCCGGATGGATCCGTTCCACCCACCTATGCCGCCGTTTACGCGCTCGGAACGACCGCTCCCCAGCTCTTCTCGGATCCTCTGGCCGAGGTCGATCTGGGCCGGCTACTGCACGCCAGTCAGGAGTTCGAATGGAGCCGCCACCCCACGATCGGGGAGCGGGTTGAGGCGAGGGCGCGGGTGGCCAGCGACATCACCCGGCGGGGAGCGCGCTTCATCAGCCTGGAGACCGAGGTCCGGGGAGCGGAGCGGAACGATCCCGTCTGTGTTTCTCGGGCGCTCTTCGTGATCCGTGGGAGCGACGCTTGAAGGAGCTGACGGTCACCTTCAGCAGGGCCCAGATCGAGGCTTACGCGCGCGCCTCGGGGGACCTCAACCCGATTCACCTGGACGACGCCTTCGCTCGCCGCGTGGGACTGCCCGGCGTCATCGCCCACGGCATGCTGCAGATGGGTCTGGCGGCTCGGGTGGTGGGCGGCGGCGCGCGCCTGCGGCGGCTCTCGGTTCGCTTTGCGGCCATGGTTCAACCGGGCGACACCATCACCTTCAGCGCCGCTTCGGAGGGGGAGCGGATCCCGATCGGCGCCCACAACCAGTCCGGCCAGCCGGTCCTGACCAAAGCGGAGGCTGAGATCGCGCCCGAACCCGGACGGGCCTGAAGCCGGCACAGCCTATTTTCCGATCCGCGCCGGGCGCGGTCGGGCGGAAGGTAGCAAGAAGGAGGGAACATGTTTGACCTCAGCGGCAAGGTGGCGGTGGTGACCGGCGCCTCGCGCGGACTCGGACGCGAAGATGCACTGACCCTGGCCCGCCAGGGCGCCGACGTCGTCGTCACCGACATCCTGATCGAGGACGACCCGGAATTGAAGAGCACGGCGGCCAGTGCCAATTCGGCGCTGGCCACACTCGCCACGGCCCAGGGCTGGGTCTATTCCAACGCCACCGCCGAGGAGATAAGGGGCCTCGGCCGACGCTCGGCCGCGGTCAAGATGGACGTCACCGACCGGGCCCAGGTGGCCCGGGTCTTCGCCCAGATCAAAGATCAGTTCGGGAGCATCGACATCCTGATCAACAACGCCGCCACCCTGGACAACACCGCCCAGATCGGAGCCATGGACTACGCGCTCTGGGATCGGGACGTGGCCGTCAACCTGACCGGGAGTTTCAACTGCACCAAGGAGGCCTGGCCCTACCTGGTCCAGGCCAAGTGGGGCCGGATCATCTTCATGAGCTCGGTTGCCGGCACCATGGGTGGATTCGGCCAGGCCAGCTATTCGGCCACCAAGGCCGGCATCCTGGGTCTGATGCGCACGGTCGCGCTGGAGGGAGGGCGGTACGGCATCACCGCCAACGCCATCGTGCCCGGGATCATCCTCTCCGAGGCAGGGCAGACGGCGGCCCTGACGAACCCCATGTATGAGCGATTCAAGGCCCGGACGGTGCAGCATCGCTTTGGCGAACCGGGTGAGATCGCGGCCACCATCGCCTTCCTGTGTTCAAACGAAGCCGGCTACACGACCGGGGCGGCGATTGAAGTGGCGGGTGGCCTGCCCCTGTTCACCGCCTGAACCGGCGGGACCGGAAAGTAGTGGGCCAGACGCTGGACTTGGAGATGACCGCTGGGGTGGCCAGAGTCACCATGCATCGCGGGGGCAACAACGCCATCGCTCCCGATCTCCTGGGCGAGCTGGAGGAGTGCTTCGGCGGGCTGGGATCTGATCCGCACTGCCGGGTGGTGATCCTGCAGAGCGCCTATGAGAAGTATTTTTCGGTTGGCGCCGATCTCAGCCTGATGGCCTCCATCGATCGCCTGGCGCCCGACGCCGAGGACCGGATCATCGCCCAGGTGGTCGCCAACGCGCGCGCTTTCGCGGCCATCGAGTCCTGCCCCAAACCGGTCATCGCGAGCCTTGGCGGGCACGCCCTGGGCGGCGGCTGCGAGCTTGCCCTGTGCTGTGACTACCGTCTCATGGTCGACGACGGCCGGGCCCTCATCGGGCAGACCGAGGCGAGTTTGGGGCTGATCCCGGGCGGGGGCGCCACCCAGCGCCTGGTGCGACTGATCGGAAGGGCGCGCGCCCTACCCATGCTGATCGAGGCGACGCGCCTTGGCGCGCCGGCGGCGGCGGCCGCCGGGCTGGTTGACCTCGCTCTCCGGCCGGAGGACTTCGAGGCTCGGGTTCAAGCTCTGGCCGAGCGACTGGCGGGGGCGGCGACGCTGGCCGTCGGCCTCATCAAGGAAGCCGTCAACAAGGGCTCGGCGAGCGGACTCGAGGAGGGCCTGCGGACCGAGGCCCGCAATTTCGCGCGGGCCGCGCTGAGCCAGGATGCGGCGGTCGGACTGATGAGCTTTCTGGCCCGTCAGGAGCCTCAGTTCACGGGCGAGTAGGCCCCTACTCGAGCGGAGTCACCCCCATGGCGGCGATCCGCGTCCGGACGATCTCCATCGCCGCGGCCACCCGCTCGGGGTCGGCTCCGGAGGCGCGGATGGTCAGTTCCCGGGTCTCCGAGTTGGGGTAGGACCCGACCGACACGTCGGCGTGGGTTGCCTCCAGTTCGCGCATGATGGGATAGAAGCGGGCCTCCACGGCGCCGCGAAAGCGCAGCTCACGGACGGTGTCGCCGGCCCGTCCGCCCAGGTACAAGGGCTCGATCTCCTCACTGAATATTCCCTTCAACTCGGGCGGTACACCGGGCAGTATGAAGAGCAGCCCGCCCTCCAGCCGGTAGCAGAGCCCCGGCGCCATGCCGTGGGTGTTCTGGAAGACGTGCTCGGCCCCCGCCGGGACGAAGGCCATACGTCGGTTTCCCTCCATGACCTGGGCCTTGTGGACGATGCCCGACTCGACCAGCTGGGCCACGCGACGCTCGATCTTGGCCGTCACCTCTGGCAGCTCGACCAGTTCTCGGCCCAGGGCCAGGGCGATGGCCTCCAGCGTCCGGTCGTCGGGGGTCGGTCCCAGGCCTCCCGAGCAGAACACCATCTCCACCTCGGGATCCTCCAGGTCCCGAAGCACCTGCTCGGCAACATCCTGGTTGCGGTCCCGAACCGTGCTCCTCCGCTTGACCTGAAACCCCAGTCGCCGCAGCTGCTCGGACATCCAATGGGAGTTGGTGTCGAGTGTGAATCCGCTCAGCAGCTCGTCTCCGATGGCGATGATGGAGGTACCCACGGTCCGGTTATAACAGCTTGCCGGGGTCGCGGTGGTGGGCCCGAGCCGGTTAGACTTCGGGACCGTCATTTGATTGAGGTAGACGGCCTGTGCAAGAGCTATGGGGGGCAGCCCGCCCTGACCGATGTCTCCTTCTCGGTTCCAAGGGGTCAGGTGCTCGGCTTTCTGGGTCCCAACGGGGCCGGAAAGTCGACGACCATGCGCATCCTCACCGGATATCTGGGCGCCGACCAGGGACGCGCCAGCATCGCCGGCTACGACGTCCAGACGCAATCGCGCGAGGTCCGACGCCGGGTTGGCTATCTGCCCGAGTTGGCGCCCCTCTATGCCGAGATGAGGGTGGAGGCGTTTTTGGAGTTTGTCTGCCGCCTGCGCGCGGTGCCGACCGCCCGGCGGCGCGGCCGCATCGACCATGCGATCGAGGTCTGTGGGCTGAGCGAGCGCCGCCACCAGATCATCGGCCGGCTCTCCAAGGGCCTGCGCCAGCGCGTTGGCCTGGCTCAGGCCGTGGTCCACGATCCCCAGGTCCTGATTCTGGATGAGCCCACCGCCGGCCTCGATCCAGCTCAGACCCGCGAGACGCGGGATCTGATCGCGGAACTCGGCCACACCCACACCATCATCCTCTCCAGCCACATCCTGTCCGAGGTCAGCGCCACTTGCCAGCGGGTCGTGATCATCAACCGCGGCCGCATCGTGGCCGACGACACGCCCGCCAATTTGAGTCAGGGGCTGGCCGGCCGCCGACAGCAGGAGCTCGAGATACTGGTCCAGGGCAGCCTGACGCAGTTGCGCGACGCGCTGGACGGCGTTCTCGGCGGAGGCGGCTACCGCATCGAGTCCACCTCACCAGATGAGCACCGCGTTCTGGCGGAGGTGGAGCGACCCGAAACCCAAGACCAGCTCACTCAGGCCATCCTCGGCGCGCACCTGCGCCTGCGCGGGCTGAGTCTGGGCGCCCCCACCCTGGAGGACGTCTACCTGGAACTGACCCACGAGGAGCGCTCGTGAGCGAAGGGCCCGAAAAGCGGCGGCGGCGCGCAGCCAAGCCCGAGGTCGGGCCGGAGCTCCCCGCGAAGGCTCCACGGCGACCGCGGGCGGTCCGCCCCCGGCCCGCGGCCTCTCCCCCTGATCCGGCTCCGCTCGCCCCGCCGCAGCCCGACCCAGCCTTGGAGGCCCCGGTTCGCCCACGACCGGCGCGGCGAGGTGATCTCAGGCTCGCCCCAAACCAATCGGGCAGTTCTACCGCGGCGCTGGCCCAGGCCTCGCCGCCCGGCGTCTCAGAGTCCCACTCCGAAGACCCCGAGCCGCTCGACCTGGTGCCCATGGAGGCGACGGGCGCCTACAGGGCGCTCTGGAACAGCGGCCTGTTGAACGTGGGGGCGATTGCCCGGCGGGAGATCGCCGCCTACTTCGTATCCCCGATCGGATACGTGGTCGGCGCGGTCTTGATCGTGCTCGTGTCGCTGCTCGGATATCTGGGCCAGATCGTCGCCCAGGTGCCGGTGGGCATGGACCAGGTGTTCAGCATCTTCGCCCTCTTCATGGTCTTCTTCACCCCCCTCTACACCATGCGGTTGGTGGCCGAAGAGCGGCGCTCGGGCACGCTCGAAGTGCTGCTCACCTCCCCGGTCAGAGACTCTGAAGTGGTCTTGGGGAAGTGGCTGGCAGGACTGGTCTTCTACCTTGCCACCGCCGCCTTCACGCTGGTCTACGTGGTCCTCATCGCCCACTTCGGGTCGGGCCGCAATCACTACCTGCTGCTCGGCCACGCGATCACCATTCCCGGCCTGGACCCGGGTCCCCTGCTGACCGGCTACATCGGGCTGATCCTGGTCGGTGCGGCCTGGGTGGCGTTGGGGATTCTGGCTTCGACCCTGACCTCCAACCAGATCATCGCGGCCGTGATCGGGATCGGCCTCTTGATCTTCTTCGAATATCTGAGCAACGTGCTGAGCGCGGGCCTGCAGGGCCAGGCGAGTTCGTTCTTCGGCTATTTGAGTGCCGCCAACCGAGCCCAGTCGTTCAACCAGGGCAGGCTGGTCGGTCGCGACGTGATCTACTTCCTCTCACTGGTCGGCGGCGCCCTCTTTCTGGCCACTCGGGTCCTGGACTCGAGGCGCTGGCGGTGAAGCGCTTCGAGCGCCGCGTGGCCACCGCTGGGGCCGCGCTGGGCCTGCTCCTGGTGGTGGTCTCGGCCGCCGCATCCCTCGTCCAGGGTGGGTTGGGAAGGCTGACCGGGTACGGCCTGCTGGTGGGACTGGCGCTCCTGGTCGGGGCGGTGGCGCTGGATCCTGAACCGCTCCTCGAGGTGGGGCGAAGCCGTCGAGCTCAGTCGGGCTCGGCCAGCGTCATATTGAGCGCCCTGGTGATCGGGTTGCTGCTGGCATTCAACGCCGGGGTGGCCAACTGGGGGGCGGGTTGGGATCTGACCAAAGGGCATCTCTACACCCTCTCCGGGCAGTCGGTCGCGGTGGCCAAGAACCTCAGCTCGGACCTCCAGGCGACCGGCTTCTACGTTGCCTCGGAGTCGACCAACAGGCTCCAGATGGAGCAGCTGATGGGCCTCTACCAGCAGCAGAGCGGGCACGTCAAGGTCCAGTTCGTGGACCCCACCGCCAATCCCGTCCTGGCCACCCGGCTGGGCGCCAGCGCCCACGGCGACCTGGTCCTGCAGTACGGCAATCGGAAGCCGGTGGTGCTCGCCCTGGGGTCTCAATCCGAGGCTGACATCACCGCCGCCATGCAGCGGCTGGAGTCGAATCATCCCCTCAACATCTGCTGGGAGGTGGGGGAGGGCAATCGCGATCTGTCCGATACGACCGGGGGGGCGGGCTACGGCAAGGCCGCGGCCACGCTGCGTTCCAGCGATTTCTCGGTCAGCTCGGTGGTGCTCTCGCAGCTGGCGAGGGTGCCCGCCAACTGCGACGTGCTGGCAATCGTCGGCAGCTTGAAGCCGCTCCCCGCCACCGCCGTGGCGGCCGTGGGCGCGTACCTGGATGCAGGCGGCAAGCTGCTCTTGGCCTTCGATCCCTGGGTCAGCCAGGATGGCAAGGCGCTGGCTTCGGCCAACGCGCTACTCACCCCCTACGGTCTCGCCCTGAACGGCGGGCTGGTCATGGAACAGGACCCGGGGCAGATGGCGACCAACGATCCGACCACCTCGGTGGCCCTCACCTTCGGAGCCTCGCCGATCGCCAAGGCGCTCGCCGGCCAGTTCGTTTTCATGCCCCAGCCGACCGCCATCACCGGCACCCCCGACGCCAGCCTGACCGCCGTCCCATTCATCACCGCCCCCGCTTCGGCCTACCAAATAGCGGCTCCCCGCAACGATCTGTCGCGCCAGAGCCAGGATCAGAGCGGGCCCTTCACGCTCATGGAGACGCTCGAGAACACGGCCAGCAACGGTAAGCACACCCGCATCGTCATCGTCGGCACCTCGGCTTTCGCCGAAAATCGTGCCTATCCGCCCAACGCCAGTGGCGCCAACAGCGAGCTTTTGAAAGGCATCATGCAGTGGTTGTCGCAGCAGGATGCCCTCATCGCCAGCGGCCCGCCGGCGTCGTCCAATGCCCCGTTCAGCCTGACCGAGGGACAGCTGACCTTCAACTACCTGCTCACCCTTCTGGTGATGCCCCTGCTCGTGGTCCTGATCGGGGCGATGGTCTGGTACCGGCGCCGATCGCGCCCCTATGCCTAAGGCGTCGGGCGAGCTGGCCCGGCGGATCGTGGTCGGGTTGCTGTTGGTGGCGCTGGTCGTGATCTTCTTCGTGACCCGGCCCCGAGCGACGCCGCCGGCGGCCACCTTCTTCCCCTGCGGCAGCCTCAACGCCCTCTCCTTGACGGTCGACTCGCCGACGCGGACGATGACGATTCAGCGCTCCGCCGTGGACGTCCCCTGGACCCTGGTCGTGGGTGCCGGCGCGCCCCGGCTGGCGGATCAGGTCCAGGTTCAGCAGACTCTCGATCACCTGACCCTGATCGCGCCCGAGCAGCTTCACCCGAGCGCCCGGCAGGCGGGCCTAGACGGCCTCCATCCGCCGCGGCTGACGATCGCTTGCCGCGAGGTGGGGGGCGGTTCGTATACCCTATCGGTCGGCAATCCGAGTCCGGGGGCTGCGGATTATTACGCACAGAAATCGGGCGACGCCCGCGTGGTGGGCATCTCGGCGGTGGTGGTTGATGCCATGAACAGGGTCCTGGCGGACCCTTCGCGGGCCGGGCTGCCGGCCTCGACCGGCTGATCTAGGTACGAATAAGGGGTAGCTGATGGATTCGAGCGTCGTGCTCTGGGCAGTGGGCGGCGGGGTCATCGCCGTGGTTTTCGCGCTGGCGCTGATCGGCTGGGTGATGAAGCAACCGCGCGGTAATCCGCGCATGATTGAGATCGCGGCGGCGATCCAAGAGGGCGCGTCCGCCTATTTGAACCGCCAGTACATGGTCATCGGGGCGATCGGAGTGGTGGTCGCGATCATCATCGGATTGACCCTGGGCTGGGTCACCGCGGTCCTGTACATCGTCGGGGCGGCGTGCTCGGCGGCAGCCGGATACGTGGGGATGAATGTATCGGTGCGCTCCAACCTGCGCACCGCTGAGGCGGCCCGCAGCGGCCTCAACCGAGCCATGTCGGTCGCCTTTCGTGGCGGCGCGGTGACGGGCTTCATGGTCGTCGGTCTGGGGCTCTTGGGCGTGGCCATCTCCTACTACCTGACCAAGAACCTCAACGCCCTGGTGGGACTGGGCTTCGGCGCCTCCCTGGTCTCGGTCTTCGCCCGTTTGGGCGGAGGAATCTACACCAAGGCGGCGGACGTCGGCGCGGATCTGGTGGGCAAGGTCGAGGCTGGCATCCCCGAGGACGATCCTCGCAATCCGGCGGTGATCGCTGACAACGTGGGCGACAACGTGGGCGACTGCGCGGGCATGGCGGCCGACCTTTTCGAGACCTACGCCGTGACCATGGTGGCCGCGATGCTGTTGGGCTCGCTGCTCTTCAAGGCCCAGGTGGGATGGGTCACCTACCCGCTCCTGCTGGGCGCGGTTTCGATCGTCGGATCGGTGCTCGGCGCGCTGGCGGTTCGGGTTTACTTCCCGCGCTGGATCATGGGCGGGCTCTACGTGGGCCTGATCGTGGCCGCCATCGTGGCCCTGATCGGTTTCTTCATCGTCACCAACATCTACGCCAGCAACGGCTGGTTCTCCAACGCCGTCGCCGGTGGCGTCAACGATCCCCACAACCTCTTCCTGGCGGGCCTGGTGGGGGTGGTCATAACCATCCTCATCGTGGTCATCACCGAGTTCTTCACCGAGACCAGATACTGGCCGGTCCACCTGATCGCCCGCCAGTCGGTGACCGGGCACGCCACCAACATCATCGCCGGCAGTTCGATTGGCATGATGGCGACCGCCCTGCCGGTCATCACCATCGGCATCGGCATCCTCATCAGCTACAACCTGGGCGGGCTCTACGGGATCGCCATCGCCGCCGTCTCGTTGCTCTCCATGACCGGAATCGTGGTCGCCATCGACGCCTACGGACCCATCACCGACAACGCCGGGGGAATCGCGGAGATGACCGAGTTGCCAGAATCGGTGCGCCGCATCACCGACTCGCTGGACGCGGTCGGAAACACCACCAAGGCGGTGACCAAGGGTTACGCGATCGGATCGGCCGCTCTCGCCGCGCTCGTGCTCTTCGCCTCCTACACCCAGGAGCTGGCCAAGGCCGGCAACGCTCCACACTTCGAGTTGACCGACCCCAAGGTCATCGTGGGCATATTCTTCGGCGGCATCCTGCCCTTCCTCTTCGGGTCGCTGGCGATGCTGGCCGTGGGGCGAGCGGGAGGCCTGGTGGTGGAGGAGGTGCGGCGCCAATTCCGCGAGATCCCCGGCATCATGGAGGGAACGGCGCGGCCCGAATACGGCCCGGCCGTGCGCATCGTCACCGCCGCCGCGCAGCGCGAGATGATCCTGCCCGGACTGATACCGGTGCTGGCCCCGATCGTGGTCGGTTTCATCCTGGGCCCGGTGGCCCTGGGCGGAATGCTCATCGGGGCCATCACCACCGGACTCTTCCTGGCTCTCTTCATGACCAGCGGAGGGGCCGCCTGGGACAACGCCAAGAAATACATCGAAGAGGGAAACCTGGGTGGCAAGGGATCGGAGCCGCACAAGGCGGCCATCACCGGCGACACGGTGGGAGATCCCTATAAGGACACCGCCGGGCCCGCCATCAACCCCATGATCAAGGTCATCAACATCATCGCCATCCTCATCGCCAGCGGGGTCGCCTCGCACAGCCTCCTGCACTGATCGGTCGCCGCCCGGCGGCCGCCTCCGGGCGTTCGCGGCGGGACTATGGTTTTCCTGGCCATGGACGAATATCAAAAGGAAATTGCCGATCTGCGAGCGCAGATCGATGAGCTGCTGCTGGCCGAGGGCGACAAGGATCAGATCCGCGAGCTGATGATGCAGGCGCAGCTCCTGGATGCCCTCTACGCTCGCGCCCTGGAGTTGCTCGCCGCGGGCGCCGAGGCGCCCGAGTTGCGCCAGCGGCTGATGACGCGCGGCTACGGTGAGTGGATTCTGGACAATGTCTACGCCTTCATCTATGAGGCGGCGGTCGAGATCCCGGGCGAGCACCATTCCTTCCTGTCGGCGATCGAGGGCACCGATTTTGCCCAGCTCCTGCTCTAAGCGGCGGACTCAGGCGGTGAAGGGTTCGCCGTCGAAGCGATCCCGGGTGGCGAACTCTTGGACCGGCTTGCGACGCAGCCGTTGATCGAGGGGCTGGGCGGGCCAGCCGACCGCGATCAGCGCCGCCAGGGCGTGCTGGGCGGGGATCCCGAAGACCGATTTGAGCTCCGCCTCGGCGGGGATGGCGATGGTGGTGAGGGCGCTGCCGACACCCTCCCCTCGTAGGGCCAGGAGCAGGTTTTGGACAAAGGGATAGATCGAGGCACCGCCGACGATGCTCTGGCGGTCGAGGCCGCCATCGGCGATGTGGAGGGATCTCAGATCCACGCTCACCCAGAGGTGGACGGGAACCTCCGCCAAGCCCCGGGCGAAGGCCGCGCTCCGTTCCAGCGAACGCAATCGGGCCGGATCAGCGCTGGCCCGGGAGCGCGCCCGCGCCTCGTAGGTGGCGAAGAGGGGGGCGTAGATCTCGGCCCCCCGGGCGCGCAACTCCGGCTTCGTGACCACCACCACGTGCCAGCCCTGGCGGTTGCCCCCGCTGGGCGCGAATCGGGCTCGATCCAGGGCCCGATGGAGGACCGCGTCGGGCACCGGCGTGGTTTGGAAATAGCGCACCGAGGGGGTGGAGGTCATCGCCGACTCCAGTTCCATCCCGGCCACCCTAGCAGGCCTCGCCCGGCACCGAGGGGCGCCGACCGGCTAGCCTTTTGCCTCGATGACACAGCACGTGGCGGTGGTGGCCGGTGACCTGGCCGGGCAGGAGGTGGTCCCAGAGGCGGTCAAGGTTCTGCGCGCCGCGCAAGTGGACTACGAATTCGAGGACTTCGAGGTCGGCGCCACGCGTCTATTGCGGGGCGAGCCGGCCCTGCCCGAGGACGTATTCGATCAGCTTTCCAGCGCCAGCGCCATTCTCTTCGGTGCGGTTGGCGACCCGCGCGTCCCCGACGTCGGTTACGCGGCCCAGGTCTTGCTCAAACTCCGCTTCGAACTCGACCTGTACATCAACCTCAGGCCGGCGCGACTCTACGACGACCGGCTCAGCCCGCTGCGGGATCCGAGCCGGCGTGGCTGCGACCTGATGATTGTGCGTGAGAACACCGAGGGCCTCTATGTGGGATCTGGGGGGCGTTTCAAGGCCGGAACCCAGGACGAGGTCGCCATCCAGGAGGACGTCAACACCTACAAGGGCGTGACCCGGGTCCTGGAGTACGGCTTGGGGCTGGCCCAAGAGCGACTCTGCATGGTCGACAAGTCCAACGCCATGCACATCTCCGGGGCGCTCTGGCAGGAGCGCTGGCGGGCGCTCTGCGCCGATCGCCCGGATCTCAAGACACGCCACCTCTACGTCGACGCGGCGGCCATGGAGCTGGTCCGCGACCCGACCCAGTTCGAGGTCATTGTGACCGGCAACATGTTCGGCGACATCCTCTCCGACCTCTCCGCCGCGCTCATCGGTGGGATGGGCGTGGCACCTTCGGCGAACGTCAACCCGGAGACCGGGCGAGGACTCTTCGAGCCCGTGCACGGCAGTGCCCCCAACATTGCCGGCAAGGGCGTGGTGAACCCTGTCGGCTCGATCCTCAGCGCCGGTCTCATGGCCCGCCATCTGGGCGATGTGTCCGTCGCCGAGCGCATCGAGGCGGCCGTTCGGGACGCCATCGTGGCCCGCGAATGCACCCCCGATCTGGGCGGCAATCTGGCCACGGCCGAGGTCGGTGACGCCATCGCCCGCCGGCTTTAGCGCCGCCGCCCGCGTCCGCCTAGCGGACCCGCGCCGGTGAAGATCGCGGTCGTGGCCGACACCCACTGCCCGGAATTCTCGGCTCGGCTCCCGCCCCGTCTCCTGGAGCACCTGGCGGGGGTGGATCTGATCATCCACTGCGGAGACGTCGGGGGCGAGGGGGGGGAGTCGACGCTGGCCCAACTCCAGGCTCTGGCGCCGGTGGAGGCGGTCCGGGGCGACCACGATCGGGCCCTGGCGGGGCTGCCGCTCCGGCTCCAGCTGGAGTTCGAGGGAGCCCGAATCGGCGTCGTGCACGGTAATCGCTCCCACCTGATCGAGGAGCCGGCCACCCTCATGGGCACCCTCTCGCTGGGCCACTGGTGGCCCCGGGCGGGTCTCACGCGGTGGTTGCAAGGGCAGTTTCCACAAGCGCAGGTGGTCCTCTATGGCCACACCCATTTCGCCCGCCGCGAACAGCGCGGCCGCCAGTTGGTCTTCAACCCGGGCGCGGTTTACGTGGTCACGCCCGAGGAGGCGAAGGCCCGCCTGCGCGCCCGCCCCAACTGGTTCGACTGGTGCTGGTTGCAGGTCATCCGGCACCGTCGCGATCGACCCCGTCCTTCCTTCGGGCTGCTTCAGATCTCGCGGGGCGAGATCACGGCCAGCGTCGTTGGACTCGATTAGCCGGAGCCCCAGATTGGTAAGAATGAATTCGCGATGGCTGTGAATCAGGACTACTACAGCGCCCTGGGGGTGGAGCGGAGCGCGACCAAGAAGGAGATCCAATCCGCCTTCCGCAAGCTGGCGCGGAAATACCACCCCGACGTGAACCACGGCGACAAGCAGGCCGAGGGCCGCTTCAAGGAGGTGTCGGAGGCTCATGGCGTGCTCTCTGACCCCAAGAAGCGCGCCCTCTACGACCGCTTTGGTTCCGACTGGCAGGCGGCCGCGGCGGCTCCCGAGGGAACCTTGAATCGACCTCGCCGGGGGCCGCGGCCCTCCCCGCAGGGCAACTATCAGGAGGTCGATCCGAGTCGTTTCGCCGATCTTTTCGGGAGCGATCTGGGCAGCGTCTTCGGCTTCGCCGGCGCGGGCCGCAGGGCCCGGCCGGCCGAGGCCCAGGCGGAGATTGTGGTCAGCCTGCGCGAAGCCTATCTGGGGACCACCCGCCAGGCCACCCTGCCCGACGGACACACCCTCGAGGTCACGGTCCCGGCCGGCGTGGCCGAGGGCACCACCCTGCGCGTCCCAGGGCTGCGGGTGCTGGTCAGGATCGCCCCCGACGCCGAGTTTGAGCGGGAGGGGAAGGATCTGCGGGCGGCGGTGGCGGTTCCCCTCCGGACCGCCCTTCTGGGCGGCGAGGTCGAGGTACCCACGCCGAAGGGCGGCCGAGTTCATTTGCGGATTCCGGAACAGACCCAGAACGGAACCCGGCTGCGACTTCGGGGTCTGGGCATGCCCGACGCCAAGGGCGGTGCGCCCGGGGATCTCTACGCCGAGGTCCGAGTCCGGCTGCCGGTACCCCTCGACGACGCCACCCGGGCCTGGGCGTCACAGATCCCGGATTGACAAGCAGGGGAGCGGACAACCCGAGCCGCGGGCGATAAGGTTGGGCGGCGGTGACCGCGCGTCGACTGCTGCTGCTGCTGGTCTTCGTCTCGGGCCTGGTCTCCTTGGGGGTGGAGCTCAGCGCCAGCCGCCTGCTCTCGCCCTACTTCGGCGACAGCCTCTACGTGTGGGGGATCCTGATCAGCCTGGTCCTGATCTATCTGAGCGTGGGCTACGTGATCGGGGGCCGGCTCTCCGACCGGCGACCTCGAGCCGACGTCATCTTCCGTTTGGTCGCCGTCGCGGGAACCTGGACCGGCCTGGTGCCGCTCTTTTCCTACCCCCTCCTGATCCTCTCCCAGCGGGGATTCAGCCAGCTCAGTGCGGGGCTGGTGGTGGGCACTCTGGTGGCCGTGGTGCTGCTCTTCGCACTGCCCGTGGTGATCCTGGGGATGGTCTCGCCCTTTGCCATCCGCCTCCTCCTGGAGGGGGTGGCGACGGGGGGAAACACGGCCGGGGCGGTCTTTGCCCTCTCCACCGCAGGCAGCATCGTGGGCACCGTCGTACCCGTCTTCTGGCTCATTCCAACCTTCGGCACCCGCTTCACGCTGCTCGTCCTGAGCCTCCTCCTGCTGGTCGTCTCGGTGCTCGGGCTGTGGTCCCACCAGCGGCGGCGCTATGCGGCCCTCCTGCTGATCGTTCTTGGCGCCCACGCGCTGTTGCCCTCGGGCATCAAGGCGCCGGTGGCGGGGCGCCTTCTCTACGAGACCGAGTCGGCCTACAACTACATCCAGGTGATTCGGGTGGGGGGCCAGACCGAGCTCTTTCTAAACGAGGGCCGAGCGGTGCACTCCATCTACGACCCCGCCCGCCTGGTCACCGGTGGGCCCTGGGACTACTTCGTCCTCGGCTCCTACTTCCGACCTCGCCAGTCGGTCGAGCCGGTACCCAAGAACACCCTCATCCTGGGCCTGGCGGGCGGCACCACCGCTCGCCAGCTGACCGCTGCCTACGGCTCCGGGACGTCCATAACCGGGGTGGAGATCGATCCCGCCATCGCCGCGGTGGGGCGACGCTACTTTCACATGAACGAGTCCAACCTGACCACCGTCGTCGGGGACGCCCGCTACTTCCTCGCCAACGACCGGCATCGTTACGACGTGATTGACCTGGACGCCTACCAGCAACCCTACGTCCCCTTCTACCTGACCACGACCGAATTCTTCCAACTCGCCCTGAGCCACCTGAATCCGGGTGGCGCGGTGGTCGTCAACGCGGGTCGCACCGCCACCGACTATCGGCTGGTGCAGGCGCTGGCCAGCACCATGGCGGCGGTTTACCCGAGCGTGTTCCTGGTCGACGTCCCCGACTACACCAACACCATGATCTTCGCCTCGGCGCGGCCGACCACCGTCGCCGCGGTCACCCACAATCTGCATCTAGCCCGCGAGCCGCTGGTCCAGCAGATCGCGCTCAGTGCGCTGGGCGAGGGCCGGCTGCGCACCTCTGAGTATCACCAGAAGCCCTACACCGACGATCTGGCCCCGATCGAGCAGGTGGTCGATCAGATCATCCTGGAGGTCGCCGCCGGCGGCTGAACGGGTCCGGCCTAGTCGGAAGCCGGCAGCCCCGGATCGTTGGCCAGGCACATCAGCCGGACCTTGCCGGAGGCGATGCTGCGATCTCGATCGTCGTGGATCCGAACGTGCCAGAGCTGGGTGGTGCGGCCGGTGGTGACGGGCACGGCGACACCGAAGAGGTGCCCTGCAGAGACCGCGCGCAGAAAGCTGGTGCTGTTCTCGATCCCCACCACGTGCTGGCCGCGAGCCCTCGCCACGCGCTCGGCTCCAATCGAGGCCAGGGTCTCGACCATCCCGCAGTAGACCCCCCCGTGCACGATTCCGGCCGGCTGCAGGTGCTCTGGCCCGACCTCGACCTGGCCCCGTATCTGATCGTCTTCGAGGGCGGTGACGCGCAGGCCCAGGGTCCGCTCATAACCGCTGGGAGGGCGATCCAAGGCGGCGTCATCGCTCATCGACCGAGCCCGGACAAGACAAGGGCCCGGCCCCCAACGGAGGTCAGGCCCTCGCCATCACCGAACGTTGCTCGCGAAACCTCCCGCCTCCGACTCCGAAAGCCGAGGCAGGACCACGGTCGCGTTCTAGAGAACTCCCTCTGACGCTTCCGGCGGGCTAACGAGGCGGTTGGTCCCGCGACTAGGTTGATCCAACTTGGCCTCACCTCCTTTTGCCACTCGGGCGATGAACTTCTGGGCCAGTATAGACTCCGCCTTCAGTGCCGTCTCTTCCCTTCCCGGCCGCAATCAGCCCGCTGACCTGGGTTCGACCTGGGAGCGCCGGCGATGGCGCACCGGATCCGAATTCAGGTCGGGCGCCGCGGGGGCGCCCATGACCGGCGCCTCACCCTCGGCCCCCCGATCGCGCACTCGACCCGAACGCTCGCCGCTGCGGCGGCTGGACCGGCGCGAGATCCGGCGTCCCGACGGTGGCCTGGTGCTGCTCTTCGAACCTCGGGCCCGTCCCCATCACGAGATTCCCCGCCCTAGTTGAGCGAGCTGCACTGGCATCCCCTGTTGGAGGAGTGGGTGACGGTCGCTCCCGCCCGGCAGGAACGCAGCTACCACCCTGACCCCGCGCAGTGTCCCCTCTGTCCCACTCCAGCGGGCGGGCCGGCCACCGAGATTCCCGTCTCCGACTACCACATCGCGGTTTTCGAAAACCGGTTTCCGGCCTTCGCGCCCGGCCACGGTCGCTGCGAGGTGGTCTGTTACACCTCTGATCACGCCTCCTCTCTGGGTGCCCAGAGCGTGGAGCGAATCAGGGATCTGATCGAGGTCTGGGCCGACCGCACGCGCGAGCTCTCGCGCCTGCCCGAGGTGCGCTACGTGCTCGTCTTCGAGAACCGGGGGGAGGAGATCGGCGTCACCCTGACCCATCCCCACGGCCAGATCTACGCCTATCCCTTTCTGCCCTCGGTCATCGACCGGGAGTTGAGGGCGGGCGCCCGCCACCGCAGGTTGCACGGCGACTGCCTCTACTGCCGGATCATCGAGCGGGAATGGGCTGGCGAGAGGATGGTGGATGGCGACCAGGAGTGCATCGCCTTCGTGCCCGATTTCGCGCGCTGGCCCTTTGAAGTGCACCTCGCCCCACGCTCTCACCTGGGCTCGCTTTCCGACCTCGGCGAATCTCAGGCCCAATCCCTGGCCCGGCTCCTCCAGAGCGTGCTGCGGCGCTATGACCGGCTCTTCGACGCCCCCATGCCGTACGTGATGGCCATCCATCAGCGCCCGGTTGGGCGCGGTTACGCCCACCACCACCTGCACCTGGAGTTCTATGCCGCCGGGAGAGCGCGGGGAAAGCTCAAGCACCTGGCCGGATCGGAGCTCGGGGCGGGCGCCTTCATCGTCGACGTGGCTCCCGCCGCCGCGGCCAGGAGGCTGCGTGACGCCGGCTAGTCCATGGCTGGGTCGGGCTCCGGGGCGCGTCAACCTGATCGGGGAGCACGTCGACTACGCGGGCGGGAGGGTGTTGCCCTGCGCCATCGACCGCTTTGTCACCGCCCGCGGCGATCGCGCCGAGCGCTGGTCGATGGAGAGCGAGATCGAGGGCGGCACCCCCTACCTGACGGCCCTGGGCCACGAGTTGGGGGTCGGTCCCCAGCGCGTGCAGGTCACCGCCAACTTGCCGGCGGGAGCCGGGCTCGCCAGCTCGGCGGCCTTGTTGGTGGCCTTGGCGCGCGGGCTCGCCCCGGGCCTGGAGGGCGCCCGGGCGGCCCTCATCGGCCAGCGCGCCGAGCAGCGAGCGACCGGGGTCATGGTCGGGGCCATGGATCATTTCGCCTCCGCGCTGGGCCGGCGCGGCCATGCCATGCTCCTGGACTGTTCGACCTTTGAATACCGGCAGGTGCCGCTTCCGGAGGGGATTGCGATCGCGATCGTCGATTCCGGGCTGCGTCGTCAGGTGAGCAGCAGCGAGTACGGGCTGCGCCGCCAAGAGGTGCTGAGCGGCGATGCGCGTCGAGTGCGCCACGTGGAATCGGAAAATGCCCGGGTGACCGCGTTTGTGGCCGCCATGGAGAGCGGCGATCTGAAGGCGATGGGGGAGTTATTGGGCCTCTCACATGCCAGCCTGCGCGACGACTTTGAGGTTTCACGCCCGGAACTGGACCAGATTGTGACGCGGGCCACCGCCAGCGCCGGATGCCTGGGGGCGCGGCTCATCGGGGCCGGCTTTGGAGGCAGCGTGCTGGCGCTCTTGGAAGCCGGCGCCGAGGCCCGGTTTGAGGCCCACCTCGAGGGTCGGCCGGTTCAGTTCTGTCAGAGTGCCGACGGCGCCTTCGCGTGAACGACTGCCTCAGCCTGCCCCTCCGTCAGAGCAATGCCGGCAGCCGCCCCCTGGGTGACTGGGAGGGCCTGTGGCAAGCGCTGGGGGAGGGCGAAGCGGAGGGACTACCCCAGGGCCGGGGTGAGGGTTGGCACGCCATCGCCGTGCCCGCCCAGCAGGCCGCCACGGAAGGGGCGGCGGCGCTATGGTATCGCTGCCGATTCGCCCGCCCCGACCACGCCGGACGGGTGCTGCTGCGCTTCGGGGGTGCCTTTCTGGCCACCAACGTCTGGCTCAACGGCCGGCTCATGGGATCCCACTACGGCTACTTCGGACCCTTCGGTTTCGACGTCACCCCCTTCCTCAAGGATGAAAACCTTCTCGTCCTGTGCTGTGAGGCTCCGATTGAGACCGACCTCGCCCGCAAACGCCACGTCATGGGCC
The DNA here is from genome assembly GCA_035532785.1 of Candidatus Acidiferrales bacterium. Classification (GTDB taxonomy): domain Bacteria; phylum Chloroflexota; class Dormibacteria; order Dormibacterales; family Dormibacteraceae; genus DATKQJ01. Next base: position 2,573 of record DATKQJ010000040.1, on the reverse strand, counting down.
TTTTCAACGACGGCGATGACCGCCTCTATCCCAGCTCGGCCTTCTTCAGCCTGCCCGAGTCCTACCGCTGGGAGGTGCCGGTGGGACTCTGGCGGCCGGTCGAACTGGAGTACCTGGGTCCGGTCTCGGTCGATTGGCTTCGCCTTCGACCCCGCATCGAAGCCGGGGACACGGGCCGCCTCGAGATCGAGACTCGGCTTCGCAACCTGGACGGGCGCAGCATGTCGGGAGAGCTGCTTCTGGAGGTGACCTCGCCCGCCAACGCCGATGTGCCCCCGGTTCGACTCCGCCGCGCGATTCAAATCGCGGGCGGCACCGAACAGGCCGTCTCCATCTCTCTCACCGTCCCCGAAGCGCTGCGCTGGTGGCCGTGGCGGCTGGGAGCGCCCAATTTGCATCAGCTGACCATGAGGGTTCTGGTGAACGGCGAAGAATCGGCCCGGCTGGTGGAGTCGTTCGGATTCAGCGAGGCGGTGGTACGAGCCGCCCCGGACGGTTGGAGCATCACCGTCAATGGCCGCCCGATGTTCCTGCGCGGCGCCGTGTACGCACCCGGCCTGCGGCTGGATCAACTCACCGAGGAGCTGCTGCGGGCGGACCTGGAGCTGGCGCGAGCCGCCCACCTGGACGCACTTCGGGTCCACGCGCACGTCCTTCCGGAGGCGTTTTACCGCCTCGCTGACGAGGCTGGGATGCTCATATTCGCCGATTTTCCACTCACCCTGGCCTACGCCTACCACGCCAGTGCGGACGAGAATCGCTTCTTCGAGACCGCGGTGCGAGAGCAGATTCCGGAGTTCGTTGGCCTCCTCCACAATCGGGCCTCGGTCATTCTCTGGACGGTGCACGACGATCCGCCCTGGATCGCCGCCAACGCCGAGCGTGCCGACGTCCACGCCGTGCGCCAGAACTACACCATCGATCAGGAGGCCAGGGCGCTGATCAAGTCCATCGATCCCCTGCGCGGGGCACTGGCCGCGTCGGGCGAGTTGGATTCCCATCTCTGGCAGGGTTGGCGAGAGGGGTCTTGGAGCGATTTCGCCGATCTGGCCCCGGCCCTGGCCTCTGCCTTCGGCGCCCAGGCTTTGCCTTCGGTCAACTCTCCCGTGTGGGATGTGCTGGGCCGCCGCTGGCCCATCGCAGGTGATGATCCGCATTGGCTTTACCACGGATTTCAGCCTGCCCCGTGGGCCGAACGAGGAGCCGGGTTGCCGACCGAGCACGACACCCTCAAGGACTACATCGAGGTCGGCCAGGCCTATCAGTCGCACCTGCTCTCGTATGCCGTTGACCAGCTTCGCAAAAGGAAATTGGAGCACTGCTGGGGGGCCTTCGTCTTCCAGCTGGTTGACCCCTTTCCGGGAGCGGGATTTGGGCTGGTAGATTCGGCGCGGGTTCCGCGCGCGGCGCTGGCGGTGGTCCGCGACGCCATGGCCGCGGTGCGCGTGATCATCGATCCGATCGCGTTCGTTCCCTTCCAACCCTGGGGGGTGGGTTACCGCCCAGGTGAACAGGCCTCGGTGCGGCTGGTCGTCGTCAACGACGATCCGCAGGTCAGCGGGAGAGCGGAGATCCGCTGGACGGTGTGGCGCGAGAACGCACCTCGGCAGGGGGTCCTGGGTCGGGTTCGCGACGCCGTCCGGCGCAAGTCATTCGGCGGCCGGGTGGCGGTCGAGCTGCCCACGGCGTCCGAACCAGCGCTGCAGGCGGCGGTCCTAACGCTCCCCCTGGAAGCTTCCGGGGACTACCGACTGGAGGCCGAAATGCGATTCCCCGACGGCGGCCTGACCCGGAGCCACCTGGACTTTCGCGTGTCCGACCAGCTATCCACGTCCCGACGGGTGCCCCTATTGCCTCGTTACCTGACCGAGCGGTTGGTGGTTGCCGACAGCCTCCATCGCGCCCCCGACGGGCTCGGCTTCACGCTCCGCAACCGAACCCGGCCGGCGGTGCTGACCAGCCTGGTGCCGATTCGCCTCGACAGCCGCCCGATTCTACCGCCTCGAGTTCTGGTGGAAACCGAAAACGCGCGCCTACCCCTGCCCCGAAGGCTGGAGCTGCCGATGGAACGGGAGGTGAAGTTTCTGGTCGAGTTGGAGGACGTGGCGGAGGTCGGAGACCACACTCTGGAGATAGAAATCAGCCTGCCCGGTCTGGCCAGCGGGAGGGTGCTGTTGGGCGGAACCGTGCGGGCTGAGGATTTCCGTCCGCCGCCCACGCCCACCTAGACGGATCGATCTTTCGGCCGACTGGTGACATACTTCCCCACATCTACCAAGAGGGGCGACGTATGTGGAATATTGGAATAGGGAGCTGTCGCATTAACAAATGACCCGAGATATTGCGGTGATCGTGCTCATCCTCATCGCCGTGGGCGCGGCGGTCGTCTACGCGCAAACGCGGCGGCGGCGCATGGACGGATCCCGCCCCATGCCGGCTCCCACCCCCATTCCGCCCACCAACGTCGCTGACGCTAACGCGAGTTCGCCACCACGCTGGCCGCAGGGGACGTCACCGTCAGCCCCGACCTGGCAGACTCCGGCCCCTTCCGCCGAACCTCAGAACCCGGCCCC
>DATKQJ010000039.1:0-3335 GCA_035532785.1 Candidatus Acidiferrales bacterium | reverse complement strand
GGACAGGTTGGAGGTCGGGCTCGCGCTCGCGGCCTCGGTGTACCCGGTGGCGAGGTCGGTCTGCGCCTGCACGGCCACCGCATCGGCGATGTGCTGGACACCGGTGACGGTGCCGGGAGGGAATCCTGTGACCGACGTACCCGGCTGCAGTCCCAGATTGCCGGTGATGACGCTGGAACCGGTGTTCGTGATCGTCGATCCGGCCAGGACCGCAAAGTTGATTGCGGTGCCGAGCGCGGGCTGTGTCGCCGCCAACGCGACCGCCGGCCAGGCCCCTACCAGGGCGGCGGTGCTCACGACCACAAGCCAGACGAGTCGGGAGCGGAGCATTAATCACACCTTGGGCCCGGCACTGAAACAAACGCAGTAACAGGCGTGTGGCCAGCCGGCAACCCACGAGGTGAGGTGCCAGGCGCCACCTGTGGTTGGGATTGACCGGATACTCGGGCAGGTGAGGACGGGCTACGTCATTCAGAATTGCGCCACGGGAGAGCGCATCGTGCTCCGCCGCACCGGCACGGAGACGGTTGGACGCGTGCTTAAATTTGAGCTCCGGTTGGGGCCTCGGTGACGGGTGCCGGCGGGCTGGCCCCGGCGACTGTGCACCAGTCGCACGCCGAGCACGGCGCAGGTGCGCTCCAGGGCGGCGTTCTAGGTAAATCGGGGGCGTTGGCCTCGAAGGGGCCGAAGACACGTGGTTGGGCGGTGCGCCGGGCTCGGGCCAGACCCTAGTACTACAACGAGGCTTGGGCATCAAGGGTGCTCCCTGAGCCAGCGTTTGGCGTGGCTGGCCTTGGCGGCTGCCTTGCGACGACGTTGATTGGCCAGCCAGGAGAGTGCGATGGCCGCGTCCCAGCGCTCCCAGGGCAGCACGACCTCAAGCAGAGGCGCACTTCCGGCACCGAGGCTGGCGCTCCTTTTTTCCCCCACTCGCTCTGGACCGCGTTCAGGAAGCTGAGTGCCAAAAGGCACATCGTCATGTGGTGGTACCAGCCCCGGTACTTGGTGACCTCGTAGTGATCCAACCCAACCTCGCCCTTGGCCAGTTCGAAGTCCTCCTCGATCGTCCAGTGCAGGCAACCCACCCAGGCCATCTCCGCGAGCGCCACCGTCTCGGGCGCGTTGGACAAGAAGAACTTGATCTCGCGCTCCGGTCCTGACCCACCGGCCGGCGCGCCATCAACGATCCCCCCGACCCCGGCTGGCGGTGGATCTTCTCGACCACGCGTAGGCGCACGAATTCGTACTCGCGGGGCCCCTTCTCGCCCTCGACCACACGATGCCGGATCCAGTCCGTCTGGGGCAGCGAGCGAATGATCGTCTCCACCTTCGGGGCCAGCTTTGAGTCCCTTGTGGCCACCGCCCGGGTGCGCAGGCGTCCCCGCCCGCCTGAGGGCGGGGGTAGCCGCCAGACCCTGCGCGTCTGTTGCTGAAATTGTTCCGGGGAGAAGGCCAGCCTTCGCGTGTTGACGGTCAAGATCCAGGGCCAGACCGTGACCGACAACTCACCGGAGGATAGAGAGGAGTTCCTTCGCAAGGTCCTGGACAACATGCCGATCGTGATCTTCGCGTGCGACGTGAACGGCAGGGTGACGATGTGCGAGGGTGGGGGCGTCGGGAGTGGCGGCCTGAAGGGAATTCCCCTCCTCGGCCATCCCTTCTGGGAAGGCGGAGAGGACTTGAATCTGCTCCGCCGGCACTTTGCGAAAGCCCTGGCCGGAAGGTCCTCGACCTTCGGGGCCAGCTTTTCGGACCGTACCTTTTACTTCCACTACGCTCCCATCTTGGGTGACTCGGAAGCGGTGATCGGCGTGACCGTGGTGGGCCTCGACATCTCCATGCAGCAGGTCGCCGAGGATGAGAACCGTCAGCTCTCCGCATTCATCGCCTCTTTGAGCCACGAGTTGAGAACGCCTCTCAGTACGGTCATCGGTTTCGCCGAGCTGCTCGCCGCCAAGAAGGCGGGCCCGCTGAACGCGAAACAGGAGCACTACGTCAACTACATCGGTCGCGGTGGGCAGCAGCTGTTGAACATGGTCAACCACGTGCTCGATCTCTCCACGGTGAAGGCCGGCCGGATGACGATCGAGTCAGAACCCCTGGACGCGGTGACCGCGACTCGAAGCGCCCTGCTCCAGGTCGCTCCCATGGCAACCGCCAAGGGCGTTGAACTGTCTGTCGACGCCGGTGAGCCGACGATCCGGATGGTGGCGGATCCTCAGAGGCTGCACCAGATCCTTCTGAACCTTCTCTCGAACGCCATCAAGTTCACGCCGGCGGGCGGCCTGGTGACCATCGGGGTGGCCCAGGAGGATCCCGAAACCACCACGTTCGCCGTCGGTGACACCGGTTGCGGGATCTCGGCGGACAACCTCGATTACATCTTCGACGAGTATCGCCAGGTGGGCTCTGGCGCCGCCCGGTCATCAGAAGGGGCGGGTCTTGGGCTGGCACTGAGCAGCCAGATTGCCGGACTGATGGGAGGCGCCGTCACCGTCCAGAGCACGGTTGGTCAGGGAAGCTGCTTCACGCTCCATCTGCCTAGCATCTTTCTTGCCGGGCCCTCGCGAAGGGAGCCCGCCAAAAGCCGTGGTGGAAGGGGACGACCTGCGCTGCGGTCCAGGCCAGCCTCCGGCTAGACGGCACAGGCTTGGGACCGGCTGGCGTCGGGCTCGGGCAGCCCCGCTAACCTCCCAGCCTCGGCCCCTGCGAGCGACCTCCGGCCCAACTGCTATCTACGGGGCCGAAAAGCCGGCGTCTCGCGTAACGACCGTTACTGACAGAAAGCGATTTTGAATTCAAATTAGACTGGTGGGCCGGGAGGGAGTCGAACCCCCACAGCTTTCGCGGCGGTTTTACAGTCACCCACCCACCGGCTGTATTCGAAACCGGCCCTTGGAAGCCGGGAACGCAACGGTCTGTAAACCGCTTGTAGCGGCTTTACTACGAACCGTCGCCGATCAGATTACGACATCGGGTCGATCGCGACAAGTTGAATCGCGATGGGCTGCCGCAATGTTTGGACCGGGTTCATCGACGGCATTGAGACGGTCATTGGTTCGAGTCCTCTTGGGTGGAGACGGCGATCTCCTATTGAAACTTCCCTGGACTGCGGGAATGGATCAGTGCGTTTGGTCCACGTCGGCGTGGGCGATGATCAGACCCGGATCACCTCGACCCCTGGGATGTCGTCATAGTCGTGGTCCTGGGTGACGACTGGGATCTGCTCGACGATCGCGGTGGCAGCTACGAGCGCGTCGAGGATCGGCACCCGGCGGTGGGCGGCGCGCAGAGCGGCGACGATACCGGCAAACTGGCGCGCCACCTCGGCGTCT
>DATKQJ010000038.1:0-48403 GCA_035532785.1 Candidatus Acidiferrales bacterium | reverse complement strand
GGCTGCTCGTCTCTCCAGCATCTGATAGATCCCATTTCCGCTCAGGCGCCCGCGGGTGCCGAGCCAAAGCCATTCCTCATCCGCCGATCCATGACGTGACCTCACGCGCAGGTAGCGGTCGATGGCCGCCGCCGTCTTCTTGCCGAACGCCACGGTCCGGGCGCCTGTCTTACCGCTGATCCGCGCCTCGCCCTCGCGCAGGTCGACGTCATCGAGGGTCATCCATTCGACCTCCCCCCGCCGCGATCCGGTGTCGTAAAGGAATCGGATTAACGCCGTGTCACGCCGGGCCTCGAAGTCCAGCCCGGAGCAGGCACCCAGCAAGCTACGTACCTGATCCTCGGTGAGCACCTTGGGGGGGTCCAATGTGAATTTCGGCGGCCTCATGGTGGCCATCGGGCTCAGCTCGATCTCGGCCTCATCTTGCAGCCAGGTGAAAAACCGCTTGAGCCCACGAAACCGCATATTGGCCGTGGCCGGCTTGCGCGTCCGGTGGACCTCGGCCAGGAACCGCCCCACCGTCTGCTTGTCGATCTTCACCAGGTCCGGCACGGTCCCCTCGCTGCCCAGGAAGACGCCAAACGCGCCCAGGGAGTCGCCGTAGCTCTGGAGGGTCCTCGGACGCTTACCGTCGGCCTCCAGCGCGAGCGCGAAGCTCGCCCAAAGCGGTTCCCAGTGGCTTGGAAGCGTCCGCGGCATGGGTTAATGATAGCGTGCCATATCGTGTTTGGGAACGTTGTGCTTACTCTTGACATCCCCCGAAAAGGGGGTTATCGTGTCCCCATGAGTTCAAGGGTGCCGGCGCGGGGATTCGAACCCCGGACCATCGGCTTAAAAGGCCGCTGCTCTACCGCTGAGCTACACCGGCGCGAACGTCAATTTTGACCGACCACGCACATCGACGAACCCGAGTTTGGGTCAGCGCCGCAGGAGTCGACTCAGAGTTCACCCGCAAAATGGCAGGCGGAAACCTGGCCGGGGTGGGTGTGGACCATCAGTTCCGGCTCATCGGTCGCACAGGGCTGGGGAATCCGAGCGATTGGACAGCGTGGATGGAATCGGCATCCAGCCGGCGGATTCACCGGGGAAGGGATCTCGCCCTTGATCAGGATCGAGACCCGTTCGCGCTCCTTGACCGGATCCGGAATAGGAATGGAGCTCAAGAGGGCCTTGGTGTACGGATGCTCGGGCGTGTCATAAATGGACACCCGATCGGCAATCTCCACGATCTTGCCCAGGTACATGACCGCCACCCGATTCGAGAGGTGTCTAACCACCGCCAGATCATGGGCGATGAAAACGTAGGTCAGGCCGAGAGCCTTCTGCAGATCCTGAAGCAGGTTGATGATCTGCGCCTGAATCGACACATCGAGGGCGGACACCGGCTCATCGCACACAATCATGCTGGGATTGAGAGCCAGCGCCCGGGCGATTCCGATGCGCTGCCGCTGGCCCCCGGAAAACTCGTGCGGATAGCGGTTGGTGAAGCCGGGATTGAGCCCCACGATGTCCAGCAACTCCTGGACTCGCTCACGCCGTTTCGCACCGCGGGCATATCGAAAGTTGTCGATCGGCTCGGCGAGTATCTCGCCCACGGTCATCCGCGGGTCGAGAGAGGCGAACGGGTCCTGGAAAATGATTTGCATCTGGCGCCTAGCCCGGCGCAACTCCCCACCCCCCATCTTGGCCAGGTCGCGACCTTCGAACAGGATTGTCCCGTCGGTAGGCTCGAGCAACCGAACCAGGCAGCGCCCCAGCGTCGACTTGCCGCAGCCCGATTCTCCCACCAGGCCCAGAGTCTCCCCACGACGCAACTCGAAACTCACCCCATCGACGGCTTTGACGGCCTCCTTCCCCACGCCGCTCAACGGAAAATATTTGCGTACGTTTTGCACCCGCAGGATGATGTCGTCGCGCCCCTGTCTGCCGGCGGCCTCCAATTCGGCCACCTCAGTCACCGGTGGCACCCTGGCCCGGGGCATTGGCGCGCAGACGCACCATCGGCTCCGAATCATCAGCCACGTTTCGCATCAGCACCCAGCATCGGGCCATCTGGTCTGGCGCCACGTCGGCGAGGGGAGGCTCCTCTTCCCGGCAGCGCTGCACCGCGAACGGACATCGAGGATGGAACTTACAGCCCGGGGGTAGCCGAGCAAGATCAGGCGGCAGCCCCTCGATGCTGATGAGCCGGTCGCGACGCTCCCGATCCACCCTTGGAACCGAACGCAGCAACGACCATGTGTAGGGATGTTGGGGACTGGTGAAAATCTGTTCCACCGGTCCCTCCTCGACGACGCGGCCCGCGTACATAACGACCACCCGCTGGCAGAGGCTGGCGACCAGGGCCATGTTGTGCGTGATCAGCATGATGGCGGTGCCCATTTCCCGGTTGAGCTGCTTTAACAGCTCGATGATCTGGGCCTGGACGGTTACGTCCAGGGCCGTCGTCGGCTCGTCGGCGATGATGAGCGCGGGCTCGTTGGCAATGCCCATAGCAATCATGGCCCGCTGGCGCATCCCACCCGAAAACTGGTGCGGGTAGTTGCGGACCCGCTTCTTCGACTCCGGAACGCTGACCCGGTCGAGAAGGTCGAGGACCCGGACTCGAGCTGCGTTCACGTCAAATTTGTTGTGAGCCGTCATGGCCTCTTCAATCTGGTTCCCAACACGGGTGACCGGATTCAAGGAAGTCATCGGATCCTGGAAGATCATTGCCACGTCCCGACCTCGGAAGTCCTGCACCTCCTCCTGGCTCATGGCCGTGACGTCCACATCTCGAAACATGATCTTGCCCGACACGATGCGGCCGGGGTCGGGAAGCAATCGGAGAATCGAAAGTGCCGTCATGGTCTTGCCACAACCGGATTCGCCCACCACGCCAACGATCTCGCCTGACCGGACTTCGAGCGTGACCCCGTCCACGGCCCGCACTAGTCCCCGGGAAGTCTGGAATTGGGTGTGCAGATCCTGAACCCGCAGCAGCGCGTCGCTCATGCCGGGAAACCCTCGACTAGCAGCTGGGTCAGCGCCTCATCCTCGGGTCTAGGGCATCGCGTAGCCCGTCGCCAATGAATGTGAAGGCCAGCATCGTGAGCCCGATCGCGAGCGAGGGGAAGACCACCGAACTGGGATTGGCAAAAACGGCCTGATAGCCATCGTTGACCATCTGGCCCCAGGTTGGGGTGGGGGGCTGGATCCCGACTCCGATGAAACTCAAGGTGGCCTCCAGAAAGATGGCCTGCGGAACGCCGAAGGTCAGCGTAACGATGATGGGGCCAAGTGAATTGGGCACCAGGTGACGAAGCACGATTTTTAAAGGTCTCGACCCCGTCGCTCGGGCCGCCTCCACGTACTCCTTTTCCTTGATGGCCAGAACCTGGCCGCGTACCAGGCGGGCCAGGCTGACCCAATTCACGATGCCTATGGCGCCGAAGATCGAGAGCAGGCTGGGGCCAAAGACAGAGACGAGCACGAGGACGAAGATCAGGTCGGGAAACGCATACCAGATATCGGTGAAGCGCATGAGCAGGTTATCCACACGGCCCCCGACATAACCGGCGGTCAACCCAATCGTGCCGCCAATGACGAGGACGATGGCTTGCACGAAGATGCCGATCGAAAGTGAAATGCGAGCACCGTACATGAGCCGGGTGAGGGTGTCGCGGCCGAGTTCATCGGTGCCGAGCAAGTGACCGAATCTGCCCGGCCCGACCTCAATGTGAGTCACATCCTGCGTTAAGGGATCGATCAAGAGACCGAAGTGCACAAGGGCCGGCGCCAGGAGGGCATCCAGAATCAGCAGCACCACGATTGTCAGGCCGATGACGGCCAGGCGGTTGCGACGAAAGCGGGCCCAGGCATCTCCCCAGAGCCCGATCTGCTCCGGCTGTTCCCAATCGATCAGCTGGGAGGGGACGGCTACTGCGCTCGCCATCAGTCGAGGCGGACCCGCGGATCGATGAAGACATAGAGGATGTCAACGACCAGGTTGGCGAGGGCGATCACCACCGAGAACAAGATTGTGGTGCCCAAGATCATGGGGTAATCGCGAGATTCGACGGCGGTTACAAACGAACGCCCGATGCCGGGAATGGCGAACACCGTCTCAACTATCACGGAGCCGGTGATGAGCAGCGCAAAGGTGGGCCCCAGCGCGGTGGCGACCGGGATGAGTGAATTCCTGAGAATGTGACGCAGGACGACCAAACGCTCCGACAACCCCTTGGCCCAGGCCGTGCGCACGTACTCCTGTCGAAGAGTGTCCAGCGTGCTGGCCCGCGTCAGCCGCGCGATGTACGCGGTTGGCAGGAGCGCCAGCGTGATCACGGGCATGATCAGGTGGTCGTCCAGTCCAAAACCGGTCACCGGCAGGGACACGTTACCCCCGCTCACGTTGTAGGCCAGCACTCCAAACACGATGATCATCAGCATGCCCACCACAAAGTTGGGAAATGATGCGCCAAAAGTGGCAAAAGTCATGGTCAGGTAGTCGGTCCTGGTGTTCTGCCGCAGCGCCGCCAGCACCCCGAGCCCGATGCCAATCGGTACCACCAGGCAGAATGCCAGCGCGCCGATGGTGAACGTGTACGGCCAACCGCCCAGGATCAGACTCGCGACCGTCTTACCCTCGTATTGATAGGACAAGCCGAAGTCGAAATGAGCCGCGTTCCAGACGTAGAGCAGGAACTGCTGCCAGACGGGTTTGTCCAAACCGTACTTGATATTGAGGTTCCTGACCACCGACTGGGACAGTTGGCGCCCCCCTCCTTTGTCCCAGGGGCTGCCCGGCGCCAGGTGCATGAGCACGAAGGTGATCAGAACGACAAAGAAGATGACCGGAATCATCCAAAGGACACGCCTCACCACATAGAGGCTGAGGCTGACAGCGCGGGTGTTTGGCAGACGCGGTCGAAATGACGGGGAGGCGCTCCGCTTGGAGCGCCTCCCTACTTCTGCCGACATTTGCTGCTAGTGCTTCTTGATGTAGACGCCTTGATAGTAGAAGTCACCCGGGACGTACTCATCATCGATCGGGGTGATCGACATGTTGGTGACCCAGGGCTGGATGAGGTCGTACTCGTACTGCTGGTAGAGAAATCCGACTGCGGCGGTGTCGATGAGTTGCTTCTGGGCCGTCTTGTAGTCCGCCAGGCGGCTTGAGGCCGACTGCGAGGCATCGGCCTTCTGGACCAGTGCGTCGTAACCAGGGAGCGTCGGGCAGCCCCAGTTCAGCGCGTGGCAAGAACCGCTCTGGAAGATGTCGGCCCAGTCCTGAGGATCGGGGTAGTCCGCCCCCCAGCCGTCCGGACCGTAGATGTCGAAATTGCCGGCCCGGATCATTTTGGTGACCGTCTTGCTGTCGATGACATTGAGCTGTATGTCCAGACCCAAGTTGGTCTTCCACTGCTGAATGATGAACTGATTGACGGTTTGGTTGGTGGTGGTGTTTCGAGTCAACAATTTCATCTTGTTCAGGTCCGCCACGCTCACGCCCGACTTCTGCAGTAGCTGCTTGGCAGCCGCGGCATCAAAGCTCTGGGCGTTGTCGGAATTGTCATAACCGAGCATCCCCTTGGGCAAGAAAGAGGTCAGGGGCTTGTCGGTGCCATGGAGGACGTCCTGGGTGAGCTGGTTGCGGTCGATGGCCTTGGCCAGAGCCATCCTCACGTCCTGATTGTTGAGCGGCGACCGCTTGGTGTTGTATGCCATCCAGAAGGCGGTCAGGCGGGGAATCAGCTTGGCTTGCTTGCTCAATTTAGGATCGTTGCGCACCACGGTAACGTTGGCGCCCTGCACGTTGATGATGTCCAGGGCCCCGGTCCGGTACTTGGCAAAGGCGGTGTTGGCGTCAGGGATGAAGTCGTAGGTCAACTGCTTTATCGCCGCCGTCCCCGCCCAATAGTGGGTGTTGGGCACCAGCGTCACGTGGTCCTTGGGAACGATGGCGGAGATCTTGAAGGGCCCGTTGCCGATGATCGTCGACGCGTTGGAGGCCCAAGCCTCAGCCTTGGTGGCATCCGACGAAGGGAACGACCCTCCGGCCGCACTCTCGACCACGTCCTGGCGAATGGGAGCACCGACCCACAGGGTGGCGACCCACTTGAAGTACGCGGCAGGGTGCTGCAACTTGACGACGAACGTCTTGGAATTGGGGGCTGACAATCCCAGCCCACTCAAGAATGCGTCGATGGCGGTGGCGTTGGTGGCATCCACTTTGCCGTAGTCCGCGGCGCCGGCGACGTTGGTGTCGAAGAAGGGGTCAACGTACCCGGCCGCCAGGGCCGGATTCAAAAGTCGCTTCCAGCCGTACACGAAGTCGCTGCCGGTGACTGGCTTGCCGTCGCTCCAATTGGCGTTGGAACGGATGTGGAAGGTGTAGGTCAGTCCGTCCGAGGAGACGGTGTAGCCCGAGGCGGCGGCTCCGGTGACGTCGCTGAGGTCGGCTTTGGGCTTGAGGAGAGGCTCGAACACGTTCCGCCCGACGGCGGCTTCATAGGTGTAGGTCTCCTGCCCTGGATCGTAGCTGTTGGGCTCGGTCTGATCGTTGATGCTGAGAACCTGCTGACTGGCGGGGGCGGCTCCACTCGGCCCGCTCGCGGGGGTCGATCCGCAGGCGGCGGCTACGGTGGCCATCGCCGCGCCAACGGCTAGGACCCGACCTAACCGAAAATCGAACATCGATCGGTGCATCTTGCTCCTCTCTCGCGACTGAACGCGGCCAGTCGCTATTTTTCCAAGGGTACGCGCTGGGCCCGAAGTTTACCACCAGATAACATTTGTATCTATTAAATACGTTTATTGAAATTTGATCATCTCACGTTAAGGGCTGGTGTCGACGTTTGGCTTGCTATTTCCAAGCCCGTCGTCTCGAAGCCCATCTATTACCCTCGGCCGACTGATTTTCAACTGCCGGTGAATCTCGCGGGTCGCGGTGGACGCGTTCAGGGTGTAGAAGTGAAGGCCCGGCGCCCCTCTGTCGAGAAGGCTCTGGCAGAGTTCAACGGCCAGTTCGAGGCCGATCCGCCGCACCTCCTCGGGGTTACCATCCGCGCGCTGCAGCTTGGCAACTACGTCGCCGGGTACCGCGCAGCCGGACAGCTGCGCCATGCGCTGGATCTGGCCCAAGTTGGTTATGGGCATGATTCCGGGGATCACCGGCTTCCTAATTCCAAGCCGATCGAGATCGTCGACCAACGATTCGTACTCGTCCGCAGCAAAGAAGAACTGGGTGATCGCGAAATCGGCCAGACCCAGCTTTTCGGCCAGATACCTCCGGTCGCTCGCCAGGTCTGGCGAGTTGGGGTGCCCGGCGGGATGGGCCGCAACTCCAATCGCATCCACGCCCAGAGATCTGGCCAGTTCCACCAGTTCAACTGCGTGCCGCAGCTCGTGCTGCTCCCCGTCGGGCAGAGGATCGCCTCCCAGAGCCAAAACGTTGCTCACGCCCGCGTTCTTAAAGTCGCCGATGATCTCGACCAGTTCGGCCCGGCTGTGCGCGACGCAAGTCAGGTGCGGCATGGCCGTCACTCGGCGCTCCTGAAGCAGATTTCGGACCACCTCGGTGGTCCGCAGTCGAGAGCGGCGCCCGCCTCGATAGGTCACCGAAACGAAGGACGGCGCCAGTGGTTCCAAGTCCCGAATGGTGCGTTCCAGACGCTCCTTTTCCTGATCGTCCTGGGGAGGGAAAAACTCGAAGGAGACGGTGGTGCCGGAACCCAAGAGGTCCGAGATTCGCGTCATGCCGTGATCTGCCCGGATCGGCGGGCCACGATTCGGAGTCCAAGAGCCGATCCAAACTCAGAATCTGCTCGTTTCTGCATTGGCCGAAGTCTAGTTTGCCATCCACGGTGCCGACCGGCCAATCCGCAGCGCCACCCGTATTGCTCATTTCGGTCCAGATCGCCAACCACGCCTCAGGTGCCGAAAATCATCACCCGTCCGCGTTGCACCTTAACCATGACCCGACTCAGATTCGGCAACGGATAGGAGGCCGAGGTGGATTTGCCCTCGGGCGTGAACGACTGCTGGTGACAGGGGCAGAGCAACACGCCCTGCGCCGCCCTCCATTGCAGCTGGCAGGGAAGGTGGGAACAGATCGACGAAACGGCGCGGACCTGGCTCCCCCGACGGAAAATGTAGGCGCCTACCGCGCCGGCGTTGACGGCGACGGGCTGTCCTTCGGCCAGGTCGGCCAGCGCGCCCACATCGACCCAAACCCCCGCATCGGGCTGGATCAGGGAGCCGGGCGCAAGCCGCTCCGCAACCGGCGAATCGGAACCCGGCAGGCTTCCCACCAGCAGCCCCGCTGCCCCCCCCACGATCGCAGCCGCGCCCACCGTCAGGACCTTCCGGCGAGTCATGCGCGGGGCGCGGACGGGCGTGAGCTGGGTCGCCAGTCGCCGTCGGAACTCGGGAGTCATGGCGGGACGGCCGGTCCGGGCCGCAGCCAGGCGCGCGGCAATTTGAACGGCGCCCTGGTCCTCGACATCCCGACGATCTAGTCGCAAGCGCCGGCCCGCCAGCAGCTCGGCGACTAGCTTGTCAATGCGCTCCGCGCGCTCCGATTCGTCACTCATCGGACACTCCTCCCAGGCTCGCCGCCCGACGAAGCGCCCGGTACTGCATGATCTTGACGTTGGCAACGGTGGTTCCGACCTCGCGCGCGACTTCCTTACTTGTGTAGCCGCGAAGAAAACGCAATTCCAAAACGGTCCGGTAATTTTCGGGTAGGGCCCCAAGAATCTCCGTGACCCGATCGATGGCTGTGAGGTTGGGCTCTTGGACGAGGGTCGGATTACCGAGATCGTCAGCCAGCTCGGCCTGAGGTGTGAGGAATCGAAGGGCCCAGAACGAGGCCAGTACGGTGCGGGCAGTCGTGAACAGATAGCCGCGCACGTCGGCCGCGCCCGCCCCCTCGCGAAGCCTCGGGAGCGCCTTCAGGGCGACCTGCTGGGTCAAGTCCTCCGCGTCGGCGCGATTGCCGAGCTTGGAGTAAACAAAGGCATAAACCAACTCGAGGTCCTTGAGCGCCAGGTCGGTGGCCGAGGCCTGGGCGGGAAAGGCGACTATGTCAGCCAGTGGCTCCGGCGTGTCAGTCATGGCCAGCCGATCGCGTTTGATGGCTCGATTGATGCCGATCGGGTCCGAAACTGGCCGCCAAGCCATCGTTCGGCCTCTCCCACGAAACCCAGCCAAGGCGAGCCACCGGAGCGGTCTTCAGCGATCGCACAGAACACCGCCGCACTGGTGCCTGAACTGGCCCAAATACGGCCCGGCGGGCCAGATCGCACATCGTTTGCAAAACTACTCGATCCGGTATACCCGGGAAGGTTACGAAATCTGCCTCGAGGGGGCGGGGCGAACTGCCGACGTCGGACCTGCCAATCGTCAGCACTCCGACCGATCAGTCCTCATGCCCCTTCATTTTCATTGTCATCTGGGCAATTCGTGAGGTCAACGCGTCTCTGACCGCGTCCAAGGCAACGGCGCCGCGCCTTCAGGGTCGCCAAAAGTTCGGCACACCTTGGGAGAACCGGAAACAGGTGGTCCCCGCCAATCAGTTCGGCTTCAGTGCCCCGACGCCGCCGCCAAACGCGTTACCACTTCAGGTTGGGTGAGTTTGGTAGCCCCGGCGGGATTCGAGGCGACAGGTACCTAACCGCTCTGCAAGTTCGGTTTAGCTGAACTGGCACGACCTACTGGCCGAACTCGACCGTACCCCCTGAACGGGCACCCCACGGACGCTCGGCGTTGTGTCCGCGATGGTCGCCGAAGCGGGATATTGGCGCTGTTCCCGGCTGGGGCTCACAATGTGGGTCCATGATGGTTGCCATCGCAGGCCATCTTCGGAACGTGGACGACGTGACGTATTCGCATTCCGATTGGACCGACCCACAGGGCTATCAGTGGCCTGGCAGGATAAGGAACGCGGCCGTGAAACCTACGGCGGCCATTGCGAACCCCGCCATCAAAACAGTCAATCTCGGCACGGCCCGAACCGACTCACCGCGTTCATGATGTCGCTCGAAGGCAATGCGGCCCACTGTCATTAGAACGATCACCACGTCCCCGATGACAATGAATGGGAGACTTTGCATGTACTTCACCTTAGATCCCCTACGTACAGAGGGCATTGGCGACTTTTGGTCCTGGATTCAAATGGTCGATGCAAGGTAATGATTCACCATTAGCCGCTGGGTTCGGCTCCTATGGCTGCCCGCCTCCATGCTCGTGGTCGCGGCCTGTGTGGCCGCATACGGCATCAGAATCATCGCCCACCCTGCAATTGGTACCCCGCGTTGGGTGGGCTGGCTAGTGCTTGGAGTTGGTTTGTTTAAGGGGGCTACTTGGACGACCGTCGCATCTATCAGTGTCCGATTCCGACATACCCGGCCGAGCTGATGGCACGCTGGGTGCGCAAGGCGCGGGAGCTCGGATCGCTCGGCAAGTCGATTGCGGGGAAGCCAGGCGAGTTGGCCGGTGCCAAGCCAGGCAAACGATGACCACCGCAGTCGTCTACATCCGCCAGAGCCGCCACAAGGATTACGAGCGCACGGCATCGCCCGAGGTCCAGGAGGCCGGTTGCCGGGCGCTCCCGGCCGTCCAGGGCTGCGACCAGGTAGGGGTCTTCACAGACTTGGACGTTTCCGGCGGCAAGCGAACTCGCGTTGGGTATGACGCGATGCTCGCTCGCATCGGAGCAGGCGGCGTCGCCGTGGTGTCCGCGTACGACCAATCCCGCGCCTTCCGCTCAACCCTCATCGCGGCGCAGTTCAAGGCACTACTAGAAGAGCCAGCGCACGTCAGCATCCAGGTCGTGTTCGTACATGGCACGTTCGACCGCTCGGCGGTCGGTGGATTCTCCTACGCAGTCCTGGCGGCAGCCCACGAAATGGAGCGGCGGATGACCGGCGACAAGATCCGCGAAACGAAACGGTTTGCCGCGAGCCGCGGAGAGATGGTTGGCGCCATACCGCTTGGCCTTCGCTGGGACGGCCCTGGACGTGATCGGGCGGTGGTCATCGATGAGGATTGGGCGCCGGTGGTGCAGCGGATCTTTGAGGACTATGCGACCGCGCGTTTCAGCACCCGCACCCTGGCCGCCCGGTTGAACGCTGAGAGGATTCGTCTGCCGACGTTCAAGACGGGTTGGCGGGCCGACACCGTGGCGCAGCTCCTACGCAACATCGCCTACACGGGCCGCACATACAGCGAGAGACGCTCGAAGCAGCTCGGCGAGCTGATTCCCGGCCAACTGGCCCCCGGTGGTCACCGTGGAGCTCTGGGAGACGGTTGACCGCCTGCTGAGCCGCTATCAACGGATGGTGGCCGCCGCCATCAGCACGACGGTCAAGAGGGCATCTACGCCTTCCAAGGCCTACTCCGGTGCGACCAGTGCGGCGAGCGGCTACAGGTCAACCGGCAATGGAAGCGGCGCAAGCGCACGGGCGAGGTCTGGAGCCTCGTCTACTTGACCTGACCCCCAAGAACTGGCCCACATGATGTGATGGTTCCACCAACGCCCGAGAGGGCAAGGAGGAACCGACGTGAAAGGCAGAAGACACACTCCGGAGCAGATCGTGCGCAAGCTTCGGGAGGCTGACCGGCTGCTCGGCGAGGGCAAGAGTGTGGCCGAAGTGGCGAAGGCGCTGGAGGTCAGTGAGCACACCTTCGGCCGCTGGCGCCACCAGTACGGAGGGATGAAGGCCGACGACGCCAAGGAGCTGCGCCGGCTTCGCGATGAGAACGGGAGGCTGAAGCGGATGGTGGCCGACCTCTCTCTCGACAACGAGATGCTGAAGGAGGTTGCGCGGGGAAAATTCTGAGCCCGGCCCGCCGACGAGAAGCAGTTCGCCACCTTCAGGGGCGATTCGAGGTCTCGGAGCGCAGGGCGTGTCGGGCGATTGGGCAGCATCGGACGACTCAACGGCGGTCGCCGCGGCCGGTGCTGGCTCCCGAGCATCAGCTGCGCTGGCGGCTGCGGGAGATCTCCAAGGACTGGCCCCGCTACGGCTTCAGAAGGGCATGGGCGCTGCTCCGCCAGGAGGGCTGGAAGGTGAATCGGAAGCGGGTGCAGAGGATCTGGCGGGAGGAAGACCTGAGAGTGCCGGCTTACTCTCCCAAGCGACGACGGGTGGGTGTGAGCACGGTGCCCGCCAAGAGGCTGCGGGCGGAGCGGCCGAATCAGGTCTGGGCTCTGGACTTCCTTTTCGACGCCACCAGTGACGGCCGCCCGATCAAGGTCCTGACGATGTGCGACGAATTCACTCGCGAGAGCATCGGCGGCCGACTCTCTCGCTCAATCACCGCCGACGACGTGGTGTCGGTCCTCGACCAGGCGCGCTCCCAACGAGGCACTCCTGAGTTCATCCGCTGTGACAACGGCCCCGAACTGGTGGCCGCCGCGATCAAGGACTGGTGCCGATTCACTGGCACCGGGACCGCCTACATCGAGCCTGGCAGCCCTTGGCAGAACCCATTCGTGGAGAGCTTCAACGGCAAGGCCCGCGACGAGCTCTTTGCTCGCGAGATCTTCGACTCCGTCTTCGAGGCTCGAGTGCTCTACGCCGATTGGTGCGACGCTTACAATCGCCTCCGACCGCACAGCTCGCTCGGCTACATGTCGCCGGCTGTGTTCGCGGCGGCGCTCGTCAACCCGGAACCCTCATAAAGGGTGGACCAACAAACGGGGACCGGTCATACTACCGCTGCCGCGGCGTCGGCGGCCACGACGGCTGCCGGCAGGGTATCCGCGAGGAAGGCCTGCTCGCATGGGGCCGCGAGTTGATGACGTTCCTTGAGAGTCGGAACGACCAGCGCGAGGCTGTCGCCGAAACTCTCGCCGTGGCCGCCGAAGCTCCCCCCTATCGGTCTAGCGGAGCGTGAGAAAGCATCGACGCACAACTCGCCCGAGTGGGGCAGCGGTTTGAGTGGGGCGACATCACGGACGAGGAATACCGCGAGAAGCGCGAATGGCTGCTCTCTCAGCGCGGCGAGGGCGAGTCGGCGGCTCCTGCGACTCGGATGCGGCTCTCCGGTCTTCTCGACGCGTGGGATCAGGCTGACCCGCTCGGACGGCGTGAGTTGCTCGCCGCACTCTTCGTCGAGCTGGACGTGCGCGACGGCATGGTTTGGCGGATTCACCCGCAGCCAGATGTCGCCACCGAGCTGTGGAACCACCTCCAGGCCTGGGCCCAGGGATGGCAGACGACCTCCCCGAATAGGTTAGGTGGATGTAGCCCCGGCGGGATTCGAACCCGCGATCTCAGCCTTGAGAGGGCTGCGTCCTAGTCCGCTAGACGACGGGGCCATCGATGAATGGTTGACCGGGCCGACGTTCGAGTCGCTCCAACCCGCGTTGAGATCGGCTGTGCGCCCACCGAATTCAAACACGATCGTGGATCTGTCGTGGGTGCGTTCTGCGCTGATCTCTATTAGTTCCCGACTCGCCATGGACATTTCTGCCGCTGGTCCGAAGAGGAACAGCCGGCAGCGCAACCCGTGCATGATACCCACTGAGGGCCAATTCGCGGTTCGGAGGAACGCCCACCGGCTCCGCACCGCGGCCTCGGCATTCATGGGGAAGGCGTTCGGCAGGCGGACGCAGCGGTAAGTGCCAGGTTGGGCGCCCAAGCCGCCACATCCTCGACCAGTTCTTCGCCGCCAAGGTCCTCGTCGGACCTTCCAAATCCCATACATCGACCGCGTACCGGCGCAGCTCCCGTCCGCCCGATGCCGAAACCGCCAAAGAATTCCCCCTGGCAGGCACGTGTGATCGACTGGTGGGCGACGCTGGGTTCGAACCAGCGACCTCTTGCGTGTGAAGCAAGCGCTCTCCCACTGAGCTAGTCGCCCGCGGTCAGCATTCTAACCAAGCCCTGACCCTCATCCCGCTGGCTCCAATTGCCCTTCCTCGCTCTGGATGGACTCCGCGAGGCCTTCGCGACCAAAAAATGTGTCGGCTGCCGTCCAACTTCTGGGGCGACTTTGGCATGATGATGACAGTGGCCTTGCTGTGCTGGATTTGTCATCGTTCGAATCGACAGATCCTGATTCCCGGCGTTCTCCCCTGGGGACTCGACGCGGTCGTCTTCTGCTCTCGCTGTGACCGGGTCGGAGGACATGGGGTCCGCGTGCTTTCCTTCCAGCCTGAAGTTGCGTAGCTACGCCGCGCGGCGCATGACACAGAGGTGCCGACCTCGTACCTCCGCCGCGGAGGGAGAGGGGCCGAAATAGGTGTCGTGCCGGGATGCCCGCACCAGACCCTATTAGCCTCGGGCGCACGCGCCAACTCCAGCGGGGTTGCGAGGGCGAACTGCAATTCTGAGGGCACTGTGCAACAATGCTGGGGCTTAGGAAAGCCAGCTGTCATCTAGCATGCGTCATCTAAAGGCGGGCTCATCAAGAATGTACCGATTAATCCCCGTGGCGAGCGCGCGATCGGCGTGGACCTCCCGACCCGGATTGGTCGGGGTGCTCGGGATGGTGTTGCTCTTCTCCACCCTGGGCCTTCATTTCGGACAAGCACTCCAGGCACACGCCGACCAGTCGGCCGGTTCGCTGCAACAGCAGATTCAGCAGGATCAGAACCTGCTCAATTCCATCGCGGCCCAGCTGGCCACAAACAACTCATCCATCGCCAGCCTGCAAAACCAGATCAATCAGGCCCGCACCGTGCTGGCCGGACTCGACCATCAGCTTGCCGTCACCCGCAGCCAACTGGCCACCGATCGGGCTCAGCTTAGCCAACTGGTTACCAGCGAAAACCAGGAGAAGGCTCAGCTGGCGGCCAACGAGCAACAGCTGGTGATTCAGCAGGCCCTGTTCGATTCGCACGTCCGAAGCTTGGACAAGGTGGAGCGTATGCCCGTGTTCGAGATCCTCCTCACGTCCCACAATTTTTCCGACTTCCTGGGCCGGGTCATGGTCGTGAAGGAAATCCTGAGTAGCGATTACAAGCTGGCTACCAAGCTCAAAGGGATACGCGCTCAGATCAGCGCTGAGGTGACCCTGCTGGACGCGCAACGAGTCCAGGAGGCGGGAATAGTGTCAAACGTGACCGCTCAAGCGCAACTACTCAGCACCGAGCAGGCCCAGCAGGCCCTCGCGCTGCAGAACATCGCTGCTGCTCAAGGCCAGCTCGAGGCCAGAAATACGGCGCTCTTCGCCCAGCGCGGTGCGGTCAGTTCCCAGATTGCGGCTGATTCGGCGCAGCTGCGCGCGCTGGAGCAGTTCGCCCAGGGCCGCGTCGGTAGCGGCGGCGCGGTGATCGCGCCCGAATATGATCAAGACGCTTGGGGAACGTATTACAACCAACGCGATGCTCGCTGGGGGAGGGATTACCTCGGCAGCAGTTCCTATCAGGTCTGGGAAGTTGGTTGCCTGCTGACCGACGTGGCCATGGTCTATACGCACTTTGGGCTGTACATGAATCCAGGCATGGTCGCCATGAACCCTGGGAACTTCACCTCGGGCGGGTTCATGTACAACTCCGTCCTCAATATCCCCGGACATCCGGCCACCGCCATCTCCCCCAGCCGTACCCAGATCAGCGCCGTGCTGAACAGCGGAGGCACCGTGATCGTAGGCATGTATCTGGGTTCGGGCACCCATTTCGTCACCTTGACCGGCATGAACGGCGCCTATGACTACTGGATGAACGACCCCTGGAATCCCTATGCGATGCAGGTTTCCTTCGACCGGTCGAGCGTCACCGGTCCCATCTACGAGGCGATCGCCTACAGTTAGCCGAGAGCCAGGCCGGGCGAGACCGGACGAGATCGCAAGGACGCATCGGGCCGGCCGCTGGAGCGGGCGCAACACAGGGGCACCCTGCCCGTCCCTCCTCCGACAATCAGGTCAGCGTCGGTCGCTCGCCCGTTCTTCGGGCGGTGATCCAGAGTCCGGTGGCCAAAGTTGCGATGCCCGCGACCAGGAAAACCAGGAATGACTGGTGCAGGCCCTGCCACACAGCAGAGTTGCCGGCCCCGATCCGGGGCGCGCGACTCACAAACGACTGCACGACCACCCCCATCACGGCGACCCCAATCGCACCACCCAAGGACCTGGTCAGGAGGTTCAGCGCCGTGGCGGCGCCGCGCGACCCCCATTGCACCGAGGCCTGGATTGTGAGCGTCACCGGCGGCACGAATACTCCCATACCGAGGCCCAGGGCTCCCATGCACACCGATACCCAGGCAATACCCCATCGCGCTGGACCCAGGTAGAGCATCAGCGCGCCGGCGGTGAGGAATGCGGCGCCGATGAGCACCAGCCGTTGGTATCCGAATCGAAGCATGACCCAGGTCCCGACAGAGGATGCAATCGTCATCGCCGCCGAACTCGGTATCACCACCGCGCCGGCGGCGAACGCGTTCCCCCCCAGGCCCTCCTGGACGTACAGTGCCCCGTATGGGGGAA
The DNA here is from genome assembly GCA_035532785.1 of Candidatus Acidiferrales bacterium. Lineage (GTDB taxonomy): Bacteria > Chloroflexota > Dormibacteria > Dormibacterales > Dormibacteraceae > DATKQJ01. The sequence goes on along the minus strand of DATKQJ010000038.1, from coordinate 31,984 downwards.
TGCCGTACTGGATCATGCCCTGAAAGAGCCCGACCAGGAGCAGGGGGCCGATGACGCGATGCGAAATAAGGCGAAGCGGCACCGTGGGATAGCGACTCCTCAATTCCACCACTGCGAATGCCACCAGCAGCGCCACCGCGGCGGCGAGCGCCAGCGGCACGGGCTCGGCGTTGGCATTCCCAGTGCCAAGTCCGATCAACAAGGCCGAGATGCCAAGCGTCAATAGGGTGACGCCTCGGAAATCGATCCGATCCTCGGCCACCCTCGGGGGTCGGAGCTCCCTGTAGCCGAGCAGGAAGAGGACCGAAATCGCTCCCAAGGGCAGGTTTATGAGAAAGATCCAACGCCATCCGATCGTGAACACGAAAATCGCTCCCAGGAGGGGCCCCAGCATCGCCGCCACACCGCTGGTGGCGCTGATCAACGCCTGTACCCTGGTGCGCTGGCGCGGTGGTAGCACGTCCGAGGCGATGGTCAGGGCGGTCGAGACCACCGCTCCCGCCGCCAACCCTTGCAACGTCCGAAATATGACCAACGAGAGCATGCTGAAGCTGGCTGCGCAGAGCGCCGATGTGACCACAAAGCCGCCCACACCGGCGATCAAGACGGGCCGCCGCCCGACGATGTCCGATGCTCGTCCCCAGAGAGGGATGGTGGTGGTGCTGGTCACCAGGTAACCGCTGAAGATCCAGGCATAGAGCGAGAAGCCGCCGAACTCGCCCGTGATCGTTGGCAGGGCGGTGCTCACGATCGTGGTATCGACTGCGGCGACAAAGAGCGCGATGTTGAGGGCGGCGATGACACGGATGAGGGCCGGTGTCCAGCGCACCCGCGCCGGTTGGCCCTCGCCACCGAAGGTGACATGTGCCCCCTGCGGGCTGGCCACCTGTCGAGCGCTGGCGGCTTCGTTTTCCGGCGATACGGCATCGTCTGATTGGTGCGCTGATCCGAGTTCGCCCCGCCTGCCCGAGCGCCTTCCTGGGCCCTTCACGAAACGCGTCCACCCGGCGGATCACAATCCCAGCGGGGCGGTCCGAAGGCCTCCCCGCGCGCACCGCCGAGCTCCGCGCCGTCAGGGGATCCGGGTTCGCTCCGCCGGCCCGCACGCCGGCGGCCCAGACGAGTCGGAGACAGGCATGGACGAACGCGGGAGGAGATCACGTGCGCCAAAGTATGCCAACACGAAGATCCGACCGGTTTCGATGCGCCGCCCGGCCGGCGACCGGCTCGCGCTACCCCGAGATGAGACGCCGAACACGCAAGGGCGTGATCGGGATCTCGGTCACGACGACGTCCGGCCGCACCTGGCGGAGGGCGTCTTCGACCGCGTTCGCGATCGCTGCGGGCGAGGGGATGGTCGCTCCCTCCCCCGCCCCCTTGATTCCCTCAGGATTGGCCTGGCTCACGGACTCAAACCCCGCATGCACAGGCGTGAAAGGGAAATCGGGCGCCGTTGCGATCGAATAGTCGAGAAAGGTTGGGCTCATGAAGGTTCCATCCTCGGCATACACTGCCTCCTCGAGGAGAGCGAATCCGAGGCCGTGGAGGAGGCCGCCATGGAGTTGGCCCTCGACGATGCGGGCGTTGATCTCGTGACCCAGGTCGTGCGCGATGGCATAGGCGAGCACGGAAACCATGCCAGTCATTGGGTCCACGCCGACCACGGCAATGTGGCAGCTGCTGGCGTAGACGGTCGGAGAGTCGGTAGAGAAAGTCCGGCTCACCTTGAGGCCGCCCTCAGGCACCAAGTCAGCAGCGGGAATGGACCGCGCCGGAGCGCCATTGACGCCGATCACGCCGTCGGCCAATTCAAGATCAGCCACGTCGACCTCCAGCTTGTCGGAGGCCAAGCGCAGCAGCTCGGTGCGTGTCGCCCGGGCCACCAACGAAGTGGCATTGCCGACGTGCACCGCGGTTCGGCTGGCTGCGGTGATGCCACCGGCGGGCAGCGCGCTCGAGTCGCCCGCGACCACCGCGATCCTCTCCGCCGGCCAGCCCAGCCGTGCCGCCACGATTTGCGACGCCATGGTGAGGTGCCCCTGTCCGCCCGGGCTGGAGCCGATGTATACCCGAGCCACGCCATCGGACGCAATCTCGATCCGGGCCGGTTCCGAGACGCCGATGCCGGTTCCTTCAACCGCGAAAGCCAATCCGACTCCGACCAACTTACCGGCTGTCTTGGCCTTGGCTTGGGCGATCTCGGGGGCGGCCAGGTCGGTGGCCATTTGCAGCAGGCGGGGGTAGTCGCCACTGTCGTAGACGGTTGGCAACCCGCGCAGCCTATGGCCGGTGTCGTAGGGCATCTGACTCGGCTGAATGAGGTTGCGTCGTCGCAGCTCATCGGGCTCCAGATGCAGTTGAAAAGCGAGCCGGTCCATCATCCGCTCGATGGCGAAGTTGCCCTGCGGGCGGCCACCTCCGCGGATGGTGCCAGTCGGTACCGCGTTGGTGAAACAGAGGTGGTAGTCGACACGCATGGCGGGCAGGACGTACCCGGACAGCAGATGCGCGATCAAATTCTCGATGATGCCGGCGCCGATCGATACGTACGCACCCAGATCGTGATGAATTGTGGCTTTGAGACCCAACAGGTGACCGCCACCATCCGCAGCCAGCGCGATCTTGATCCTCGACCCGTGAGCCTGCACCGTGGACGAGGTGTCCTCGCCGCGACTGGCGACCCACTGCACGGGACGCTGTAGCCTGACCGCCATCAGCGCCGTCAGCATCTCCTCTGGGTAGACGCGACCCTTGGGTCCGAATCCGCCACCGACATCAGGCGCTTGGACGATCACCTCCGTGGGGTCCAGGCTCAGAAACTGTGCCGCCTTGTCGCGCACTCCGAAGACGTGCTGGGTCGACGTCCAGATTCGGACACCCGCCCCTTCCGGGGAGGCGGTCGCAGCCCGCGGCTCGATGGCCGCACCGCAAACCCGGTGGGTGAACAGATCCTGACTCACCACCGTGGCGGCCGCCGCGAAGGCGGCTTCGACGTCGCCGAATTCCGTCACCCCGCTGAGGCCGACGTTGCCAGGGAATCTTTCCTGCACGGTGGGAGCGCCCGATGCGACCGCACGATCTACGCCTGTGACCGCGGGGAGCGGATCCAGGTCGAGGTAGACGTCCATCGCCGCATCGTCGGCCAGGTACCTGGTCTCCGCGACCACGACCGCGACGGCTTCGCCCGCGTATCTGACCCTTCCCTCGGCCAGAATCGGGCGACCGAAGTCGAGCAGCTCGGGGGGACCGGCCACCTCGCGGATCACGTTGTGACCGGGCGGGAGATCGGCCGCTGTGTAAACGGCGAGCACCCCCGGGCGCTGAAGAGCCGACGATGCATCCACGCTCAGGATGCGCGCGCTGGCCAGCGATGAGCGGACAACGGACATATAGACCTGGCCTTCCAGGCGATGGTCCGAGGCGTAGCAGCCCCTTCCGGTGACCAGGTGTTCATCCTCCACCCGTAGGAGCGGACTACCGAATGCGTGACTCACGCCGCTACCCGACCTCTGCAGAGCGCTGCCATTTGTCGCTGGCAGTGGCGTCTGGGCTCCGAGCGATGAAACCGAGGCATTCCCACTCAACCACCCGACCATTGTCCCTCCTTCCACGTCATCCACACAAATCGCCTGTGGAGCGAGAGGAGAAACAGCTTGAGTCAGCTCGTGTGCCGCCGGCCAGACGGCCGGTCGGCACACTTCAGCAGCACGGTCGCTGGCTCAGATCCCAAAAACCACCGACCCACCCGGGTCGTCGAAATTCATCCGACCAATCGAAGAGCGGGTTTGGGTCGGTTAACCTTCTAAAGTCGCTCTACTCGGTAGCGCCCCGGCTGGCTTCCTCCTCTCCTCGCCGGGAGATCTCCTCCACCACCGCAGGATCTGCCAGGGTGGTGGTGTCACCGAGGGGACGCTTCTCTGAAACATCCTGAAGGAGCCGGCGCATGATCTTCCCCGATCGGGTCTTGGGAAGCTCGGGTGTAAAGACAACGTTGGCTGGTGCAGCGAACTTGCCGATCACCGTGCCGACGTGGTCGCGGAGTTCACGGATCATCTGAGACGACCCTTCTTTGCCGCCCTTGAGTATTACAAAGGCGACAATCGCCTGCCCTGTCTGGGCGTCGCTGCGGCCCACGACCGCGGCTTCAGCCACCGCCTGGTGGCTGACTAGGGCACTTTCGATCTCGATGGTCGAGATTCGGTGACCGGATACGTTCATCACGTCATCAACCCGGCCGAGCAGCCAGAAGTCCCCGTCCTCATCGATGCGCGCTCCATCGCCGACAAAATAGACGCCGTCCCAGCGGTCCCAGTACGTCTTCTGGTATCGATCCGGATCGCCATAGATTCCGCGCAGCATGGCGGGCCATGGTTTGCGAATCACCAGGTAACCGCCGCCCCCGGGCGGGACTTCTTCTCCGGCATTGTTGTACACCGCAGCGTCGATGGTGGGGAACGGTTTGATCGCAGAACCGGGCTTGAGGGTGGAGATTCCGGGTAGCGGCGTGATCATGATCATGCCGGTCTCGGTCTGCCACCAGGTGTCAACGACCGGAGTTCGGTTGCCGCCGATGTTCTCACGATACCAGACCCAGGCCTCGGGATTGATCGGTTCACCCACCGATCCGAGCAGGCGCAGCGAGCTCAGATCATGCTTGGCCGCGTACTCGGCTCCCCATTTCATGTGAGTCCTGATCGTCGTCGGCGCCGTGTAAAGAATGTCAGGCCTGTAGCGCTCGACGATCTGCCACCATCGATCCCGGTCGGGATAGTCGGGGGTTCCCTCATAGACAATCCCGGTGGTGCCGTTGGCCAGCGGACCGAACACGATGTAGCTGTGTCCGGTTACCCAACCGACGTCGGCCGCGCACCAGAAGATGGAGTCCGGCTTGACGTCGAAGATGTAGTAATGCGTGGACGCGACACCCACCAGGTAGCCTGCGGTGGTGTGCATGATGCCCTTTGGTTTGGCGGTGGTTCCGCTCGTGTACAGGAGGTAGAGGAGGTCCTCTGAGTCCATAGGTTCGCAGGGACACGAGTTCGGGTCGTCGCTGACCCCGTTCAAGATGTCGTGCGCCCAAATGTCGCGTCCAGGCTCCATCTCGATGGCGCCCCCCGTCCGTCTCACAACCAGACACGTCTTGACCGTTGGCGCCGTTTCCAGGGCGGCATCGGCGTTGGCCTTAAGCGGCACCGGATTACCCCGCCGCCAGCCCTCGTCCTGGGTGATCAGCAGCTCACATCCCATGTCGTTCATGCGACCTGACAGGGATTCACCACTGAACCCACCGAAGACGACTGTGAAGGGCGCACCGATCCGGCTGCACGCGAGCATGGCGATCGGGAGCTCGGGAATCATCCCCATGTAGATGCCGATGTGGCTACCCTTTTTGACACCGAGTTGCTTCAGGGCGTTGGCAAAGCGAACCACGTCGTGCTGAAGGTCGCCGAAAGTGATTACGCGCCGGTCGCCCTCCGGTTCACCCTCCCAGTAGTAGGCGACCTTGTCGCGGAGACCGTTCTCAACGTGGCGGTCAACGCAGTTGTAGCAGACGTTGAGCTTGCCTCCGATATACCACTTCGCGTATGGGGGCTTCCACTCGTACAGTTGGGTCCAGGGCTGAAACCAGGACACCCGTGCGTTACCCTCATCGGTCCAGAACTCATCGAATCCTTTTTCGTAGATACCCGGCTGGGCGAGCGCCTGCCGGCTGAAGTCCGCAGTCGGTGGGTAGCGCCGATCCTCGACCTGCATGGTCTCGATCGCGTGGCCGCTCGGCTGGCTGTCACTCATGGCTCCCCTCCCCCTCGCTGGTACGCCCTACCGTCAATTCCCCTCTAAGACCAAAACGGCGCACCGAGGGGCAGGATCGGCCTCGGCCGCGTGCTGTTCGCTACGATCGCTGCCGATACGTACCAGGCGACGATGGCGGTCAGGATGCCGATCCAGCCGCCCAGCCCGACTAGGCCCTGGCCGGGTTTGTCGCCGTTGAAGTTGCCAATGAAGAGCAGGATCTCGGTGACTTCCAAGGTGAGGAAAACCAGGAAGACGCCAACGTTGATGCGCAGGCTCCAAAACATCATGTAGGTGTTGAAGATGGCAAACGACAACAGGAACCACCCTAGGTCGTTGCTGATTTCGTTGGCTGGCACCTTGCCCATGAGGACGAGAAGCACGAAACTTGCCAATGCGAGCCAGAAGGCCCCATAAGACGCAAATGCCGTGGCACCGAACGTGTTGCCGGCCCTGAACTCCCACATACCGGCGCAGAACTGGGCCAATCCACCATAGAAGAAGGCCAGACCGACCCAGGTCAGGTCGTGCGCCAAATTGGCGTTATGAACGCTCAGCACGAAGGTCGTAAGTCCGAACCCGGCCAGTCCCAGAGCGGCTGGATTGGCGATCGTGGGAACCGCGGCGGCTACTGGCCGCTCAGTGAGATTCTGTCCCGGTCTAGCTTCAGCCATTGACCTGCATCCTCCAAAGCAGCCAGGGAGTCCAACCCCGGCCAGGGCTGAAGCGTACTACGTTCTTTCACACAGTGGACACGGGATTTTGACGCCTAATCAAGAGCGGGTGTCCGAAGGTTGCAATCGATGGCTCCGACGATTCGCGCCTAGCATTGCCATCCGGGATCTCAGCCGCAAGGCCATTCGGCGCGGTGTCGTGAAGGGTGTAGGTGCCCTCATGGAAGCCATCGAACGCTTCCCGTCAGCCTGGCACGACACCAGGAAGCCGTTCATGTGGGTGAAATCGGCCGAACAGATCCTCTCGCGTCGACACCGTCAACCTTTCACAAATACATTTCGGGTCTGGATTCGGGAGCTGAGTGGCAGGCGCCGGTTCATGAATCCAGCGATTCCACGGAGATCGCGAAGCAGGTCCTGCCGGATCCCAGCCAACCGCAAGCCGCGGGCGTTGGGCCCCCGGCTACCCTGCAGCTCGGTTGGTCCAGACATGCGTCCTGGTCGGTAGGATCGGAATCATGATCGCGACGCTGCGGCCGCGACTTACGCCGATGGTTCTCTATCGGGATCTGGTTGAGGGGGCAGCGTGACGAGGTCGGAAATGATCCGAGCCACACGGCTCGTCAAGTCGTATGGCAAGATCAGAGCCTTGGACGGGCTGGACCTCAGCGTTCCGGAGGGGACCATTCTCGGCCTACTGGGCCCCAACGGCGCCGGTAAGACGACTGCGGTCCGCATCCTGACAACCCTCCTGAATGCGGATTCGGGATCTGCCGAAGTCGCCGGCTTCGACGTCCGCAAGCACCCGGCAGACGTCAGGGCCAGGATCGGGCTCTCGGGTCAGTACTCGGCCGTCGACGAGTACCTGACCGGGTTCGAGAATCTGGAGATGGTGGGCAGGCTGTACGGACTGGGACGGCGACGGTCGACGGAGCGCGCGCATGAGTTGCTCGGGCAGTTCGACCTGGCGGACTCCGGAGGCAGGCCGGTGAAGACGTACTCCGGTGGCATGCGACGCCGGCTCGACCTGGCGGGCGCCCTGGTCGCGGAGCCACCGGTTCTGTTCCTGGACGAACCGACCACCGGCCTCGATCCTGCCAGCCGGTCCGGCGTTTGGGAACTGCTCGGCAACCTTGTCAAAGGAGGCACCACGCTTCTCCTCACCACCCAATACCTTGAAGAGGCCGATCGACTGGCGGACAACATCATGGTGATCGACCACGGCCGCGCCATCGCCGAGGGAACCGCCGACGAGCTGAAGTCGCAGGTTGGCGGTGAGCGCGTCGAGATCGTTCTCCAGAACTCCGCGGACCTGTCCGTGGCGCGCGAGGTTCTGAGCTCGATTGCGAAGGGCCCGATCATGGTGGACGAGCACGCCCGACATCTGACCGCCCCCGTCACGGGCGGCGCCGCCGCGCTGATGAACGCACTGCGTGCCCTCGACGCCAGGGGCATCGCACTCGTCGATGTAGCACTCCGCCGGCCGACGCTCGACGATGTCTTCCTCACCCTCACCGGGCACGGAGCAGACGAGGAGCGCAACTCAATCTCTGCTGACCGGGCGGCAGAGGGAGGTTCGCGATGAGCACGTTCAAAGCCCTCGCCGACGGCGCGACCATTGCGAAGCGCAACGTCATAAAGATCCGCCGCGTCCCCGACCTGCTGGTGTTCACGACCCTCTCCCCGATCATGTTCATCCTGCTCTTCGCCTACGTCTTCGGAAGCGCGATCCACGTCCCCGGCATCAGCTACCGAGAGTTTTTGATCCCTGGCATCTTCGCCCAGACCGTGATCTTCGGCTCCACCATTACGGGTGCCGGAATTGCTGACGACATCAAAAAGGGCATCATCGACCGCTTCCGGTCGCTCCCCATGTCCGGCTCCGCGGTCCTGGTTGGTCGCACTGGCAGCGATGTCATCAACAACATCCTGGTGATCATTGTGATGTCGCTGACTGGCCTACTGGTTGGCTGGCGGATCCGCACCTCGGTCCAGGACGCGATCGTGGGATTCCTGTTGCTGCTGGCCTTTGCCTACGCCATCTCGTGGGTGATGGCGTTGGTCGGCCTGCTCGTCCCCAGCCCGGAGGTGGTCAACAACGCATCGTTCATCGTCATCTTCCCGCTCACCTTCATAGCCAACACCTTCGTGCCCACCAACGGGTTCCCCGGTGCGCTGCGCGTGATCGCCAACTGGAACCCCGTCTCCTCCATGACGCAGGCGGCACGGCAGCTGTTCGGGAACACCAGCCCCCAGTTCCCGCCCCCCACAGACTGGCCGCTCCAGCATGCGATTCCATACACAGTCGGCTGGATCGTGCTGCTGCTAGTAATCTTCATCCCGCTGTCAGTGCGCCAGTACCAGCGCGCAGCGCGCCGCTAGAAACTCGGCCAAAATCTGGCGCGCGCCCTGCCGCGCGCGACACCATAGCTTGCCGGTCCCCAGCGTCCAGCCCTCATCGCAGCGTCGGAGAATGACCCAGGCCCGCAAGGTGGGTCGGCAGCGCCTTTCGGGCACGTTCCCGATCGACGATTATCGGAAAGCGTTGGTAAAGGCGGGATTCCTGAATCCCGGGTTCCAGGTCGACGCCGCTCAGTCGGTGATTCGCCGCCACCGCCTTCCAAAAAGCGTTCCGTTACCCTTCGGAGGACGCCACGACAACTCCGGTTATGGAGCAGGATGAGCGCTCACATGTGCGGTGACGACTGACGTGCGGGAGAAGGGCTACCTGCCCATCGCCCGGTCCGGGGCAATCTCGGTTCCCATCGCGAAACCCGTCGTGCTGGTCTTCATGGGTGTATCCGGCTGCGGCAAGACGTCGGTGGCCGCGATTCTGGCCGGTCGCCTTGGCTGGCCGTTCGAGGAGGGCGATGCACTGCATCCTCAGTCGAACGTCGACAAGATGAAGGCCGGACACCCGCTCACGGACGACGATCGCTGGCCCTGGCTGGAGAAGGTCGCGGAATGGGTTGAGGAGCGCCTCGACTCCGGCCAGCACGGCCTCATCACGTGTTCGGCTCTCAAGCGCTCGTACCGAGACATAATCAACCGACGGGGTTCGGGCGTCGTGTTTGTGTTTCTGTCGGGCTCGAGGGAGACCATAGCCGCACGGCTCGCCGTACGCCACGGCCACTTCATGCCGCCGAGCCTGCTCGAAAGTCAGTTCGCCGACCTCGAGGAGCCCACCTCGGATGAGCCGGAGATCCGGGTCGACATCGGCCCAGCACCGGGCGTGATTGCTCAAGGCATCGTCGACGAACTCGGCCTCAGCGACTCAACGGATAAGGGGAAGAGACCATGAACGTGCTCGCCAACCTCAACCACCCCGTCCAGGTGCTAGCCGCAGCCAGCACACCAGACCTGGTGCATCAGCCGTTGAACGGCCACGATACCCAGGTGCTGATCGTTGCCGCGGTCGGCATCGCGATCGTCGTTCTCCTAATCGTGTGGTTGAAGGTGCACGCCTTCATCGCATTGACCATCGGCGCGCTGTTCGTTGGCATCGGATCGGGCATTCCACTGGACAAGGTCACCGCCTCCTACGAGGCCGGAGTCGGCGGCGTCCTTGGATATGTCGGTGTGCTGATCGCACTGGGCGCGATGCTGGGCAAGTTGATGGCCGATTCCGGCGGAGCGGACCAGGTGGTGAACACACTGCTCCGGGGGCGCCCTGCGACGCTGCCCTGGAAGATGGCGCTCATCGCCGGCATTATCGGCATTCCGATGTTCTTCGAAATCGGGCTCGTCCTCCTGATCCCCGTCGTGATGCTGGCGGTGCACCGGTCGAAGGGCCCAGCGATGCGGCTCGGGATCCCGGCCCTGGCAGGCCTGTCGGTGCTGCACGGGTTCATTCCACCGCACCCGGGTCCTCTCGCCGCGATCGGGATCCTGCACGCCAACATCGGAATCACGCTGGCCCTCGGCCTCCTGGTCGCCATTCCGACCGTGGCAGTTGCCGGACCTCTGTTCGGCATGTTCGCGGCCCGGATGGTCCCGATCGGAGCAGCCGGAGCCGGACTCGCAGTCACCATCGGGTCGACCAGCGAAACGAGGGCTAACGGCTCGGACACGAGCGAGACAGAGGCGGCAACAGTCGCGAGCGGAGGTCCCGGAGCCAAGGTCGGGGGCACCATCGGGTCGATTGCCGACACGAAGGCTGGCGGCGGTGGTTCGAGGCGCACTGGGGCGGCCCAAGACCCGGACGCCAAGCGCAGCCCGACCTTCGCCTGGACCCTGATCACCCTCCTGTCCCCCCTCGTGCTGATGCTGATCAAAGCAGCAGCGGACATCTGGATGGCCAAGGGGGCCGCGCTGCGGCCCACGCTGGACTTCATCGGCGATCCGGTCTTTGCGCTTTTGTTCGCGGTTCTGCTGGCCATGGTGACATTCGGAACGACGGTCGGTTTCTCGGCATCAGTGCTGGCCAAGAAGATCGGCAACAGCCTGATGCCGATCGTTGGCGTCATGCTCATCGTGGGTGCCGGCGGCGGCTTCAAGCAGGCGCTTGTCGATGGAGGCACAGCAGGCGCCATCGCCAAGATCGCTCTAGCTGCCGGCCTATCGACGCTCCTGGTGGGCTGGATCGTCGCCGTAATGATCCGTCTGGCCACCGGGTCCGCGACCGTCGCGACCGTGACGGCCGCAGGCATCATCGCGCCCTTGGCAGCCGGTTTGTCGCCCACACACCTGGCGCTGGTAGTGCTTGCGATCGGCGCCGGTTCACTTTTCTTCTCGCACGTGAACGACGCTGGCTTCTGGCTGGTGAAGGAGTACTTCGGACTATCGGTGGGGCAGACGATCAAGACCTGGTCGGTGATGGAAACCATCATCTCGGTCATGGGCCTTGTGCTGACGCTGCTGTTATCGCTGGTTGTGTAGACGTGGCGCCATAGCGGCGACCGTCAGACCAAACTGACGGTTCAAGCCCGGCGGTTCGGTGCCGGTTTGGCGCAAACATGAGCGCGCTTTGACCCGACCGTTGCGAGCCGCTGTTCAGTCGTGCTGGAAGGAGCCATGAGCCTAAGTGTCAATCCAATCGCTGAGCCGTCGAGGTCGATCTCAACCTGGTCGCCGCTGCGCATCGGCGTGTTCCGCACCTTATGGATCGCCGTCCTGGTCGCCAACGTCGGGACCTGGATTGGACGATGCGAATCGAAGCCTACTAGAGGCTCTCAATGGCCGAATAAGGCGGATGCGAGCTGCGGTTGCCCAAGGCATGGCGGCCGAGCAGCGAACGGGCGGATGAGTGGTGGCTGCCGGTTCTGTTAGCCAGCGTTCGAGGAAGCGCTGTTCGGCGCCGTCGTCGGTGAGTTACCTCGCACGTCGATAAGCGTCATGCGACTAGTCGGATCAGCGACTGCAGGGTGGTCCGATGGCGCTCTGTTTGGCGAGTTGTGTCTACTCGCGGTTGAGCGAGAGTGCCAGGCTGGGAACGACGAACGACAATAGAAAGATGGGCAAGATGCTCTTTCCGCTGCATCGGAAGCTGGCGATTTCGCCCTCGGCGACGTCGAAGGTCTTGATTCGGCTCGAGTTTCGGCCGTTGCGCACCTGCAGGGTGTGACGTCCGGGTTCGAGCGGTATATCGATGGTCTCGTTCAGTTCGAGGGTCCCGGCATGCTTCCCGTCGACCACAGCATCGTACGTGCCGCGGCGGACTTCCACCCCGATGGTTTTGTGCGTCAGCTTCAGCGTTGCGGACATTGTTGATCTCCTCCTGTTTCCTGAAAGGGCGTCTCGATTAGTGCTCGGCGACGCCAAGTGCTGTCGGTAGGTTTCGGGCTTGCGATACCCTCTGGAGGACGCCGGCGTAGCTCAATTGGCAGAGCAGCTGTTTTGTAAACAGCAGGTTACGGGTTCGATTCCTGTCGCCGGCTCCGCGATGTGAACGAGCAGTGGTGCGGAGAATCAGGGCGCCCAGTTCGGCGGCAGCTAACGATTCCCCCAAGGCTCAGGGGAGGCGGACGATCACGATCGACGGTCCGGGTCGCTCGATCTCACCGAAACCCCAAATTGGCACATAGAAGGAATCCAGTGGGTCGTAAACGGCTCCCCCCGCTCCGGCGCCAAAGCGCGCCACGATGCGGTGCGCACTGGTCGGCATCGGTCCCTGCAGAGGGGGTCCCGAGGCCACGATCTTGTAGTTTGGATCTGGCTCGTTGATCTGAAAGCGAGGCGTGTAAAGGCCCTGGGCGAAGCTCGCCGCAAGTCGGCTGGGGACATAGCGCCGGTTATCCTGAATCTGCCCCGCCGAGTAGAAGGGTCCGCCATAGTAGGGGCTGGAGATCGACGCGCCAGGGGGCACGTGCGCGTTGATCCAGGCGGCCGCCTCGACCCTCGTATCCTCGATCCCGAGGAGACGGTCGCCCGACACCGACGCGTAAAGACTGGGCACGAGGAGGACCAGCCCGAGCCCCAACCCCACCCCCTGCCAAACCCCGCGGAGGGCGGGAAGCAGGCCCGAGGCCAAGATCGAGAGGGCCGGCACCAACGGCAACATGTAGCGGAAAAAGTCTTCGCGCCCGATGCCCTGTACAAGGTAGTAGGCGGCGACGAAGGCCAGAATTGATACATCGATCGTCCGCCTCCGCCAGACCGCCAGGGCAACCCCTGCCAGGGCCATCGCGAACGCGCCCAGCCCCAATCCGAAGGGAAGCGTCACGGTTGCGTTGAAAAGCACCCCTGGGGGCAGTCCAGACCCGCGGTGGACGGCGTTCCCGCCGAGAAATGAGAGGCCGCGGGCGTAGTCGGGCAGGTTAGACGTGAGCGGTAGAAAAAGAGCCAGGAAGGCCGCCAGAGCGACCCCAAGCAGAGACGGAAAGGTAGCCCGCCAGCCGAAGCCAAGACCTCCGGCTACCAAGACCGCCACCAGGACCAGGCCGCCCGAGTACTTGGTGGCTGCCGCCAGTCCCGCCAGGGCCGCCCCCCAGAGGAGCAACCGCCGCTGGTCGGCCACGGCAACGACGGCCAGGGCGGCTGCCACCAGAGCCGTTTGGATCATGTCCGTGGTCGCAAAATGGGCTTGGCGTACCGCCAGGGGAGCAACCGCCACCATCGTTCCCGCCAGCAGGCCGGCCTTGTTCCCGTATGCCCCCCGCGCCGCAACGAAGGTGCAGCCCACGGTCACCAGGAAGAACAGCGCGGATACCGCTCGCCCGGTCAGGTAGGCGCCGCTGGGCGCAACTTGCAGGGGCCCTTGGAGGTGTCCGGTGAGCTTTTCGGCCAATGCCATGAGGTCGAATGCGAGCGGAGGATAGGCCGCGAAGAGTGGGTTGAGCGAGCCCTGCGCGGCCATTCGCACCGCCCTTCCGACGACAACGTCCTCGTCCGGTCGAAAAAGGTAGGGAAGTCCGAAATTGAGGCTCCAGAAGGCTAGAAGCACCGCCACCAGGAGCGGTGCCGCCAACAGAGCCAGGGTGAGACCGACCCGCGCTCCGGCAGCGGGGCGTCCCGCTGCAACCGCAGGTGGCGACGACATCCGATCATGTTGACGCCTCGACGCAGGCCGAGGCGCTCTGGCGCCGCGTCCTCTCAAGGGTCGAACGCTCCATCGTGCAGTCGGGCGGAGCGGCCCCGGTCCTGCTCCCATTAGGCTATTGAGGGTGAACGTGAGCGCTGGCGACGAACAAGTGGGGACCTCGACCGAGGGCCTCTTGCGTTCAGCCAGGCGGGTGTCCACCGAAATCGCAGGCCGAGCCGAACTGCACGATCGGGAGGGGAGCTTCGCGCCCGAAAACATGGCCGCGATCTGGTCTGCCGGGCTCGGCAATCTGACCGTTCCGCAGGCCCTGGGCGGAGCCGACTGCGATCTCGTCACCACCTTGCGCGTGATTGAAACCATTGCCCGCGGCGATGCCTCGAGCGGGCTCATTCTGTGCATGCACCTCAATCACCTGGGACTGATGTGTGCCGTCGACAGCCCTTGGCCGCAAGGTCTTCGAGACCTGGTGCTGGCCGAATCACTGGCGCGACCGGCGCTCGTCAACAGTGCGGTGGTTGAGCCCGACCTGGGGTCACCCTCGCGGGGTGGCGTACCCGCCACCACCGCTCGCGCCACCACGGGAGCGGGTGGCGACCGGTGCTGGAGCATCAGCGGGCACAAGACCTACATCACCGGCAGCCTCGGACTGCGCTGGATGGTGGTCCGGGCGGCCACCTCCGAATCCGACCCCGAAGGGCAGCGCACCGGATCATTCCTGGTCCGCGCCGACACCCCAGGGATCGAGATCCGTCCCACCTGGGATCACCTCGGCATGCGCGCCTCGGCCAGCCACGACGTCATCTTTGACGGGGTCGAAATCCCTATCGAGCGCGCCATCGGCCTGCAGAGCGCCGCGAGGCCTCCGGATAGACTCGGACGAGACCGCTCCGTCCTGATGCAGCTGTCGGTGTACACGGGAGTCGCCAAAGCCGCCCGGGATTGGCTGGTGGGATACCTGAACCAGAGGGTGCCCTCCAACCTCGGCGCTCCCTTGGCGAGCCTGCCCCGCTTCCAGACCGCGGTCGGGCAGATCCAATCCCTGATCTACGCCAACGATCAGCTGCTCTTCGGGCTGGCCCCCAGGCTGGGTGAATCTGCCGGGCCGCTCGATGCCGCCAAGACCAAATATCTGGTCACCGCCAACGTCATCACCATTGCCGAAACGGCCGTCGCCCTGATCGGCAATCCTGGTCTTTCCTACCGGCACCCGCTCCAGAGACACTTCCGCGACGCCCTCTGCAGCCGTATCCACTCCCCCCAGGATGACGTGATCCTGCTTGAGGCGGGGCGAGCGGGGATGGAGGTTCCAGACCGGGAGGCCTGACCGCAGGTCGGCGGCAACGCGTCCAATCCCGCTTCCGACCCGGGGTCTGGGGCTATTCCTCTTTCCAGCTCGGATGGCGCCTAAATAGACCGCCCCATTGTATGTGGCTCCAGTGTTCTGGGCGATAGGCCGGCAGTAGGGCGACCTGCGATTGCGGAACGCTGGTGTGCACCGCCGCGGTCGTGATGGTGGTGATCTCGGCGGCCGCGATCTCCACCAGGGTCGAGTTGTGGACGCGCTTGACCACAATCCCGTGAAAGATATCGGACTCTTCATCGCCCAGCAACGACTCCGCACTCCCAATCTCCGTGCCCTCCGCGCTGAGAACCCGGGCTCGATAGGGCATCGCCCGCCAGGCTATCGGTGTCGTGTCGTCTGACATGCTAATTTCGCTCTCCTAACCTTGGGAAGGAATCGGCGCCGATGCAGTACCGCCTCGAGGGGCGACATCGCCAAGCCTACGAGTCCCGGAACAGCGAGGGTACCGCTTGAGCGCTCCTGCCGGCCGGGGCGGGCGGTGTTGGCGGCGTTGGCGCCGGAACTGAAACTCAACCCGAAAATCCAGACTCGCGGAAAACCTGCAGGGGCCTGGACTCATGCCGTGGGTGGGACCACGACCTCTAGTTGGACGATCCCAACTGCTGGACCATGAAAGCGTTGATTGCCGCCTCCTCCCGCCAGCGCTGATAGCGGCCCGATTGACCGAAGTGTCCACCTTGCATGTTCACCCTCAGAACCACAGGTCGGGAGCCGGTATTGAGATGCCGCAACTTGGCGACCCACTTGGCGGGCTCCGAATAGCGCACGCGGCTATCGTTCAGCCCAGCAGTCGCCAGAATGGCGGGGTAGGCGGCCGGACGAATGTTGTCGTAGGGCGAATAGCTCTTGATGTACCAGTAAACCTCCGGGTCCGATGGATCCCCCCATTCGTCGTACTCGGTCACGGTCAGGGGCAAGGCCGGCGTCAGCATGGTGCTGAGAACATCCACGAATGGCACCTGGAGCACCGCGCAACCGAACAGGTCGGGCCGCATGTTGAGCACCGCCCCCACCAAAAGGCCGCCCGCGCTGGCCCCCCTGATGCCCAGCTGGCCACTCGTAGTCAGGCCAGCACCGATCAGGTGCTGGGCGCAGGCGACAAAGTCGGAGAAGGTGTTGGTCTTCTTGGTCAGGCGGCCGCCGTCATACCACTGGCGCCCCATCTCCCCTCCGCCACGAACGTGCGCAATGGCATAGGTGAAGCCGCGCTCCAGAAGAGCCAAGCGCTCCACTCGAAACTCCGGGTCGCTGGAACGCTCGTACGCACCGTATCCGTAGAGCACGGTCGGGAGCGGAGCCCCAGGCGGCAGATCCCGGCGGCGCACCAGCGAAATGGGTATCCTCACCCCGTCCGCAGCCGAGGCGAAAACGCGCTCGGCAACAAAGCGCTGGGGATCGTAGCCGGGCACCAGCTGACGTTTGAGTAGTTTCCGCCTGCCACTTGGCACCTCGTAGTCGAAGATCGAAGTCGGGGTCGTGAGGGAGGAGAATTCGAATCTGATTGTGTCGCCCTCGTAGTCGAGGGTGTCGAGGATGCGCGCGCTGTAGGCACTCTCCCCAAAGGCGAGGCGTTGGAGGGAGCCGTAATTGGAGCAGATCTCGATCTGGGTCAGGCCCTCAGCACGGCAGCCAATGACTAGGAAATCGCGGTGCGCATCGATCGAGGCCAGGCGCACACCGGGACGCTCCGGAACCAGCGGGGTCCAGTTCGTCCTTCCGGGCGCCGCCTGGGGCGCGGCCAGAACCCTGAATTCGGGGGCGCCGTCGTTGGTGAGGATCACAAACCTGTTGCCCTGGTGAGCAACCTCGTACTCCATCCCTTCCCGGCGTCGCTCGATCAGCTGCGGTTCGGAGAAAGGGCTCCCGGCGGCCAGGTAACGCCATTCGCTGCTGGTCTCGCTGCGTGCGGCGATGAGCACGAATTCCTCACTCGGGGTCAGTCCGACGTCCAGATGGAAACGCTCGTCCGCCTCTTCGTAGACCAGCTGATCCTCAGCTGCCCGGCTGCCCAGACGGTGGCGCCACACCTGGAAAGGCCGAATCGCGCTGTCCGGCCGGACATAAAACAGGACGGTGCCGTCACTCGACCAGGCCGCGCCGTAGTAGACGCCGGGCACCACGTCGCCAAGA
Source organism: Candidatus Acidiferrales bacterium (assembly GCA_035532785.1). Classification (GTDB taxonomy): domain Bacteria; phylum Chloroflexota; class Dormibacteria; order Dormibacterales; family Dormibacteraceae; genus DATKQJ01. The sequence continues at coordinate 14,544 of DATKQJ010000038.1, read as the reverse complement.
TCTCGATCCACCCGAAGGTCCTTGAATCGCAACTCGTGCAGCTCTGAGCCGTCCTGATCCGTGGCGTACGCCAGGACATTCTGGTCGGGGCTGATGGCGAACACGCCCAGGCCGAAATGCGCGCCTGGTTGGGCCAACAAATTGGGGTCGAGAAGAACCTGCTCAGGGCCCGACATGGATTCCGGCCGACGGCACCGAATAGCGTACTGCTGCCCTTGCTCGGTTCGGGTGTAATACCAGAAGCCGCGATGGAACTGGGGCGCCGAGACATCGGTTTCCTGAATTCGAGCCAGCGTTTCCTGAAATATCTGCTCCGACAACTGGGTCGTCTCCTCCCCCACCGCTGCCGCGTATGCTGCCTCCGCCTCCAGGTGTTGCAGTACGTCGGGATCGGAACGACTCTCGAGCCAGCTGTAGTAATCGACTCGGGTGTCGGCATGGTGGGTTTGAGAAGCGGCGCGGCGATCGGCACGCGGAGCCTGGAGTGGCCGCGAAACTGAACTCGCGCGCCAACCGGCGGGATCGGACACCAACCAAGGTTACGTCCGGTTCGAGAGCCCTTCGCGGACCCAGCGGATGGAGAATCAGGACCCGCCTTCCCACGGAGTGGCGCCGCCACTACCGCCTGGAAAGACCTCCAGGTGTCCGATCTGCTGGGGGAGAGGACAGCCTAAGGGACGCGGGTCAGGCTCGGACCCTCCATGGCGACCATCTCGTGGGGCAGCCAAAACCAGCGCAGGTGCTCGAAATCAGGGCCCAGATCAGCCGGCGCCGGACTCTGCCTGGGAGTCGAGAGGATCCGTTCAGCCTCCTCCAAATAGCCTGGTAGTGCGCTCTCGGGCTGCATGTGACGGTGGGCCGATCTGGGCTGGCGCGGCTCGGTGTAGCTGATCTCGCGCAGGCGAAGCGCGGGTTCGGGAGCCCCGCGCGCGTGCTGCCAAAGCCCGGTGGCCGAATCGAAGCGGTAGTCAGCAAGCAGCTTCCAGCCCTGCACGGCCGTCAGCTCGACGGCGGCGATGATGAAGTCGAACACCGCCTCCGAGATGAAGTAGTTGAAGTTCACCCGCACCCATCCGGGCTTGATGCCCTCGCACCCCCGGCTGATCTCGCGCTCGAACTCGTGGGAGGTGTCGAGATCGATCCCCAAGAGCCGATGTCCGTAGGGCCCGGTGCAGGAACAGCCCCCGCGCGCCTGGATTCCAAACAGGTCGTTCAAGAGCGCGACGATGAAGTTGTGATGCAGATATCGGCCCCTATGCCTGACGACGAAGGAAACGATTGAGAGGCGGTCCAGGTCGGGGTTGCCCAGGATCTCGATTTCGCTGGTCTCCCGCCAGCGCCTGATGGCGCGCTGGATGAACGCGTCCTCGCGGCGACGGATCTCATCCGCACCAACCGCCCGCTGCAGTTGGAAGACCAATCCCGCCCGAATCGATTCCACGATGGCCGGCGTTCCGCCCTCCTCGCGGTGCTCGATGTCGCTCAGATAGACGTGCTCGGTGGGATTCACATAGGAGACGGTTCCCCCGCCGGGAACCCCCGGCACCCGATTGGTGAAGAGCGCCCGACGCGCGGCCAGGATGCCGGGAGTGCCGGGGCCACCGATGAACTTGTGTGGAGATATGAAGGCGGCATCCATGTAGGGGACCTCGACCCCGCCCGCCGACGATCCCATGTCCACCTCCACATGGGGGGCGGCGGCGGCAAAATCCCAGAAGGAGAGTGCCCCTTGCTGGTGTAGCAGGACCGATATTGCTTGCCAGTCGGTGATGATGCCGGTGACATTGGAGGCGGCGGAAAAGCTGCCGATCTTGAGCGGGCGAGCACGGTGGCGTTCTAGTTCCTCGGTCAGGTGGCCGATGTCGATGTGCCCGTCGTGGTCCTCGCTGATCACGACCACGTCGGCGATCGACTCGCGCCAGGGCAGCTCGTTGGAGTGATGTTCGTAAGGACCGATGAATACAACCGGCCGCTCCGCCTCGGGAATCAGCGCAGAGAAGTGGTAGCGGTCGTCGAGGTCAGCGGGAAGGCGGAGGTTGAGGACGTCGATCAGGCGGTTGATCGCCCCGGTCGAGCCGGATCCGCAGAAGACGATGGCGTGCTCTTCGCCCGCTCCCAGGGCCGCGCGGATGATTTCGCGGGCCTCCTCACGGAAGCGGGTCGTCTGACGCCCGGTGCCCGAAGATTCGGTGTGGGTGTTGGCGTAAAGGGGCAGCACCACCTCACGGATAAAGTCTTCTATGAAGGTGAGCGCCCGACCGGAAGCGGTGTAGTCGGCGTAGGTGACCCGCCGCGGACCAAACGGCCCGACGACCGCCTCGTCCTCTCCAATCCCTTGCGAGCGGATCGTCTCGATCAGATCCATCAGCCCATGCCCATCTCGATATTAGGTGAAGATGGCGCCATCGCCCCATCGGGGGCCAAGGGGTGTTCGGGTGCCCCGCGACGCCAAAGCGCCTCTGTTGGCCCTCTTTGCCCGGGGCCCGCCCTCTCCCCGGGCCGGCGACACCGCGGGTTGCTCGCCAAGGTGGCCAATCCGCAAATTCGATCTGGTCCGTCGAGAACGACGCCTCCCCAGTGCCTCCCTGCCTCGCAATCCACGTCCAACTTGGTAGCGCCGCCGGACCGTCGGTCGGACGGTGTACGCGGGTGGGGTGATTCGGGACGCCGTCGCCAGGGTCGCGGGCGCCGCGGCCCGCGGCTGGCACGATCCTTTGACGGCTAGACTCGATTTGAGTGCTCAGACGTACGTTTCTGGCGATGGCCCTGCTGGCCGCCATCGCGACTCCCGCCTGCGGCGGGCTGGGGCAACCCTCAGAGGGGACCTTGGTGCTGTTGCTGAGTGGTCCCAGCCCAACTCGGATGTCAGGCGCGGTTCGCATTCATTCCAACCGGGGCTGGGAGTCATTCGGCCATTACGACGGTCGGGTTCCTGCCGCGCCCCAGACCGCGCAGGCCGGTTCGGGATCCGTGGCCGACGGGCGCTACGATGCCGTTTCGATCGGCTCTCAGAAGGTGGGCATCCATTTCTCGGTAGGTGGCGACAAGGTCGAGCCGGTCCTGCTCGGGGTTCTAAACGATCGGCTGGTCGCTCAGCAGACGTACGCGGGCGACGGAGCGGTGAATCTCGGGCTGGCTGAACTCGGAGGCAAGTTTCCGCGCTTGGCTCCAGTCGAGTTGACGGATCAGGCTGGGAGGCCCTTCAGCCTTGCCTCCGCAGACACCACTCCGGCCCTGGTCGCGACCTTCAGCACCACCGACCGCGCGTCCTCGCTCGTTTATGCAGGGCTCTTCCTGCAGTTGGAGCACAAGCTCCCAAGCACGACTCGCCTGATCGAGGTGAGCACCGATCCCGCGCACGACACGCCGATGGAAATGCAGGCCTACGCGCACCACCTCGGCGCTGATTGGACTCTGCTGACGGGGCCGACCAGCACCATCAGTGCCTTCTGGGCCGGTCTCGCGGTGCAGACGGGCAGCGGCCTCCAGCCGATCGCCAAGCTGGCACTGGTTGACTCTCACGGATTTGTGGTGCGGCAGTTCGATGGGACACCTGACCTTCATGGGCAATTGCCCCCTGCCCTCGAGGCCGAGCTCAGCGCTGCCGGCCGCGCCGACCTTGGCTCGGGTGGCAACCGCTGGGACGTTGCCCAGGTGCTGGACGCGGTGCATCAGTTGGGCGGCCTCGCTCACGCGGCAGGCGGGGTGGGACAGATGGCACCCTCGTTCACCGTTCAGGGCTGGGATGGCCGCAGCTACAGCTCGGCGAGCCTTCTTGGGAGGTCAGCGGTTCTGAATTTCTGGGCGTCGTGGTGCGTACCCTGTCGCACCGAGATGCCGCTCCTGCAAGCGGAGGCCACCAAGAACCCCGCGATCGCATTCCTCTTCATCAACGAGAAGGACGACACCAGTTCGGCCAGGAGTTTTGTCTCCAGCCTCCACATCCAGGCCCCCATCGCATCCGACCCTGACGGCTCCGTCGGAGCCCGGTTCGGCGTGGTCGGGCTTCCGACCACCGTCTTCGTTCGGCCCGACGGGAGCATTGAGACGACCTGGATTGGCCAGCTCGGCAAAGCCACCCTCGACGACCACCTCGCAAGCCTGGGGGCCGCCTCCTGAGCCGGTACACTCAAATCCCCATGGCTTGGCCCCACCGGCCGCGTTGGCCGGCAGCACTGATCGGAGTCGTGCTGGCGATGTTACTGGCAGGGTGCGGGATGAACAAGTCTGATTCCTCCGCCTCCAAGTCGCCATCCGTGGACATGTCCGTATCCAAGCTTCACGGCCCCGCGCCCGACTTCACACTGGCGGACCAATCCGGTAGCCCGATTTCCTTGCACCAATTCCGTGGCAAGGTCGTCATTCTGGCCTTCGTCGACAGCGAGTGCACCACCGTCTGCCCGCTCACCACCCAGAGCATGGTTGAGGCAAAGCGTCTGCTTGGGCCAGCCCAAGACCAGGTTCAGCTGCTGGGTATCGACGCCAATCCGACGGCCACGGCGATCTCAGATGTGAACGGATATTCGGAGGCCCACGGGCTGTCGAACGCCTGGCACTTCCTCACCGGAACCCTGCCGCAGCTGAAGGCGGTTTGGAAGTCGTACTTCATCCAGGTCCAGATCCAGAGCGGGGCCATCGATCACACCCCCGCCCTCTACGTCATCGACCCAAACGGAGTTGAGAGGTATCTCTACCTCACGCCCATGCAATACGATTCCCTGCCGCAAGAGGCTGAGATTCTGGCTCAGGACGTCTCCGGCCTGATCCCCTCCCACCCACACCCGCTCCCCATCCGAACCGCCAGCGGATCGAGTGCCCTACCCGCCCAACTCCCGGTCATCGGCGGGACCTGGGCCGGGAGCGATCTCGCGCTCAAGTCGACCAAACCACGCCTCGATCTCTTCTGGGCAACCTGGGTTCCCGATGCCTCTCACAACCTAAAGGCCCTGAACCAGTACGCAACGGACGCACAACGTAGTCGGCTCCCCTCCTTGGATGCGATTGACGTCGCGCCGACCGAGCCATCGACGGACAGTGGCTCGGCGCTGCTCGGTCAGGCGGGCTATCTCCTCTATCCGGTGGTGGTGGATTCCAACGGGAAGGTCGCCGACACCGATTCGGTCCAGGATCTTCCCTGGTTCACCCTGACCGGGGCACGGGGCCAGGTCCTCTGGCATCACGACGGCTGGCTTAGCGTTCCGCAGCTGGAGCAACTGGTCAAGAAGGCGCTCCACATACCCTGACTCGAACCTGAACGAGGTGACCAGCCCTTTGTGGAAGGACGCCAACTTAACCTAGATTTCGCCTAGACCTCTGGTCCACCGACCGTGGCTTCACCTGGGAGGTCGGAACAGCAGCAATTTGTTGCTCCGCAGGCGACGACCACCACGCCTCGGTCCACGAGGCAGCCGCACTCGGCGCACGCGACCTTCATCGGGAGGCCTCGGCGTTGGGCTCGATCGCCTCCTCAATGGTCAGAGAACTACGGATGTGAACCACGCGACCGTTCACGAAGGTGAACCCCAACACGCGCGGCCCGGCGCGACCCTCAACGTCGCCGGCTGCCCGCTGATGGCAGGTACGTTACCGCCATCAGTCCGCTTGATGGCCCCGATGAAGTGAGCGCATTTCGGATCAACTTTGGCCATGGCATACCAATGTCATCGAGTCGACCTGCGCCACCGTCGGGCCGCCAGCCCGCGCCACCCCTGCGCAGGCAGTGGCCGGGCGGACCTGGCGGTTGGTACTACGGCTTAGCCCGCGAAAACGCTGACGAATCCTCTCCTCTCGAGTTGAGTGCTTCGCCGCGGTCCGGTCCCAGCGGGATCGTGGGTCCCTCGTGATGGAAGCCCTCCCGTGGCGACCTGGCGGTGGCTCGCATCCGCACCACGTGGACATCAACTCCCGCCAGCTTCCGAATCAACTCACTGGTCGTGTTCCATGGCCACCTCCTCCCCTGACGGTGGCCGAGGATCACCTCTGTCGCCTGCGAATCTTGAACGTAATTGGCGATTGCGAGGGCTGCGCGGCGGCCGTGTAGCAACTGAAAGCGCCCCCCCAACTCCCTCGTCGCCGCCTCATAGGCGGCAAGCGTCGCGCCCACCCCGGTTTTGGGGCGCCCCCGGACGACGCTGACGACGTTGAGTTTCGCGTCCTGAGCCGCCGCGTAGCTGGCGGCCCAGCGGATTCTCTCGACGAAGCCCGGCTCCGGAGGTATGCAGACCACTATCCGGCCTCGAAACTCGAGCGGCGCGGCCGCCGGGTAGTCGGCGAGCTGGCGGTCGGAGTGGTCGGCGGTGAGGCGAAGCGCGATCTCCCGAAGTGTCTCCAGCGTCTCCGGACGCATCTCCCGTTGGAGGGCAAAAGCCAGGTCTTGGGGAGTGAGCAGGGAGTGCTCTCTAACCCTCTGCAGGAGGTCCTGCGGGGTGATGTCGACGAACTCGAGTTCATCGATGAGATCCAGCATGGCGTCGTCCAGGAGCAGATCCGGCTCCCTCTCCCCCACCGTGTCGCGCAGCAACTCGTGGGTAGAGCGGAGAGAGAGAAGGTGCAGCGTGGCGAGGACCTGGATACCACGGGCAAGGAACTGGGCCACAGCCTCCGAACGCGGTCGCCCGGCGACATCCTTATCCGCCAGATCGTCGATACACACCACATCCGGGTTTCGGTTCAGGACCGCCTGGACATCGAGGAGCATGTGATTCCCCGCTCCATGCGGTCTCATCGTGATTCCGCCCAGGTCATTCAGCGCCGTGCCGGCAGAGCCGTGCACCAGGTATGCCGCCGCGAGGACGTCGGTTCCCCGGCCCCTTCGCCGCCTCGCCTCGTCCAGCATGGCGGTGGTGGTACCCACTCCGCGCGAATAGCCGAGGTAAACCCGGAAGAGCGGCTTCCGCCGCTTCTCGTTGGAGATCGCCCTGAGGACGCTCAAGGGATCGCGAGCGTCCTCGGCCTCGTTCATCCTGACCTTCGCGCGACGACGTGGATGTCCGCATCGCGGAGCGCGTCGATGACCTGATCCACGATGGTGGAACGCAGGCGCAGGCGCGGCCCACGCTCGGCCACCTCCCCCATCACGACGTGCTCCACGCCTGAGTCGCGGGCGGCTTGGACGATGGCGCTTCCGACATCCCTCCCGGCCAGAACCGTGAACGATGCCCCCAGCTGGGCGGCAAGGCTCCGGTATCGCTCCACGCGATCATCGTCCAGGTCCGCGGTCACGGTGACGACGAGGCAATAGCCCCCGCGGCGACGCGCCAGTCTCATTCCGCGGCGCATGAGCTCCTCGGATCCCTCGCCGAGGTTCACGGCCACCAGAACGTCCTCGGGAGATTGCACGACGCTCCTGGATCGGGCCATGGAGTCCGCCGCCAGCCGGAGGCCGATCTGCCTCATGGCGGCCAGGTTGGCAGGTCTGAAGAAGTTCTGGAGCGCCACCTCAACCTTGTCCGGGGAGTAGATGTTGCCGTGACGCATACGCTTCCGCAGCGCCTCGGGGGCGATGTCTATGAACTGCACGACGTCTGCACCGTCGAGTTCACGGTCCGGAACCGTCTCCCGTACAACGACCCCGGTGACCTTCTCCACCAGGTCCTTGGCGCTCTCCAGGTGCTGCACGTTCACGGTCGAGATGACGTCGATGCCCGCCTCCCTCATCTCCTCCACATCCTCCCAGCGCTTGCCATGCCGCGATCCCGGCACGTTGGTGTGTGCGAGCTCATCAACGATCACCACTTTTGGCCGCCGCCGTAGCACGGCGTCCAAGTCCATCTCCTCGATCTGACTCCCCCGGTACGTCAGCACCGCCCGAGGGATGAGCTCAAGTCCGCGCAGGAGCTCTACGGTCCGCGGCCGCTGATAGGTCTCGGCGAAGCCCACAACCACGTCGTGACCCTGCTCCAAGAGTTCGTGCGCCTCCCGCAGCATGGCGAAGGTCTTCCCCGCCCCCGGGGTGGCGCCCAGGTACACCTTCAACCTCCCCCGTCGGAGTTCGGCCGGATCGCCGGCGCGCTCCCCAGCCACCTCGGCCACCTGCCTCTAGCCTGCTCCGCCGCTGTCCAACGCCATGTTCAGCTGGAGCACGTTGACGTGAGGCTCGCCGAACACCCACAGGATCCGTCCCTGAACATTGGCCTCGACCAGAGCCCTTACCCGGCTCGGCGGGAGCCCACGCGCCACCGCTACCCGCTGCACCTGGTAGAGCGCGGCCGCCTCAGAGATGTTGGGGTCCAGCCCGCTGAAGTCTGAGGTGACGAGGTCGACCGGCACCGGTTGGCTCTTTTGTGCCGGGTCCGCCGCACGCAGGTGCTTGACTGACTGCCTCACCCTGTTGATGAGCACGGGGTTGGAGGGGGCGAGGTTGCTCCCGCCCGAGTTGTCCGCGGCAAATGGCTGCGCCTTGCCCGTGGCGGGGTCGGTCGTGGACGATGGGCGGCCCCAGAAGTACCTGGGGCTGCTGAACTCCTGACCGATCAAGTGAGACCCGACCACAGTGCTGCCCTTGGTGATGAGACTTCCGTTGGTTTGGTCATGGAAAAGCAACTGACCCACTCCAGTCAAACCCAGAGAATAGATGGCTCCGGTGATGATCACGAAGAGCAGGGTCAGGCGGACCGACTTGATGATGTCACCGCGAATAGCCGCAAACATGGTCTGGCTCCTAGTTGACGAGGTGTGCGGCTGTAACCAAGAGGTCGATCAGCTTGATGCCGACGAAGGGCGCGACTATCCCTCCCAGTCCATATAGGAGAAGGTTGTTCCGCAGTGCGGTCGACGCCCCAACGGCCCGGTAGCGCACGCCGCGAAGCGCGAGCGGGATCAGCGCCACGATCACGAGTGCGTTGAACATGACCGCCGAGAGCACGGCACTGTCGGGACTGTGCAGCCTCATCACGTTGAGCGCGCCGAGTCTGGGCAGGGCGGCGATGAAGATCGCTGGAATGATGGCAAAGTACTTGGCCACGTCGTTGGCGATGCTGAAGGTGGTGAGCGCCCCCCTCGTCATCAGCATCTGCTTACCTGCTTCCACGATCTCGATCAGCTTGGTCGGGTTGCTGTCCAGATCGATGAGGTTCGCCGCCTCCTTGGCGGCTTGGGTTCCGGTCTGCATTGCCACACCCACGTCGGCCTGGGCCAGAGCCGGAGCGTCATTGGTCCCGTCCCCGGTCATCGCGACCATGCGACCGGCCTCCTGTTCGCGTCGAATCAACTCCATCTTGGTCTCCGGGGTCGCCTGGGCCAGGAAGTCGTCCACCCCCGCCTCCCCGGCGATGGCCGCAGCCGTGACGGCGTTGTCCCCCGTGATCATCACCGTGCGCAGACCCATGCTCCGCAGCTGCGCAAAGCGCTCTCGAATATCAGGCTTGACGATGTCCTTGAGATGCACCGTGCCCAGGACCTGCCGGTCCTCGGCAACGACCAGCGGAGTGCCGCCAGAGCGCGCGATGCCATCCACCGCCCGAAGCACGTCGGGGGGGAGCGCCGAACCGACCCAGAGCGCAACCGCGTCGTCCGCACCTTTGCGGATGGAGGTCCCATCGAAGTCGACCCCGCTCATCCTGGTGGTGGCGGAGAAGGCAATAAATGTCATGCCATCTCTCGAGGAGAGGTCGGAGCCGTCAGCAAGTCGGCGGGCCAACGTGACGATGGACCTACCTTCCGGCGTCTCGTCAGCGGCGCTGGAAAGGGCCGCCGCCCGGACCAGCCGCCCCATGTCCACGCCCTCCCCCGGTATCAATTCCGAGGCTTGGCGGTTGCCCCAGGTGATCGTCCCTGTCTTGTCCAGGAGAAGAGTGTCGACATCACCCGCCGCCTCCACCGCCCTTCCGGAAAGTGCGATCACGTTGCGCCGCATGAGCCTGTCGATCCCGGCTATCCCGATAGCCGAGAGGAGGGCGCCGATGGTGGTCGGGATCAGGCACACCAGAAGGGCGATCAGGACCGTGATCGTGACCGAGGTGCCAGCATAGATGGCGAACGGCTCGAGGCTGACGGTGGCGAACATGAAGATGATCGTCAACGCGGCGAGGAGAATGTTCAGAGCGATCTCGTTGGGCGTCTTGCGACGGGAAGCGCCCTCCACCAGACGGATCATTCGGTCGAGGAAGGTCTCGCCCGGATTGGCGGAGATCAGCACCACAATCCGGTCCGAGATCACCTTGGTACCGCCGGTGACGGCGCTTCTGTCTCCGCCGGCCTCCCTGATCACCGGAGCAGACTCCCCGGTGATGGCCGACTCGTCCACGGATGCGATCCCCTCCACCACCTCTCCGTCGCCGGGGATTATGTCGCCCGCCTCGCAGACGACCCGGTCGCCCCGTCGCAGCGTGGTGGCGGCGACCACCGACTCCCCCTCTCCCCGGAGCAAACGAGCGAAGGTCTCGGTGCGGGTGAGCCTCAGAGAGGCCGCGACCGCCTTGCCGCGACCCTCCGCCATCGCCTCGGCAAAGTTGGCGAAAAGGACGGTGAACCATAGCCAAAGTGAGATCTGGCCGACGAACAACTCGTTGTCCGGCCCGCTGGTCGCGGGAGTGCCGCGGAAGAGACCGCTCACGAAAACCAGGGTCGTGATTAGGGCCCCGACCATGACCACGAACATGACTGGGTTGCGTGCCTGCGACCTGGGATCGAGCTTCTTGAAGCTGAAGCCGATGGCGGGTACGAGGATGGCCGGGTCGGTGAGGCTGGACCGCCGTGCCGAGATGGAATCGAGGTGACGTCGGGAGGACGCCATCAGTGCGCCAACTGGCCCGCGGCGAGCTGCAGCTGCTCCAGGATCGGACCCAGTGCCAAGGCCGGGAAGAACGTCAGCGCCCCGACGATCAGGATCACCCCGATGAGAAGGCCTACAAAAAGGCTGGAGTCGGTCCGGAAGGTTCCTGGACCCGCTGGCGCCACCTTCTTCCCGGCCAAGGCCCCCGCCAGAGCGAGAATCGGCAGCACCATCATGTAGCGGCCGAGCCACATCGCGGCGCCGCCCACCGCGTTGTAATAGAGGGTATTACCGGAGAGCCCGGCAAAGGCGCTGCCATTGTTCCCCGTCTGCGAGGAGAAGGCATAAAGAATCTCGCTGAACCCGTGCGGACCCGGGTTCAATGGTCCCGACTTCCCGGCCGGCAACAGAACCGAGAGGGCGGTGAAGCCGAGGATGCTGGCGGGAAGGATGAGGATTGCCAGAGAGGCGAGCCGCACCTCCCTGGATTCGATCTTCTTCCCCAAGTACTCGGGGGTCCTGCCCACCATTAGGCCGGCGATGAAGACGGCCAACATCGCGAAGACCAACATCCCGTAGAGGCCTGCCCCCACTCCACCCGGGGTGATCTCGCCCAGCTGCATCAGGACCATCGGCACCGCCCCTCCTATGGGGGTGTAGCTGTCATGGCCAGAGTCGACCGAACCCGTGCTGGTGCCGGTCGTGGCGGCCGCGAAATTGGCGGAGAAGATGGGGCCGAAGGCAACCGACTTCCCTTCCATGTTTCCCCCCGACTGAGTGGACGTGTTCGCCTGGCTCACCCCGAGCCCGCGCAGCGCAGGGTTGCCACTCTGCTCCGCCCAAGCCGCAACCACGGTCGCTGACACGAGGATTAGAGCCATCGCCATGGCGATTGCGATCCCCTGCTTGACGTTCCCGACGAACCGCCCAAACATCAACGCGAGCGAGAAGGGAATCACCAGCTCGAGGAAGATGGTGAACTGGTTGGTGAAGCCGTTGGGGTTCTCGAACGGATGAGCGGAGTTGGCGTTGAAAGGGCCGCCTCCGTTGTTGCCCAGGTCCTTGATCGCCTCCTGAGAGGCAAAGGGCCCAACTGCAATCACCTGTCGGGCCCCCTCCACGGTGTGGGCGATGGGGTAGGTGGCCAGGGTCTGGATGGCTCCTTGCGACATGAGCACCAGAGCGGCCAAGACCGCGATCGGCAGGAGCACGTAGAGGGTCGCGCGAACCCCGTCGACGTAAAAGTTGCCCAGGGTCGTCAGCTGCCGGCCGGAGATGGCACGCACGAGGGCCACCGCCATCGCGATGCCGGTGGCCGCCGACAGGAAGTTGTGGGGGACCAGCCCCACCATCTGGGAGAAGTAGGACATCGTCTGTTCGCCGGTGTAGTTCTGCCAGTTGGTGTTGGTGGTGAAGCTGATCGCGGTGTTCATAGCGAGCGGCGCGGGCACGCCCGGGAAGCCCTGCGGATTGAGCGGGAGGAAGTTCTGAAAACGGAGCACGAAGTAGGTGAAGAGGAGGCTCGCGAGAGTGACCCAGAGAAGGGAGAAGGCGTAGCGTCTCCAGCCTTGCTCCTCATCCTCACGGACCCCGATCCAGCGGTAGGCAGCGACCTCTAGCGGCCGCAGCACCGGACTCAGGAAGACCCGCTCACCTCTGAACACGCGGACCATGTAGGGGGCGAGGAACCACGCCCCCACAGCTACCGCCACATAGGTGAGAGCAACTCCAATCGCATCCAGAACCATCAGAACCGCTCAGGAAAGAGAAGGGCGAAAAAAAGGTAGATGGTGATGAGAAGTGCGATCAGTCCGGCGCCGAGGTATGTCCCCATCAGCGGAGCTTGTCCAGTCCGTGGACGTATGCGTACGAGGCCGCGGCGAGCGCCAGCAGAATGCTGAGCATCAAGAGGTCCAGAGCCATGCCAACGAGATTGGCACGCTCACGGTCAACAACCCGTCAACAAAACGCCGGGCGGTCGGAAGCTCAGATGTGCGGCGGTCCGAACCTGTAGCCGCGGCTCCCGACGGTGACTATCACCTCTGGGGCGTGGGGGTCTTCTTCCAACTTCAGGCGGAGGCGTTGGATGAAGGTTCGCAGATAGCCACGTTCGCTGAAGTACGCTGTCCCCCAGACCTCTCGTAGAAGCGTCCTGTGCGCCATCACCTCACCCGCGTGGCGCGCGAGTTGGTCCAGAAGGCCGTACTCCGTGGGCGAAAGGCGCACCTCCTGATCTCCGCGCTGCACGGTGTGGGTGGCGAGGTTCACCACCACCCGGCCCACGCTCACCACCGGCCCCGGCTTGGAGGGCCGCTCCGCCCGCCTCAGGACGGCTCTGATCCGGGCCAGCAGCTCCTGTGCCCCAAACGGCTTGGCGAGGTAATCGTCCGCGCCGAGATCGAGGGCCCTGACCTTGTCCTGCTCGTCACCGCGAGCGCTGATCACCATCACGGACGGAATTGGGCTCCCCTCCAGGTTCTCCAGGATTTTCCATCCGTCCACGAAGGGGAGACCGATGTCAAGGAGGACCACAGCGAACTGACCCGACTCCAGTTCCCGCACTCCGGCGGCACCGTCGGCCGCCGTCCTCACGGTATGGCCAGCGCCCTCCAGGATGGACCGGACGGAGGCTCGGAGGGCAGCGTCGTCCTCCACGATCAGGACCTTGGTCATTGGCTGGAGGCCCGGGGTAGCGTGAATCGAAAGCAGGCACCTTCCCCAGGTCGAGGCTGATCGAGGCTGGCGGTGCAGCCATGAGCCCCGACCAAGCCTTTGACTATGGCCAGCCCCAGACCCGTCCCGGTGCCCACCAGTTCTCCCTGCACGAAGCGGTCGAAGACGTGGTCACGAAAGGCGGGCAGAACCCCCGGCCCGTGGTCGCGGACAGCGACTTCGACCAGCCCGGGCTCGCGCAGGGAGACCTCCACTTCAATAGCAGCCCCCGGAGGGCTAAATCGATCTGCATTGCTGAAGAGGTTGTCCAGGATCTGCCCCAGCCTGTCCCAGTCGGAAAGTACCTCAACTGCGGCATCCCTCTCCTGCCACCGCACCTCCCGCCCCGGCGACACCTCTCGCAGCCGGTCGCGGGATGCCTCGAGAGCGTCTACCAGCAGGAGCGGCTCGAGCCGCAGTCGCAGTGCACCCCCCTCGATCCGGGCCATGTCCAGCATGTCATCGACCAGTGCCTTGAGACGTCTGGCGGCGGTTGCGATCGTGGTCAGCCCTGCGGCAGTGCTCTCTGCAAGGATTGTCCCAAGGGGCGTGCGTAGCTCGTGAGAGACATTCGCCAGCAACTCCTGGCGCAGTTGGTCGGTCTGCTGCAGGTGACGGACTTGCTGCTCGCTGCGGGCGAGCCGCAGTGCTGCTTGTGCTGCTGCCGCCTGGTCTCTATTCAACCGGATCAGCTCCGAGTTGGCTTCTCTCAACCTGGCCGCGAGGGCCTCCGTCCCGAGCAGCGCCCTCCGCCGCATGGAGGCAAGTAGACCGACTACGCTGGCCGTCACGACAAAGGCGAGCAGGTCCACAATGTCCTGCTCGTCAGCCATGGTGAAGGTGCCGACAGGAGTGACAAAGAAGAAATCGACGAGCAGGAAGCTCAAGGCGGCCGAACTGATGGCTGGCCAGAAGCCGCGCAAGACTCCTACCACGGCCACCAGACCTAGGTAGATGAAGACGTAGTCCCGCTGGCGCCCGGCCCCCAACCTGTCGAGCCCGGCCGTGATCGCAGGCGGCATGACCAGCGCGAGGGCCCACACCAGCCATCGCTCGACGCTGGCGGACAGGGCCGGTGGTCGGGTGGCCGCGCGCATATCGTTAACTAGGCCGCGTGGGAG
>DATKQJ010000037.1:0-22739 GCA_035532785.1 Candidatus Acidiferrales bacterium | reverse complement strand
GCGCTGGCCATGACTCGCTCACCGGACAGCACAGAACGGATGCTCGACACGATCGCATCGGGCAACGAATCCTTCAGCACGTAGCCGCTGGCCCCAGCCTTGAGAGCCTGGATGACGTAGCTATCAGCGTCAAACGTGGTCAGAACCAGCACTTTCACGGAAGGGTGTTCGGCCACGATTCGTTTGGTCGCCTCGACCCCATCCAAGTTCGGCATCTTGAGATCCATCAGGACCACGTCGGGATGAGTGGAGGCGACCAGTTCCAACGCCTGGAGGCCGTCGGCAGCATCGCCGACTATGTCGACGCGCGGATCCTCATTTAGAAGACGCGCGAGGCCGACGCGGAAGAGGGTCTGGTCATCCGCGATGACCACCCGCGCAACCCGACCGTCCACGCTCACGTCTCGGAGTCCAGCGGGAAGAGGGCCTGAACCGTCGTTCCCATACCGGGAGCCGACTCCACCGACAGGCACCCGCCCAAGATGGCGGCGCGTTCTCTCATCCCGAGCAACCCGAGTCCCATCCCATTGCCCGCCATCTCACTGAAGCCCACCCCGTTATCGACCACTTCGACGCAGAGCTGACCTTCGCGAGCCACCGTCAACGACACCTTCACGTTGGTCGCGCGCCCGTGAAACCAGGCGTTGTTGAGAGCCTCCTGAATGATCCGGTACATGTTCATGGCCAGGCGACCGCTAAGGACCTTGGGCCACGGCTGCTTGACGGTCAGGCGCACGTCAACACCGGTGCGTTCCCGAAAGCGCACAAGCAGCCCGCTTTCCAGGGTGTCGGCGAGGTCCTCGGAGAGGGCAGGATTGCCGCGGAGATCCAAGAGAAGTTGACGGAGGGAATCCAGAACCTCTCGCGTCGACCGTTGGAGCGAAGCCACTTCTCTGAGCACACTCTGCCGCCCCGCCTGGTCCCGCTTGAAATCCTCCAATTCGACCAGCATCGTCGTCAGAGACTGGGCCACCCCATCGTGCAGATCTCGGGCCAGCTGTAGCCGGATCTCATGGTTGCCCGCTGCGTTGGCCATCTCGATCGACTGATCTATGAAGGCAAACGCCGAATCAGGCTCCGTAGCCCCCCCCGTAGACACCGTTATGGCCAAACTCACACTCCATCTGATTCGTTTCCCGATCTGCTCGGTACTGACGACAACAACTCGCTCCGCCCAACCGGTCTCTAGGGTCGCTCCTGACTGAACCCAGACCACTTCGTCCTGCCCGACAACCTACGGCCACTGATTGGTGACATTCAACTCACGTCCCTAACTCATAACTGAGTTAGCACGACCAATACCCACCCCTCAATGTCTCTACCCTACTTGGCGCTTGGCAGCCTTACGACGAAGCTGCGACCACGTCTAACACCCCAACCGTGCCCAGAGCCCGCCTAGGGGCGCAGGACATCGCCTAACAATACCCTCCTTTAGAAACCCAAGTCAATACCCAATTTCTAGAAGAGGCGGCATCCCAAAATGGCTGGATTGCGCCATATGGCTGCTGAAAAAGCAACGTTGACGCTGTATTTTTGGGCGGATTCAGCGCTTTTGGTGCGATCAGACGCATTTGGGTCTAGGCAACCAAGGGCACGGGGTGTTCCCGGCCCGATCCCGGCTGGTGACAGCAATTGTCCCAGGGAATGGACCACGCGTTCGCGTTCGATCTCAGTGGTGCTCCCAGACGCTCGCCATCAACTCCGTCTCACGTCGGATCGGGAGTGGCGTCGGTCCCCGACCCCCATCGCCCAAACCATCGGCGGGACAGAGGTGTAGCCGGCTCCGTTACTAGTGCTGTGGGCCCGGGTCCAAATATGGGACCCTCCGCAGACGGGCGACTGCCGCCCGCTGGCTGGCGGGCGCGAGCACCCTCACGCCTGTGGAGAATCGCGGGGCTGGTTAGCCATGAGCTACTGCCATGTGGGGCCGGCGCGGAGCAACCCGCGGCACCCGAACGGTGCCGACCCGCAGGCTCAGGGCTGGGCCTACGTCCCGGGGTCGGCTCGGCGTCAATCTGGCGTCAGTTACCCGATCGCAGCAAGCCCCAGTCAGGGCTGACCGTTATCCACCCCGTACATGCAGTCGATCCTACGAGCGGTCAGCATCTTCGGCGCGGTGGTCGCGCTAGCATGGCCGACCGCCGCCCCGGCTCGCGACAGGGCTGCCAGCCCACCACTGGGCACTGAGGTTGGCGTGGCGGTGGCCACCGACTCGCCGTCCCCGGAAACGTGGATCGGAGACCTCCGCATCCTCCGCCAGGAGCAGCCCCTGCCTCAGGTGTTGGGAGCGGACTCCACCGCGGCGTTGACGACGAAGGCGGTTGTGGCGCCTCTCCCGAAGGTGGTGGCGATCGCTCCGCGGCCCGCTCCTCCACTCCGTCGTCCCATTGCCCCACCCCGGCCGCCGTCCCCGCCCCGGCCGCCGGCCCCGCCCCCCGCGATCGTCGTCGCCTCCGCCCAGCAGAGCCTCATCAACGCAGATCGCCGCAGCCTCGGCTTGGCCGGTCTCAGTTGGAGTTCCTGTCTTTCGTCAATTGCGGCCCAGCAAGCGCGCGCAATGGCCGGCGCGGGTCAGATTTTTCACGGATCGGGTGTGAATCAGGACTGGGGATGCCACCTCGGATCTCGCCAGACAGGTGAGAACGTCGGGGTCTGGGGCGCGGGGGCCAACGACGGGGCGATCAATTCGCTCTTCATGGCCAGTGCTCCGCACCGCGCCAACATCATGGGACCCTATCACTACGTGGGAACGGCCTGGGTGGTGGGCGCCAATGGCAATGGTTACATCGCCATCGAATTCGCCTGATCAGGTCGAGATCTGAACGGCCGAGATAGCCAGGCGCTGGGTGGCCAGCGCTCCCGCCCAGAGCGGCCAGCACGTGGTCAGAGTCAGGTGGTATCCGGGGCTCGGGGCCAGAATGGTTCGGTCGTTGGGTCCCACGATCCTCGTTCCCGTTACGCGATACGTGTATTTGTTGTGGAGCGTCTCGAGGCGCACTGTGTCTCCGGTCTTGAGCTGGCCGAATGCGATCCAGTAGGTGTTGTGGGCAGCAACGCCCACGTTGCCCTCGCTGCCGGGCATGGGCGTCGAGGGATAGTGCCCGGGCCCGACAAACAGCACGCTCAGAGATACCCCCTGCTGGACGGCGGCGAAGTAGTGCAGTTTGGGGACGTCAATGGCGAAGACGGCTCCGGGTACGCCCTCCCTGGGCGCTGATATGACCGCCCGGTGCGTGGCCGCCACCTCCGTCTGGGTCCCGCCGACGTTGGGAGTCACCGGGCCGGTTCCGGTCGTCTGGGCGCTGGCCGCGTCGACCGCGCTGGTCCAGCGGTTGGTGAGTTGCTGCTCCTGTTGGCCGGAATGCCACAGGAGCAACGCGCCGCCACCCGCGCTCAGTAAGCCCGCCGCGAGCAACGCGCTCCCGGCCAGAAGAACCACTCTCTGGAGCGGTCGACTGGGCCGGGGCGTTGCCCGCAAGAGTTGTGGCGCGGGATCAGGCGTGGCGGCGCCGAAGGCCCATGCCCACGACCACCAGCACCATACCCATCGGCAGCAGGAGCAGCCCGAGCAAGAGCAGCGTCATGCTGAGGTCGCCCGTCTGCGCCGGGGCTGCCGAGGAAACCGCGCCGAGAACTGAGCCGGTGGTCACCGGTTCCGATCCGCAAATGCTGCTCTGGGCGGCATTGTTGGCGTCACCGCTGTAGGCCGCGACCCAGTTGTAGGTCCCCACCTGTGTGGTGCTGAATTCCGCCGATACCGCCTGGTGGTTGCTGAGCGGGATGTTCTTGAACGAGGTGTTGCCAGCCAGGAGGTCGGTCCCAGAGCAGGTCGCATCCCCAGGTCCGTAGAGAGAGAAGCTGACCGTCCCCGAGGGATTCACGCCGCTGCTGAGCGTGGCCGTGTCGTGGATTCTGATGCCGACCAATCCGCTGCTCGGTGACGCCAGGGTGGCGATCTCCGGCCGTGCCTGGCTGATGACCACGGTCTCAGCGCCGCAGGGGCTGCCGACGGCGTGGTTGTGGGCATCTCCGCTGTAGGTGGCGACCCACCTGAACGTACCAACGGAGTTGGTGGTGTAGCCGCCCGAAGCCGCCTTGCCCAGGGCGAGGGGAACATTCTTAAACCCAGCCAGCCCTGCGGTCAGGTCGGGACCAGTGCAGGTCGTGTCCCCCGGGCCGTAGAGCGAGAAGCTCACGGTTCCGCTCGGGCTCGCACCGCCGCTGAGTGTGGCGGTGTCACTGACCACCGTGGCCACCGGGCCACCGGCTGAGGGTGCGGTGGATATGCCCGGCGTGCCGGGCGGGGGAGTGATGACCACGATCTCCAGGCCACAGGCATGCGTGGCCGGGACGTTATTGGCGTCTCCGCTGTACGTCGCCAGCCAGTCATATGTGCCTACCAGGCCAGGAGTGAACTGGGGCGATGTGGCGGTTCCGCCCACGAGCGGCACAGCGTGGAATCCGGGCAGTCCGGCCAGCAGGTCGGGACCCGCGCAGCTGGGGTCGCCGGGGCCGTAGAGCGAAAAGCTCACCGTCCCGGTGGGGTGGTAGCCGCCGGAAACCAGGGCCTCGTCATTGACCGAGATACCCAGGACACCGCCCTCGGAGGGCACCGAGGTGAAGCCGGCCGTGGCCTTCACGGTCGTCACGGGCTCCTCCACACACCCGCTGGTGACGCTCTGATTGTGGGCATCGCCACTGTAGGTCGCCACCCATCGGTAGGTCCCCACCATGGTGGTTGCGAATTGATTCGAGACGGAGCTTCCACCACTTAGGGGGACGTTCTTGAACCCAGTCAGCCCCTGGACCAGATCTGGGCCCGCGCAGGTTCCGTCACCGGGCCCGTAGAGGGCAAAGGAAACCGTACCCGTGGGCGCCGATCCTCCGCTGACCTTGGCGAGGTCGGATATGGACGTGCCGACCGGCCCCGGGCCGGAAGGCGTGGTCGCGATGGTTGGAACCGCCAGGGTCGTGCCGGCGATGGTGACGGGCTCGGACCCGCAGGCCGAGCTGGACGGGTTGTTGAACAGATTGCCGCTGTAGGTGGCGACCCATTGGTAGGTGCCGGCCAGGGTCGGCGTGAAGGCCGCGGAGTCGGCCTTGGTCCCGCTCAGGGGCACATTCTTGAAACCGCTCAGGGTCGCCACCAGGTCGTTTCCAGCACAGGTCGAATCGGCTGGCCCGAACAGAGCGAAGCTGACCGAACCGGTAAGGGTTCCGTAACCACCGGCCACTGCGGCGGTGTCGTGGATGGCCGTGCCCAGCTTGCCATCCACCGGTGAGGCGGTGGTCGAAATCGCCGCCGCGGAGCGGCCGATGGTCACGAGTTCGGCGTTGCATCCGCTAGAGACGAAGCGGTTGGAGGCGTCCCCCGAATAGGTCGCCACCCATCGGTAGGTGCCGACGTGGGTGGTGGGCGCCGACGCTGACGTCAGCGCCTGACCAGCGGTGAAGGGTAGGTTTTTGAAGCCCGGAAGTCCGGCCACCAGGTCGGGTCCGAAGCACTGCGTATCGCCTGGGGCGTGGAGAGCAAAACTCACCGTTCCAGTCGGCTGATTGCCGCCTGAAACCGTCGCCGTGTCGTGGATCAGCGTTCCCACCAAGGCCGTGGACGGAACCGCGGTCGTGCTGACAGCTGGCGTTCCCATGCATCCGAGGACCCGGATCACGCCCGCGTCAAGACCCCGTCCGTTCCCGTCGAGGGGGCTGCGGATGTCGAATTGAAAGAACCCGCAGGTCGACAGGGTCATGCTGGCGGTGAAGGTTTGGGTGGAGTTGGGAGCGATCGTGAGTGGAAATGGTTTAGAGGCGACCGGCACCTGGATGGCGAGCGCGGTGACCATGTTCTGGTCCGTCACCAGGACAGAATTCGCCGGTACCCCGGGCTGGCCGGTGCTGACGTCGTGGAAGTTGTAGGTGACGATGTGGCTCAGGTCGAGGTCCAGCGGAAGCGACACCGTGTTGGGGCTGGGGTTGGTGACCTTGAAGCTGAAGTTCAGCGTAGCCGGACCGGATGAGAGATCGTAGAACTGGGGCGACGGTAGATAGCCGGTTGGCGGCTGCGAAGAGAGCCCCCGGTAGGCGAGGTTGCCCGCGCCCGCCAGTACCGGCTGCGCACCGCCCACCAGCGTGAGGACGAGCGCTCCCATCAGGATCGCCGACTGACGGAACCCGTGGACGCGCCGATGGATCGCGGTCCGTCGGCGGAATAGCCCAAACAGGCGCTGGCGTCGGCGGCGGAAGGGGCTCGCGTTGTCCGGAGTTCTATCGATCATCTCGCTCCAGAAATTACTTAGTGGTGGTGGTCGCGGTCACTGGGCATTCCGTCCCACCTTCGGGACAACACCGTGCCGGCGGTGTCGCCAAGGCCCTGGTTCGAAAGGGCTGTTGTTCTTTTGGCCTGTTTCGAGGGCATTGGCAGGCTGCCAGGTCAGATCAGCTGACCGGACTGCAAGTGGACGGGCCGGTCTCCAGCGCTGGCATCGGCCACCACCCCGGGGCCGGGCGGGGTGACACAAGTTGGGCGTGGAACCGCTGTTAAGAACCGCTCTGTGGCCGGGCCGCCGGATGCCCACAGCCAGCGGGACGAATCACTCACCTCACGATCCGCAAAGTCCCAGACCCTTCCACATGACCTTCAGCTAGATTGAGTAGCACGAGACACGTCGAGGTTGACAACGATGATGAGCCAAACAATTGCACCACCCGCCCGGCCGGACCACCGCCATCAGAATGGCCCTGCCGCCGATTTTGTGGCGTGGGAGGAGGATGACGAGCAGCTTTCCTGCGTGTCGTGCGGTGGCCACCACAGCGATCGCTGGATGTTCCTCCGGGGCGCGTCGTATTGCAGCTGGGAGTGCGGACAGCGGGCCCGGATCTTCCGGCTTGCATCCACGCTGTCGGCCGACGAGCGTCGGCAGCGCCTGCGCGACCTGGACGATCTTCTGGAGGAGCTGGAGCAGTTGAATCTGCACGGCAGCAGCGTCATCTCGAGTTCACTGGTCACGCGCCTTGCAGCCGCCGGAGTCAAGGACGTGGGAAGCCCGGTTTCGAACGTGATCGATGCCGTGTTCGATGCCCAAAAGCAATACATCGGAACTTGGAAGCGGTCGGGCACCGGTGCCGCACGTGCATTGACGGGTGCGGTTGGGCGCTGAGGGTCAGGTAGCTCCGAGCCCTTTCCCCGAGGTCCCTGCGGCTGAACCGGCCGGTCTGGTCGGTGGGCCGCCAATTCGACTGCAGGTCCGGTCCAGCGCAATTCTGATTCGGGTCGGGCGATCTCGCCCCACGCCTGGCTGTGGCGGGGCGACGGACGTACCCTCGCCGGGGGATGAGGTGGTGCCGCGTTCGGGCTGGTCACCTCCGCGCCCCCTAGGGGATCGGTGGCTGGCGACCGAACGCGGGTGACTCGTGCGCCCGGTGCCATGGGCGCTATGGATTGGGAGTTGTGAACGGGAATCAAGAGGCGCCACATGGGCGTCACGGCGGCGGGCGATTTGGCAGTGCCTGCGCTCGACTGGTCGCAATGCTTGGGATTCTGGGATTGGCCATGGCGTCAGCCCCCCTCACCGCCGTTCCCGTGTCGGCCCAGGACGTGCTCGCCGTCCGGGTGTCGGGCAATCAGCTGGTGGACGGGCGTGGAACCAGGCTCGTCCTGCACGGGTACGACATCTCGGCGACCGAGTTTGCGTGCGATCAGGGCAACTCGGCGCCCTACGGATGGAGCATCTTCGGAGGGCCCAACGACTCCGCCGCGGTGATGACGGCGATGGCGGCCTGGAAGGGCAACGTGGTCCGGGTGCCCCTCAATGAAGACTGCTGGCTCGGAATCAACGGAGTCAAGCCCGCGTTCGGGGGGGCTACCTACCGTTCCCAAATCGTCGGTTACGTTCAGGCGCTGCACCAGCACGGGTTCTATGTGGTCCTGGACCTTCACTGGAGCGCGCCCGGATCAGCACCCGCCCAGGCTCAGCAGCCGATGCCGGATCTGGACCACTCTCCGGCCTTCTGGTACTCGGTCGCCAGCACTTTCAAATCTGACCCCGCGGTCCTGTTTGACCTCTATAACGAGCCCTACGTCTATGGCAGCTTTCTGCAGCGGGCGACGCAGAATTCGTGGGCCTGCTGGCTCGACGGCTGCGCTTTCACCAAGTTCGTCAGCGGTAAGGGCGGCGCTGCCTTCACGACCACGTACAACTGGACGGCGGTGGGGATGCAGCAGCTGGTGGACAAGATCCGGAGCTCGGGAGCGACGCAGCCGATTATGGTCGGGGGCCTGGACTGGGCCAACGACCTCTCGGGGTGGCTCGCCCATCGGCCCCGCGATCCCGACCACCAGCTGGTGGCGTCATGGCACAGTTATCCCGGCCAGGGCTGCTCAGTACAGACCTGCTGGGACCAGGTCATAGTCCCCATCGCCAGCTCGGTCCCGGTCGTGGTGGGAGAGACCGGCGACCGGGTCTGCAAAGCCGCCGCCTTCGATCCGGTGTTCCTGCCCTGGGCCGACGCCCATGGGATCTCATATCTGGGTTGGACCTGGAACCCGTGGAGCAACTGCTCCGACGTGCTGGTCAAGGACTGGAAGGGAACACCCACCAGCAACTATGGAGAGTACTTCCACGGTCACCTTCAGGCCCTGGCCAGCGGCGCCATCGTCCCCGGCCAGGTTGCGTCATCCCCGCAAGCCTCCGCCCCGCCGCCGACGTTGACGGTTGCCCCGCACCTCCCGGCCAGTAGAACGCCAGTCGCCGCGGGGGCCCTTGTCCTACTCGGTCTGCTGGCCCTGATCGCGCTCTGGGGGCTGAGGCTCCATCGTCGACGCCACTGAGAGCGGCGGAGCCCGATCGTCAGCCCGCTTTCAGTGGCCGCCTGGGGACGGCAGTTGCGCCTCGACCGCGGTTGCCGGCCGACCGAAGCGCCAGTTGGGGAAGAGAAGCAGCGTGGCCACCCGTGGGATCCCGGTCGGATGAGAGGTCACCGTGCGCCGCTCGACGACGACGAATAGCACCCAGGCCACGATCAGGATCAACGGCAGGGCGACGATCAGCGCGGCAAAGGTGACCAGCGGGGAGGCGTGCAGCGTATTCCGCAGCAGGTAGGACGCCGCCACTATGAGCGGCTGATGCACGAGATAGATGCTGTAGGACATGACCCCCAACGCCACCAGCGGAGGCCAGGACAAAATCGTGCTGACCAATTTCACCTGGCCGAGGGCGGCCACCAGGAGCAGGAAGAACACCCCACCAAAGAGGATGTGACTGACCGGATCGCCGACCAGGGCCACGGCTGTGATCAACAATGGCAGTCCGCCGTACCAGACCAGAGGCCGGCAGCGGTCGAGGGCTCCTCTCGCGTAGACATCGGCGGCGACCATGCCGAAGACGAATTCGGCCCAGCGCCCGGGCAGCTGGTTGGGCAGTACCACACTCAATAGCGTCCCGGGCGGGATGACATGCCAGCTCGCCGCCAGCGCTAGCCCAACTCGATAAATCACATTGACGAGCACGGCCGCGATGGCGGTGCGAGCGAGGCCGAAGCGGGCCGCACCGATGATCAGAATCGGTAACGCCAGGTAGAGTTGCCACTCCAGGCCGAGCGACCAATAGGCTCCGTTGAGCGCGTAGAACGTGTCCGGGAAGAGGGTGTGGATCAGGGCCAGGTGGGTCACCACCTGCCTGGTCGCCTCGGCCGGACTCAGGTGAGGGAAGCCGAGGCGGCCCGCCCCGGCGAGGTTGATCAGGAGCGCCAGCCCAAGCGAGCAGTAATACGCGGGAAGCAGCCGTCGGGCCCGGCGGATAAAGAAACCGCCAACGCGGAAGCGGGCGGTGCGACCCCCGGCGAACGGCAGAAAGAGGCAGAAGCCACTCAGCACCAAGAAGAGGCTGACCCCGGTCGATCCGCTGCGAATGACGAAATCGAGGGGCTTCAGCAAGGTGAGGTGGGCACCCAGGTGGACGCCACTGAAAGCCCTCATGTGGAAAAGAACCACCCACAATGCCGCGACCGCTCTCAGCCCGTCAACGGCCGCCAGGCGGCCGCCGCGGACGGGGCCGCTGTCGCCTCCGACCCGGGCGAGCGGCCGGCTGTGCTCGGCCGCCAATCCGGGCGCGGGGAGGGAGGTGGCCACGGTCGGAGTCTAGTTGCGCATCGGCGCAACTTCGATGGGCGAGACGCCCACCGGTAGGAGCATTGTCCCACTCGGCCGAACCGCGGGACACACCGGATCCAGTTCGCAACACTGCCCATTAGATGAATCCGGGGCCGGGCTGTAACCTTCTTGAATGCGACGCATCAGCCCGCGGGGCATTGGGCGAACCGCTCCCGCCGGGCGCCGCCGGTGACAGCTGCAACGCTGGTGACGGGTGGCGCCGGTTTCATCGGCTCCCACCTTGTCGATCGGCTGCTGGCGTCAGGCGAGAGGGTGGTGGTGCTGGACGATCTCAATGATTACTACGCGCCCGCGCAAAAGCTGGAGAACGTCCGCATCGCACGCCAGTCCCCGCAGATGCGTTTCGTGCAGGGCGACATTCGAGATCCGGTGGCAGTTGAGGCCGCGCTCTCCAATTGGCCGGTGCGCAGGGTCGTCCACCTGGCGGCTCGAGCCGGCGTGCAGCCATCGCTGGCGGATCCAGCGCTCTACGCAGACGTCAACGTGACGGGATCAGCGGTGATCCTGCAGGCATGCGCCCGGGCCGGCATCGAACACGTGGTGTTTGCGTCCTCGTCCTCGGTCTACGGAGCCAGCCGGACGACACCCTTCTCGGAGTCTGAGCAACCCCTGCACCCGGTCTCGCCCTACGCCGCCACCAAACTCGCCAACGAACTCCAGTGCTGGACCTTCAACCATCTCAGCGGGGGGAGCGTGACCTGCCTCCGATTCTTCACCGCCTACGGGCCCCGCAATCGACCCGACATGGCGATCTTCAAATTCTCGCGCGCCATCCTGGAGGGCACCGAGATCCGGCTCTACGGCCAGGAAACCAAGCGCGACTTCACCTACGTGGATGACATCGTGGATGGCGTCGTCGCCGCTTGGGAGCGACCCCAGGGAATGCTGGTTTGCAACCTTGGAGGGGGTATGCCGATCCCGGTGCAGGACCTCGTGGCGGGGCTCGAGCGGCGCCTTCAGCGCAAGGCGCGGGTGCGCCAGGTGGATCTGCCGCCGGGTGACGTGCCGGTCACCTGGGCCGACAACTCCGAGGCCCAGCGGGCCCTGGGCTGGACCGCTCACACCAGCCTCGAGGCGGGGCTGGACCGCTTTGTCGATTGGTTCCTCCACTCCCAGGCCTCGATGTCGGCCACCCCCGGCGGCCGGCCTTGAGCGATGCTGGTGGCAAGGTGAACCCATCCGGTGCCTATCACGATCTGCGCCGGGCCCTTGCCACCCGGCGAGAAGTCGGGTCGGTGGGTGAGGGCTCGATCAAGATTGCTCTGCGAGGCGGAAGCGCGGCCTTCCTCAAGCCAGCCGCCCGTCGGCGGCTTCTCACCATTGTCGAGCCGGGCTCGACCGGGCTGGAGGAGACGCCCACGCGCGCCTGGCTGGAGCGGCGCCAGGCGCGGCGCTCCGCGTTCCTGATCACCCCCGATCGTGCCACCGCTGTCTCCCTTGCTCTCCGATGGGGTCTGGACCCTGGCCGCTTCCGTCTGGCCTCGCAGATCGAGCAGGCGGAGCGCACGGCTGCCGGGGCGGCCGGTGCCGGCGCCCCCCGTCCCTGGCACGTCCTCTGATCGGACCGCTCCGGGATCCGGCGATGGGGCGCCAGCCCCTATTGATCTTCTTTGCCCCCGCCGACCATCCCCATCGGGACGCGGCCTGCGCGACGCTGTCCTGGCTCGCCGCCGCCGAAGGTCGCCACTTCGAGTGCTATTTCGACAGCCCCCGGTCCGGCACCCATTTCGGAGGGGGGGCGCCGTGGCGGGCCAGCCTGGCGGATCTGCGCGGTGGCACCTTCAACGGCGGCCACCACCTGGAGCAGTTGCTGCTCCTGACCAGCCACTTCAGCTGTCAGGCGGCGGTCTTGGGCGATACCGTCTTCGCCGGCCCGCTGTCCGATCTCGGCGTCCCCGTCCGAGCCCATTCGGAAGACATCGCCAGCTTCTATCGGGAAATGTTCAGTTCCGGGCCGACGCCCTGGCCGGAAACGCTCTTGGTCATCGGTCACGGCCGTTCTCCCGCCACCAGCCTGGTCCCGTATGCCTGCCAGGAGGTGGCCGCAAGGCGCCTGCTGGCGATCTCCGAGGGGGACGCCAACGCCCTCGAGCGCCTGAGTCCGGGCATCCGCGTGGAGGCGCTGTGGGTGGCTGCCCAAGAGGTCCCGGGCGGGCAGGGGGACGCGCTTTCCGAGCAAACGGCAAGCATGGCGGAGCGCTGGGCTGAGCACACCAATCGATTCCTGCTCGGAGACTCCGAGATGGTGGCGCGCTGGGTCCCGACTGCGATCCGGGATGGCTGGGCTCCTGTCTTCAGTGTGCCCCAGAGCGAGGTGCTGGCCCGACTCTCAGGGCCCATCGGCGCCACTCCCGTCGTTTACGGGCGCCAGCAGGACGACGCCGACTTCCTAGCGCTCTCGGAGCTCGGCGTTGCCTTCCAGCTGGTTGACCCTGGCCGCCCGCCCTTTCCGATCGTCCGTCATGCCGCCGCCGCCTGGCCGAAGGCTCCGCCGTCGGTGGGACCCGACGACGCAGAACTTCACCGTTGGGCCCGGGAGGGCCGGGTCGTGGTCACCCTGCTCTTCTGGGCCGGGATGATCCGGGAGTTGGAGTGCTTCTACGCTCTGACTGACGTGCTCAGCGTGACCCGCATGAGGGCGGGGGTTGTTCTTACCACCGAGAGCTTCCGCTACATGCCCCGCCCGCCCCTCAGCCTGATTCAGGTGGCGGCCGATTTGGGCGGGCTGGCGCCGCACGTCGAACCCCTCCTCGCCAGTGCCGGCATCGGGGCCATGATCGAGTCCGCTGCGCCGCTGGAGCGGTTCGCAAGGACTCTCGCCGAGAGCGTTGCCGATCTGGCCCAAGCTCTGGGCGGCGCAGACCAACTACCCAAGGGGTGGTGGTCGGTCATGGATGCTCCCCTGCTCTCGCACAAGGTGCGAGCGGTCGAGATAGGGAGGACCTCTCCCTATCTGAAGCTCCGCTACCCACCGCGCAAGTTGGAGCTGTCGGGGACGGCCGCGGGCGCCGAGGTGGCGGCCGCGACCAACCCGCGGGAGGCCCTGCGGACGATCGTCCGCGACTCTCCTCTGGGGCGCTTTTTCCAGCCCCAGCGCCCGTTCGATGATCGCCGGCCAGGGGCTGCGGCGAGAACCGTGCTGGAGGCGGTGAGGGCGGCCGGATTCGACTACGCTCTGACCAAGGCGAGCTTCAACGAGGCCCCCTCCGTGGCGGATGTAGGTGGACTCACCGTTCTCAACCACACCGCCGGCCGCTGGGATGGATGGACTCCGTTCGTGACGGTGAACAATCTGGCCGACCTGCGGGCAGCCGAGCGTCGGCTCCTGCGCGCCCGCAAGCCGGGCTGGGTGCTGGGCAGCCTTGACACCTGCCTGTGGGCCTTCACCGGACACCTGTGGGACCGTGGCCGCGAACTTCGAGCCATCTGCGAATGGGTGGCGCAGGGCGGGTCGACGGGGCGGCTCATCAACGTGACCCCGGGCACCGCGGCGCGCTATGCGAAGGTGCTGGCGGATACCGGGCTGGCGCGGACGCTGCCCACCAGCTGAACGTTATTCGAAGAGGGGGCCTGGAGGCAGTCGGTATTGAGGCTGATGGGCTCTCCTTCCAACCGGGCGGGCGGGGACCCCGGCGACGATGTCGAGCGGGGCGACGTCCTTGGTGACGACGGCTCCCGCTGCCACCACCGCCCCCCGTCCGATCGTCACACCCGGCATGACCATGGCCCTCATTCCAATCCAGACGTGATCTTCGATCACCACCCCCTTGCCCTGGAGAACGAAGGAGGCGTCGTCGTGATCGTGTTGCGTGGTCAGGATGACGACCTCGGCGCTGATGCTGACGTCGTTGGCGATGGTGAGCGGGTTGCGCACATCCAGGCAGCAGTTCCGGTTGATCAGCGTGCGTTCGCCGATCGAGGCGCCGGCGCGACGGGTGCTGCGTCGCCCGAACGACCACACGTGGCAGCCGAGCTGAATGGATGCGCCAGAGCCGATCTGGATCCCGACTACGCGGCGGTACCAGGCGCCTCTCAAGCCATATGAGGGAATCCGGTTGATGACGTGGTTGGTGAGGTAGCCGAGCGCGTGGACCGCAACCGTCTTCGGTCCGCCAAACGTACTCGGCCGAACCGGGCCAGGGCGCACGTCTGCCGCCGCCTCAATCACCGCCGGCCGCCGGTCAGGGCAAACGGCGTAAGCGCTCCTTTGGGTCCTACGACCCGCGACAGCGGCTTCTCCGGCCCCGAGGATGAACGATCTGGAAGTTGGCGCGCGACCTCGAGCGCACCCAGCAAGGTGCCCATCAGAACGGCCATTCGAAACCAGTAGAAGCCCATGTCATAGGCGCCCTGCACGACGTAAGCCAGCACCGCCAGGATCACCGTGAAGGCGAGCAGCATGGTCGTCCCTCGCCGGTCGCGGAAGGCCTGGCAAGCCATCATGATGGCCATGGCGATCATCATCCAGAAGCAGGCGGCGCCGGCCAGACCGAAGCGCAGCCATACGTAGAGGACGCCGTTGTGCGGAACGAAGCCGATAAAGCTGTCCTGGTTGGTGATGTTGACGTTCTGCACCTGCTGCGGGATGGTATGCCCGAAACCGGTGCCGAAGGGGGTTGACTGCCTGATCGCGATCCCGAGGTCGACGTTCTCGACCGTTCGGTAGAGGTTCGACTGCTTGTCGCGGGCGTCGGGGAAGACCGCCGACCTGAAGGCCCGCGCCGGCTGCCCGATGAAACCGGCGTGGTTGGAGAAGGCGGCGTAGTAGGCGACCGAGGCGAAACCCATGATTCCGACTGCGACCGCCAGCTTGCGCCGGTGTTGGGGCATGCGCACGAATGCCAAGAGCAGCGTGACGAGCGTCAGCAGGGCCACGATTGCCCACGCCGTTCGCCGTTGGTTCAGCATGTCGGAAATCAGCACCAGCGGGGTCATCGCGGTCATGAACCTCCGCAGGGCGCCCCTCTCCGCGAACAACCAGAGACCCAGCGTCAGGGCCAGGAATATCCCGAAGAAGAAGGACTCGGCGTGCTCCAAGAAGGATTGAGGCCGGTAGCCGGTGGAGTGAAGGGCGAAGAGTATGACCCCCTGCAGGCTCTTCAATCCGACTCCGATGGCAAAAGTCCAGAGCAGCACCCGGAGGTGCTTCTCGGTTTTTAGAAGCTGCGAGCTGAGCACGTAGGTCACGACCAGATACATCCACGGCCGCAGCTCCCAGAGTGAATTGCGGAGGCCGCCCCCGCGGACCAGCGCGAAGAGTACGAACACCGAAAAGAGTCCAATCGCCAGGCTCAGTTTGGATTTGGGAAGAGACAGTTGGTGGTTGGCGATGCCCCGCGCGAGCCACACCAGCAGCGCAAATCCCAACAACACTTCAAATGGCGAGGCATACACGCCGGGCAGCCCGGCCCCGCTGGCCAGGCTTCGGAACAGCGGTATCTGATCCGAGATGTCGGGGAACGACCCCGACGACATCAGGGTGAACTGCTCCACCACGGTGGCTCCCAGCATCACCGCGAGCAATCCGGTCCAGGGGGCCATCCATATCGCCACGGCCAGGCCCAGGGCCACCAGCGCGCTCGCCGCCATGCCGTTGCCGAACACGAGGTCGGCGATCGAGAATCCGGCCCCGGCGGCGACCAGCACCGCAGCTGCCAGCACGACCCGACGGCGCAGCGCCAGGTCGGCGGCCAATCCGGTCGCCGTGGGCATCGATCTCAGAGCCACCGCCTACCCCCCCAGTGAGTGGTAGGCGTAGGCCAGCGCCGCCAGGGTCGCGACGAGCGCCCCCGCTACCGCCTTTCCGTCGGGGCGAGACCGGAGAAGACCGATGGCGAGAAAGACCACGAGAAGGGCGAAGGCCCAGGACACGAGGGCTAGACCCCGGCCAGCCGCCTGGCCCACAGCGGAATGCGGGAGTGCACCCCGTTCAGCACCACGCGCGGAGGCTCGGGCAGCGTCGCCACCGCTTCCTTGACGGTCGCCGCCGGAACGACTCCGGCGCGGACCACGAGCAGCAGGTCGGTGAAAAGGCAGGCCGCCGGGCGTCCGATGCTCGATCCAAGAAGGGGGGGCAGGTCAGCCACGATGGCCCGCCCCTGCCGCTGAATGTTTCTCAGTAGGTCGCTGGATGCGACTTCGGCCATGGCCCGAGGTGCCGAGGTCGAAAGCCTACCCGCCGGCAACAGGAAGAGGTCGTTGGCGACGGGCAGGAGCACCTCGGCCAGAGTCGCCTCCCCGTCCAGCAACTCGCCCAGGCCCGGCCTGTCAGGAATGCCCAACCTGCTCGCCAGACATGGCCGTTCGAGGTCCAGATCGAGCAGGACGGTGGGCACACCGTAGTCGGCGAAGACCAGGGCTGAAGCGATCGACAGGATCGTCCGCCCCTCGCCTCGAACCGAACTGGTGATACCCACGCTGGAGATGTTGGGCACCCCCACCATTTGAAGCGCCAGCCGACATTCGTCCACAAAGGCGGCCGGCACCGGTAGGTCGGGCCCCCTTTCGCGGGTCCTCTTGGGGAGTCTGGAGGGAGCCAGCCGGCTCACGTTAAGGGATGAGCTCATCTCATTCGCACCTGAGGGATCTCCCCCGCCAGACGCAAGCCCAAGCGCGTTTCCGCCTCAT
Source organism: Candidatus Acidiferrales bacterium (assembly GCA_035532785.1). GTDB lineage: Bacteria > Chloroflexota > Dormibacteria > Dormibacterales > Dormibacteraceae > DATKQJ01. The sequence goes on along the minus strand of DATKQJ010000037.1, from coordinate 5,944 downwards.
CCGAGCTGTGGATGGTGGTGTCGAAGCGCACCAGCGTGGCCAGGACCAGGATCATTGCCAGCAGCCCGGCCAACACCCCTGCCGCCAGACCGAGGAGCTCCTTCTTGCCGAACCGGGATACCGAGGTCGGCAGCTGTGGCGTGTCGGTGATCGAGAAGGGGTCCACCGACGCCAGCTGCCCCGGGGAGATCCCGTTCTGGAGTTGATTGACCGTGGTGAGAAGTTGGCTGTAGGTCGCGCTGGCGACCGCGGACTGCTGGTTCAACAGCTGGTATTGATAATCAGCGGCAGCCTGGGGGCTGGATGAGGTGAATCCGGGGTGCGACGACTCGTACTGGTGAACTGCCGCCAAGGCATTCTGGAGCACAGTGGATTGGGCCGCCAGCTGCTGCTTGTAGTAAGTGATCTGGGTCGTGAGCGGTGCCAGTCGCGCCGCGACGTCGGACTTCTGCAGCTGGGCGATGACGGCGGTGGCGGTGCCCTGGGCGACGGCTGGGGTGGGCCCGGTGACGGTAATGCTGACGATCTGCGGCCCTACAGAAACGGCGGTCACCCGCGACGACAGGTAGTTGTACTCGTCATCGACGGTGGGCTTGGTCGCCCCGCCGCTGCCGGGATGAGTGAGGGCGCCGATGAGGGATCTGATACCGGTAACGCTCGAGCCCCCGTGAGCCGCCAGGTATTGCGCCAGCGGGCCTTGTTGGGCGACCTGGGAATCGAAGCTCTTGGTGGCAACCAGTTGAGTGATGGTCGCGACCTGGGCGTCGGCCGCAGTTTGGTTGCCGCCGCCCCAGTTAACCCACAGCTTGGCCGTGGATTGATAAGCGGGAGCTTGCATGAGCACGAAGCCCAGAGCTGCCAGCAGGGCCACCACGACCGGCGTCAGAAGGGCCAGCCGGTGCGTGAATGCGGCTTCCAAGTAGCGGCTCATGCACGCAGTCTAGGGGTCCGTCCGGGCTGGCCCAATGGGTTTTTGGCGGACTGTGAATCGGCCACTCCCAGCGGTCTGGGCGCAGGTCCCGGGCAGGAATCATAGCGCGGAGTGGCCCGGCCCGGGGGAGCGGGGCCGCCGGGCCGAGGTGCGCCGTCTGGGGGGCGAGCAGATCGGAGCGACCAACGATTCTGGTCGACACCGGTATCGCCAATAAGAGGCAAACGCGGAGGGCTGGGTCGGCAGCATCGGGGGCAGGCTAGAGCGCACCGAACAGGCCTGGCTGTTCTATCTCCAAGTCAACGCGGCACCCGGAGGGCGCTCCAGAAGGCCGGCGGAGGGGGGCCCTTTTGTGTTGAAAGAGGCAGTTACCGCCTAGGCGCGGGCGGGGCGTTGGAGTGCGGCCGACTGCTCCCCCGATCGAGCGGCGCCCAGGAGTGCCGTGGCGGCCGTTACCACCTCGTCCGGACTCAGTGCTGACAGCCCGCCGAGGCCGCGGCAAATGGGGGAGTTGCACCCCGACAGCACCCCCCAGCGCCCGAATTCACACCAGCCACCCTCTCCCGGCGGCGCGCCCGGCTGGATCACCCGAACCAGATCTCCGGGTTCCAGGCCGGTGTATCGACTGTCCTCAAGTCCGAGCAGGATCACGCTCGGGGTGCCGACGGCGCGGGCCACCGCGGCCGCCGCGCTATTCACGCAGATCAGCAGGTCCAGATTCCGTACGACCTCGACCAGCTGCGGGAAGCTGGTCGCTCCGGCCGTCCGCACCGGCTCCGACAGCAACCCCGACGCGACCTCTTCCTGAAGCCCGACCTCGCTCTTGGACCCGGTCAATATGATCCGAGCCCCCAGCCTGGACTGGAGCGTCCGACCGACCTCCGCAAATTTCTCCGGCAACCACTGCTGGCATGACCAGTCGGATCCGGCGTGGATTCCGACTCGGCAGCCGGGGACATTGCCGATCAGGTTGCGGGCCCAGAGCGCATCGCCCGGGTCGGTCCAGAGTTCGACCGGCCCGCCGTCCTCCTCGATACCCAGACCCTGGAGAACCCGCCGATTCTCGTCCCGAGACGAACCGACCGAAGGGCCCTCCGGTGCCGGGTGTGTGTATCCAGCTCCCCCCACATCGGCTCCGGCCCGAATCGGCGAAGCGATCAGTGAGGCGAGCTTGCGCATGGCACCCGAGCTTCGATGAAACACCAACGTGGCGTCGTAGTGGCGCCGCCTCAGGCGCAGGCCGAGGGAGGCCAGCCTGGCCCCCTTCTCGACTCGGGACCCGCGCGTTCCCTTGCGGCCGAAGTCCGACCACCCGATGAACTCGTCCACGTGGGGGCAGGGTTCCAGAACCGACCGAACCGAAGACAGAGCCAACACCTCGATGGAAGCGGATGGGCAGGCTGAATCCAAGCTTCGAAGGGCGGGGATGGCCGCCATCGTGTCCGCCATATGGCCGTAGACGATGACCAGGATCTTCCGGGCGTCCTGCAGCGGCAGGCTCATCGCTCGGCTAGGGCCAGGTGCCACTTCGGACAGATCCTGGGCCCGAAGGGTATTGTCCGCCGCACGCGAAACCCGCTCGTGGTGAGCAGCGCCATGAACTGTCCTCGCCGGCTGTGACTGACCCGGGAGCGCCACTCGGGGAGAACTCCGCCCGCCAACCAGGTCTGAATCCAGCGGACGGGGTTGCGACCCACATAGCGCGGATAGGCCAGGGTCCAGAGCGGCATGGCGTTGGCGGAATCGATCAAAAGTCGGCCTCCCGGCCGAAGCACTCGGTACAGCTCTGACATCAGCAATTGCGGCTGCCGGACGTGAGGCAGCACGTCAACGCACAGGACGCAATCGAAGCTCGCCGCCGCGAACGGCAGGGTGCAGGCGTCGGCCACGCAAAGACCCAACTTGTCTCCACCCCCCGACCTGGCAACCTTGAGCATGTCGAGCGAGAGGTCGCAGAGCGTGACCCGGTGCTGGCCTGAAAGTGGGATCGAGATTCGTCCCGGCCCTCCGCCGACATCGAGGACCGCCAGATCGTTGCCCCCAATCAGGTTGAGCAGGGCATCGCGCTTCTGACCGTACGGGATCCGGAATGGATTGTGGTCGGCATCGGGCTGGAAGAGCGACACGTAATCGCCCGACTTGAAGAGCGATGCGTGGTCGGGCGGGGCAGGTTCTTGGTCCGGTGTCTGGGGGGATGGCATCGACTGCGAGTTTAGGAGTCAACTCGTGCCCTAGGGCATGGGCAAAATGGTCCCGGGCTCGTGGCCCGGTCCCGCCACGGAGCGCGCGGCGCCGTCCTACCGGAGGCGGAGAAGGCCACCTTCGACCCGGAACCGACTTTTGCAGCGCTCGTACGCAGCGGCGAAGATCCGGGCTCGCCGAAGATCCACGCCGATGCGCATGGGGTTGCGCAGGTGCCCTCGAATGCGACCGGTGGAAAGGGTGTCCTGAAGCCACAGTTCACCACGTGGGTCACCCATCAAGGTCAGCTTCGCGGCCAGAGCCCCGTTTCCGGTGGAGTAGTTACTCTGGCTGTGCAAGACCTGCGCCAAACCGCGGCGAACCCCGGCGGCATGCAGGACTACCGAGCGCGGGGTGGACAGCATCTTCACCCCGGCCTTTTCAAGCCGGAGTTTGTAGTCGGTGTCCTCCCCGGCTGGGAAGTCGGCCCCGGCCCCGAGGCATTCATCGAAGCGGCCGATGGTCCTCGCCACCTCGCGCCGGATGGCGAAGTTGGCTCCGATCCAGTCCCAACCCAGGGGTGGATCCTGGCGATTACGGGCCGGGTCGTAGAGCGCTTCGGTCGGGGTCAGGACGGGGCAGGTGGCGAGAGGCCCCAGTCGCTCGACGGGGCAGACAACCGCGCCGCCGACGACACCCAGCGCGGGATCTGCGCCAAACGCCGCCGCCAACGTGGCGAGCCAGTCATCCCGTGGTTCGCAGTCGTCATCGGTGAACGCCAGCACCGCACCGTCCGCCACCTCGAGGGAGCGGTTGCGGGCCCGGCTGAGCCCGGATTGACTCAGGTGCTGGTAGCGAATTCGTGCATCCCCACTCGCCGCTCGCGAAACGGCCTCACGCAGCTCCGACTCCCCCCGCCCCTGGCCCAGGATCACCAGTTCCCACTCTTGCCATTGCTGGCCGCGGATGGCTCGGACCAGGTTTGGCAGCGAGCTGGACTTGGTGGCCCCCACGCAGACCGTGATCGGCAGTCGGTCGACCACCTGGGCTGGCCTAAGCAACGATGCGTGCGTAGACCCGATCGAGGCCCTTGGCCATCGCCTCCACTGTGAAGTCGGCGGCGCGGAGGCGTGCCGCCGCGCCCATGCGCCGCAGCCCCTCGCCATCGGCCAGCGCTGCGCACGCCGCCCGCGCCAGCGCGACGGAGTCACCCGGGGGGACCAGGATCCCGTTCAAGCCGTCGGTCAAGACCTCCTCAAAGCCGGAACCGTTGGTGGCCAATACCGGCCTACCCAGGGCCATCGTTTCCAGGCATGTGTTGGCCAGGTTCTCCCACAACGAGGGCAGCACCACCAGGCTGGAGGCGGCAACGATCGGGAAGAGCTGGTCGTGCGGCAGGTGGGGTAGGAAATGAACGCGCTCCATCAGGGGCCCGCAGCGCTCCCCGGCGTAATCGGCGAATGCGCGCCCTCTCAGACCAAAATCGTCGCCCACCAGGACGGCGTGCAAGTTGGGGTTTGCACCCAGCACTTCTGGGAGCGCATCAATCCATACGTCAACCCCCTTTCGAGGCTCGAGGCGGCCGAAATAGAGGGCGTAGGTCACGCCGGCCAGAAGGGGCGGCAGCGACCCCCTGGTTCCGTTCGGTGTTTCGACCCCGGTCGGCACGATTGTGATCGCGGCCGGGTCCATTCGCCAGGCCGTCGCCACTTCCCGCGCCAGCACGCGGGAAGGCGAGATCACCGCCCGGCTTCTCGAAACCTGGGCCCGCTCCATCCATCGGGTCGCTGCGGATCGCAGGACCTGACCGCGTGAGGCTCGATTGGTGCGCTGGACCACGAAGTGGGGCGTGGCCAGACGCGTGACCAGCGGGGCCCGCCCCACAAGCGAATGAACGAAGGCCTCGGCGTCCCACTCGCATGCTTGGACCAGGTCGAACGGCCCCTGTGCGCGGACCGCCCGCGCGGCCGTCAACGCCCACCCGATCGAGCGGGGTCGAATGGGGGCCGGGACTACGCGGTGGAGGTGAACGCCCTCCGCCAGCTCAGATTGTGGCGCCCCATCCCGAGCGTCGGTGATGACGTGGACCTCGTGCCCCAGCCGTGCCAGTCCGATCGACGCCTTCTGCCCCCAGGAGCCGATCCCGCCACCGTGGGGCGGGAACTCCCTGGAGATGATCGCGATCTTCAAGCTGGCGCCGGGGTGTCCGACCTGCGACTCTTTCGCACCGACTTGACCATCTCCAGCAATTGCCGAAGCTCATCGGGGGCGACCACGCGGAAGCCCCATGCCAGGAGGGGGTAGACGAGCAGCCCCACCACCAGTTGGGCGACGAAGCCGAACTGCTGGGCCAGAAGCATCGCACCCGCCATCCCCGCCGTCGCGGCCGCCGCACGTACTGTCCGGCCCACGAAGGAGCCTCGGAAGCAGGACCGAACCGCCACCACCGCAATCCCGGCCAGGACCAGTTCGGTGATGAGAAGGCTCAAGCCGGCCCCGATCCCACCATTCCCGTGCGTTCGCTGGAAGTACGGAATCAAGATCAGGTTGAGCGCCGGGTTGACGACGCAGGCAACGCCCATGGCCTTGGTCCACACCATCTGGCGGTTGGCTGCGACCAGCACCTGGTTGACCATGATGTTGAGGTACATGGGCGGCACCGAGAGGGCGAGGAGGGTCATGATCGGTGCCGACTGGTCGAAATCTGGGCCGTACAGAAAGTGGATTACTGGTCCGGCGAGGAGGATCACTCCCGCGCACACCGGCAGGCTCAAGGCGACCACGATCTCGAGTGGCGATCGGGCCGCTTCGGATAGAGGCTCGTCGCTCTCC
>DATKQJ010000036.1:0-27366 GCA_035532785.1 Candidatus Acidiferrales bacterium | reverse complement strand
CTAACGCTCGGCATCGTGCCCGTCCAGAAGGGTACGGAGCCTGGACAATTCTCGGCCGGGCGAGGTTCGAAAGCGGTTGGTGTCCACCGCCATCGCAGCGGATTTGGGCAGCCCCGCATTGGTTGTCGACCCCCATTCCTGGGGCGGTGAATCGGGACCCACCTTCGGTACCGGGCGCCGCGGCCTAGGCCAGGGAGGAGTCGATGTAGACGGTCTTCCACTCGGTGAAGAACTCGCGCGCCGCCTTGCCCTGCTCTCGTCCTCCCGCCGAGCTGTCCTTGGCACCTCCGAAGGGAACCTGGAACTCGACCCCTGCGCTCTCCTGATTGACCTTGACCACTCCGGCCCGGATCTCGCGGGCAAACCGCAGGGCGCGGCCAAGATCTCTGGTAAAAACGCTGGCCGAGAGCCCGAATGGTGTGTCGTTGGCAAGGCTGACGGCGTCCTCGAACGACGCCACCGGCAACAGCACCACGACCGGTCCGAAGATCTCCTCGCGGGCCACCCGATTGCCTGGCCCGAGACCGTCAATCACCGTCGGAGGCACGAAATAGCCGCCCGCCAAGCCTTCGCTGGCGACGCCCCCGGCCAGGAATCGACCCCCGTCCGCACGGGCTGAGTCGAAGTAGGCGAGCACGCGCTGCAGCTGGTCGGCAGACGACAGAGGGCCAATCCGGGTGTCTGGATGTAGCGGATCGCCGACCCTCCACTCGCGGGCGATGGCCACCAGGCGCTCTTGCAACTCGGGCAGCGCTCCCTGCTCGACGATGACTCGGCTGGTCGCGGTGCATTTCTGGCCGGTGCTTAGGAAGGCGCCGCGGGCCACCATCTCGGCCCCCAGCTCAAGGTCGGCATCGGCGAGAACGACGGCCGGATTCTTTCCGCCCATCTCCAGTTGCACACGCTTGCCGCTGCCGATGGCTCGCATTTGGACTGCCCGTCCGACCTCATTGGAGCCGGTGAAAGTCACCGCCGCAACCCGAGGGTCTGATACCAGAACCTCCCCCACCACCGAGCCGCGCCCCAAAACCATGTTCAGAACGCCCGGTGGTAGGCCCGCGTCGATCAGGGCCTGGGTCAGGTGCGTCGCCGTCAGCGGAACCAATTCCGCCGGCTTCCAGACCACCGTATTCCCGTAAGCGAGGGCGGGGGCGATCTTCCAGGCCGGGATGGCGATGGGGAAGTTCCAGGGCGTCAGTACCGAGACCACTCCCACCGGCTCTCGGCGTGCAAAGAGGAGGGTTTCGGCGTTGTGGCTGGGGTAGGTCTCGCCATCTGGCTCCAGGGTCTGGCCGGCGTAGTAGCGGAGCACCGCCGCCGCACGCCTGGTCTCCCCTCCCGCCTCGGCGAGCGTTTTGCCTTCCTCCCGGCTGAACTCGCGAGCGATCTCATGGACGCGGTCATCGAGGAGATCAGCCGCCCGGCGAAGGATGTCTCCCCGCGCGGGGGCGGACATTCTGCTCCAAGCCGGGAACGCGGAATGCGCCGCCGCGATCGCCTCCACCGCCAGTTCCTGGTCGGCCAGGGCGACGACCGCGACCACCTCCCCGGGCGCAGCCGGGTTGAGGTCGTCAGCCCGGCTGTTGGTTGACCGCCAGGCGTCGCCAACATATGAGAGCAGGAGGTCGCGTGCCACTAGCGCGCCTCAGCCAAAGTAGCGCTGGAGCTCTTCGCGCCGCTGCTCGTAGGAGGCCCGTGCCTCCTTGGAAGCGGGGTCGGTGGAGACCTCTGCCGGTGCGATGTCCCACCACACCGTCGAGTCGGGCACGCGCCGGTAGAGCTCGGTCCCAACCACGATGACGCAGGTCCTGGCTTCTGCCCGAGCCTGCCCCAGCGCCTTGGTGAATTCCTCCTCGGTGTCCGCCCGAAAGGACCTGGCGCCGAGGCTGGCTGCGTTGGCTGCCAGATCGATGTCCAGAAAGGGTCCGTCGAGTTGGTGGCTTACGTGGTTGCGCATCCGGAACTCGTTGCCGAAGCTGATCCCCGTCCGCGCCCGCTGCACGCGGTGGACGGATTGGAATCCGTGGTTGTCGGAAACGATGACGGTGATCTTGATCCCCTCTTGAACCGCACTTGCCAGTTCGGTCGGATTCATCAGGTACGTGCCGTCCCCGATCATCACATAGACGTTGAGGTCGGGTCGCGCCATCTTGACGCCGATGCCGGCTGGGATCTCGTAACCCATGCACGAGGTCCCGTACTCAAGGTGACAGTGCCGGGCGTCGGTCGCATCCCAGAGCTGCAAGATGTCCCCGGGCGGGGTGCCTGCGGCGGCCACGATGACGCTGTCCGCGCCCACGAATTCGTTCAAGAGGCCAATCACCTGGGACTGGTTCATCTGCTCGCCGTCGACCTGCCGCAGGGCAACTGAGCGCTCCTCCAGCCAGCGGTTCTGCAGGTCCAGCACCTCGGTCCGATAGGCGCTTCTATCGGCCGCGGAGGCACCGGGTCCCGCCTCGGTCAGCACTCGCAGCGCGTCTCGGGCGTCGGCCACCAAGGCCAGCGCGCCCTGTTTGGCAGCGTCGCGGCCATCCACGTTGACGGCCAGGAATCGCACGTTGGGGTTCTGGAAAATCGACTGAGAGCCCGTGACCACATCGATCAAGCGGGTGCCGATGCAAACCACCAGGTCGGCTCGACGCACGACTTCGGCCGCCGCCGGGGTGCCGTGGGTTCCAACTCCGCCCAGCGTGAACCAATCGCGCACCTGAAGTGCTCCCTTGCCCGCGAACGTCTCCACGACCGGGATCTGAAAGGTCCGAGCGAAGTCCGCCAGTTCCTCGCTGGCGCCTGAATAGATGACGCCTCCGCCGGCCACGATGACTGGCCGGGTGGCGCCCCGGAGCAAGCTCAGGGCCGCCTCCACTTGCGAGTGCTCGGGCTGCATGCGTGCCACGTGCCAGCTGCGGGGCTGGAAGAAACGAGTTGGATAGTCGTGAGCCTCGGTCAGGACGTCCTGAGGCAGCGCGATGGTGGCGGCGCCTGCCTCGAGAGGACTGGTGAGTACGCGAACCGCTTCCGGCAGCGCCGTCAGCAGCTGCTCCGGCCGTGAGATGCGGTCGAAAAATCGGCTCACCGGTCGCAGGCAGTCGTTAACGCTGACATCGGCCTCGAAAGGGTGCTCCAACTGTTGCATCACCACCCCCTGGTGGCGGCCGGCGTAACTGTCGGCGGGCAGCAGAAGGACTGGTATGCGGTTGATGGTGGCGGTGGCGGCTCCGGTCACCATGTTGGTCGACCCGGGACCGATCGAAGCCGTGCAGGCGAGCATGGCCAGACGCTCGTTGGCGCGGGCGAATCCAATCGCCTCGTGGACCATGGCCTGCTCGTTGCGGGCTTGAAGGTAGGTCATGGAGTCGTCCCGGTGGAGGGCCTCGCCGATGCCGCCTACGTTGCCGTGACCGAAGACCCCGATCATGGCCGGGAAGAGGCGTCTCGTATGGCCATCACGCTCCGACGATTGCGCCTCCAGGTATCGAACGATGGCCTGGCTGACGGTCAGCCGGATGCGACTCGAATCGGTCCCGCTCAACTACGTTCCCCCTTTCCGAAAAATGCCCCATGAGAAGTCCCATTCGGCGGGCGCCGAGTGGTGTCACCAAGCTCAGTCGATCTCGCGAGTCGGGCCCGGAAGAGCCCGATTTCCAGCACTCCGTCGGTGCCGTGGCCCTGAATCGGCAAGACATATGATTATTGCTCAATGGGACCATCCGACCGTTGTCCGACAGTCGGGCTCCAGGTGTCAACCGATGTTTTCAAGCACGGGGCCGCCACGACTTGGCCACCACGGCCGGGGTGGAAGCCGCGCTCCGAGGTGGGGTGAGGCCCGCGTCGGAGCCGCGGTTGATGTCGGACGCGGTTGGGAGTATCCGAAATTGATGTCCGGTCCGCGGCGAAGGATGGCCTGGCTTGCACGGCGTATGGCCCCTTCGCCACAGCCCTACTCGGTGATTGAGGCTGCCGGGTGAAACCGCTGGAGCGGGATTTGGCCCGGCTTCTGGGCGAGGAGTCGATGCGTCACGGACCCGAGCAGGTCCGCTACCAGCACGACAGTACGGAGATGCAAGGCTTGAGCGGGAGGCCGGACGCGGTCGTCGCCCCGGCTGATGTCGAGGCGGTCCAGGCGATGGTCGCGTGGTGCTATCGCAGGGGTGTCGCAATCGTGCCCCGCGGCGGCGGAAGCGGCTTCGCCGGGGGCGCGGTTCCCGTCAACGGTGGAGTCGTGTGCTCCCTGGAGAGGCTGACCGCCGTGCGCAGTTTTGACCCCGATCTCTGGCGGATCGAGGTGGAGGCGGGCCTAACCACGGCTCGACTCCAAACTCTGGCCCTCAAAAGCGGAGTCATGTTTCCGCCCAATCCGGGGGCGGTGGAGCAATCTCAAATCGGCGGCAACCTGGCATGCAATGCCGGTGGACCGCGGAGCTTCAAGTACGGGGTGACCGGGGACTTCGTGCTTGGATTGGACGCCGTGGTCCGCGATGGCGAATTGATCCGCCTCGGCGGGCCCGTGCGCAAGGACGTGGCCGGATACGATCTCTGCCACCTCATGGTCGGCTCCGAGGGGACGCTGGGCATCATCGTCAGCGCCTGGCTGAGGCTCATCCCCGCCCCCGAGGAGGTGCGGATCGTGGTGGCTGGATATCGAGGCATCGACGAAGGAGTGGAGGCGCTACTTCGGGTGCCGGGCTCGGGGCTGGTCCCGACCAGCCTAGAATTCTTCGATCCCGCCTGCATGCGTGCCTGCCGAATGGCCTTTCCGGGAGGACTCCCCGACGAGGCCCAGTTTCTGATCGTCAGCGAGTGTGACGGTGATGCTGAGTCCGTCGAACGGCTCACCCAAGACGTCGCGGCGGTGCTTGAACCGTCATCTACGTTGGTTCGAACGATTCGGGGTCGGCCGCTCCTGACGGAAATGGAGCGGTGGCGGAACGGGATCGCCTTCGCGGTTCGTAACCAGCGTGGAGGCAAGATGAGCGAGGACGTGGCGGTACCACTGGATGAATTGCGGTCGACGATCCTCGCCACCCTGGAGATTGGCCGTAGGCACGGCTTGGCCGCCTGTAGTTGGGGACACGCCGGAGATGGCAACGTGCATGCCACTTTCATGATCGACCCGCAGGCACCAGCCGAGGTCGACCGAGCCTCCGAGGCTGCAGCCGACCTGTTCGCGGGCGTTCTTGCCGCCCGGGGCTCGGTTTCCGGCGAGCACGGCCTGGGTTGGGTCAAGGCGGCTCAGTTTGGTGAGCAGTTCGGCGCCGTCGAGGCCGGCCTTCAGCGCGGCATCAAGACGACCTTCGATCCGCGGAACGTCTTTAATCCAGGCAAGAAGGTGAGTCTTGGTGCCCATCCCTTCCCGGCGACGGACGCTGGCGGGGTGCCGGCCTAGGCCGGGCGGCGTCGTCCAGAGCCCGGCTCCGATGGGCGCACCTCCGCCGCCGTCTGCCCCACGCACGGGGGAAGGAGAGCGGGGTGCCACCGTCCGTGATGGTATTCCCACCGCGAGGGCGACAACTCACGGGACGTTGCGACCTGAATCAAACCGCCGGTTGCGCCCTTCACAGTGCCTCCGACCAGCCCCAGGGCGCCGTGATGACTCGCTTATGCATCTGTGGCATAATCCACCTGTTTCCGGGCTACGAAACCATATTCCGCTAAGCGGAACCTATGCCCCGTGCTTGAAATGTTGAGGAGTGACGTGAAGGTACCTCGTCGAACCTGGCGGACGGATGACATCGGGCCGGGCCTGCGGCTCCGGAATGATGGAGTTGACGGGGGCGGCGGACCGTCCCCAACGTCGGTTGTCCGGCAATCGGGCTGCGGTCGGTCGGAATAGCGACAGATGTCTCCACTCACAACGGCGATCGGGTTCGGAATCGTCACAGCGGCCATCCTCGCGGTGGCGACTGTTGGTGTGACGCTGCAATACGGCGTGACCCAGGTACCTAACTTCGCTCAGGGCGACATCATGACGCTGGGTGCATACTCCGCCTACCAGATGCAGTTGTTCGTGCACAACCTCATTGCGGAGGCGGCTGTAGCGGTAGTCATCTGCGCTCTGTTCGGCGTGTTCATGAACAACTTTCTGATCCGACCGTTCCAGCGCCGAGGCTCCAAGAACATCATCATCCTGGTCGTCACTGCAGCCGTCTCCATCGTCCTCGAGAACGTGATCTTGGCGGTTTACGGCGGCGCTCCCGTCGACTTCAAGCTTCCCAACCCCGCGCCCCAGGATTACGGGCCGTTCCGGTTCACCCCGAACGACTTCTGGATCATCATCTCGGCTGCGGTTGTCTTGCTGAGCGTGCACGCCGTCTTGAGATACACAAAATTCGGCAAGTCGCAGCGAGCGGTCAGCGATGATCCGTCGCTGGCCCGCGTGTCGGGGATCAATTCCGATCGGGTCATCAACCTGACCTGGCTCTGGGCCGGGGCGATGACCGGCTTCGCCGGCTTCGTTCTCGCCGCAAGCGTGGGCGCATTCGACCCCACGTTGGGCTTCACTTTCCTGCTGGTGATCTTCGCCGCGGCGGTGGTGGGGGGGGTCGGGCAGCCCTACGGCGCGATGCTCGGTGCTCTCTTAATCGGAGTTGCCATGGAGGTCAGCGCGCTCTACGTCTCGAGCGAGTACAAACAGGTAGTTGCGTTCGTACTGTTGATTCTCACCCTGCTCGTCAGGCCCAGCGGTTTGATCCCCGCCCGGGCAAGGAATGTGGTCTATTGATCTCTTACCTCGTTGGACTGCTGATACTCACCCTAATCACCGGGCTCCTCGTTGTTGGTCTTAATGTGCGGTGGGGATGGGCGGGGGAGTTCGACCTTTCCTATTACGCCTACGTCGCCATCGGCGCCTATGTCGCTGGGGTTTTGATCGGGGGGCCCTCGGGTGGGCCCAACCCCTTGGTCCCGGCTCCCGATGGCTGGATCCTGGGCTTGCACTGGCCTTTTATTCCCGCCGTGATCGTCACGGTTCTAGTCACTGGTCTGCTGTCCGCCGCATTCGGCGCCATCGCCCTGCGTAAGCTGCGAGGCGATTATTTCGCGATCGCGACGCTTGCCTTCACCCTGATCGCGACCTACATTTTCAGCCAGGACTACACGCTTTTCAACGGCTTCCTCGGGGTGTTCAATGTCCCCAGGCCGTTTTATGACGCCCTTCACCAACCGGAGGTGCTGACCTATAACTTTGTCTTTGCCGGCATTTGTTTGGTGCTGCTACTGGTTGTGTACTTTGTCCTCGAAGCGCTCTTAAATAGTCCCTTCGGCCTGACCCTGCGCTCAATCCGTGAGGATGAGCAAGCGTCGGCCGCATTTGGCCGCAACGTTTTCAGCGAAAAGCTCAAGGCCTACGTCATCGGAGGCATGGTGGCCGGCTTGGGTGGCGCCCTCTACGTAACCTACCTCACCGCATGGAATCCGTCGGGTTGGTCTGCGATCGAAGGTTTCCTCCTCTTCGCGGGCGTCTTTTTGGGCGGTCAGGGCAACACCCGGGGCGTGATCCTCGGGGTCTTTATCGTCACCATCTTTATCCCCGAGGCGACGCGCTGGCTGCCCGAGTTCCAGAACAAGCCTGACCTCTATCCGGCTCTCCGAAACATCGTTGGTGGCCTCGTGATTTTGGCCGTTCTCCGCTGGCGGCCACGGGGCATAATTCCGGAACGCCACAGCAACGATGCTCGTATCGAGCGCTCGACCAGCGCATCGGTGCCACCCATGTCGGTGGTGGGAGCGGACCGTGGCTAGTCCCGCCCGGCCGCTACTTGAGGTGAGTCACCTGGCCCGGAGCTTCGGCGGGGTCCGGGCGGTCGTGGACTGCACCTTTGCGGTGCCCGAAGGTGCCGCGGTCGGCCTGATAGGGCCCAACGGAGCGGGGAAGAGCACGGTCATCGAACTGATTTCGGGCTTCTTGGCGCCGAACGCTGGAAAGATCATTTTCGGGGGCACTGAGATCCAGGGCAAGGCCGCCTATCGGGTCGCCGGATTGGGTCTAATCAGGACCTTTCAGACTCCTCGTGAGTGGGGCGGATTGACCGTCATGGACAACATGCTGCTGGCCGCAAATCCAACCGGACGCACCGCCGCCTGGAGGGCATTGTTCACGCGACGAAGGCTCAAGGCGGCGGAGCGGGACGATCGTGTTCGGGCTCGCCTGCTGCTTGACCGTTTTGGCCTGCTCCGTCTCCGCGACGAGATGGCGGGGTCGCTCAGCGGAGGCCAGAAGCGGCTGTTGGAATTTGCCCGCATCTCGATGCGAGCTCCGCGAATGGTTCTTCTGGACGAGCCCTGCGCCGGAGTCAACCCGGTCCTGCAAAGGAATATTGAAGAAGCGATCGTCGGACTCCAACGCGATGGGATCACCGTCCTTCTGATCGAGCACAACCTTCCCTTCGTGGAGCGGGCCTGCTCGAATGTCTACGTCATGGCCCAAGGCGAGACCATCGCCAATGGATCGTTAGCTGAACTCCGCCTGATTCCGGCGGTTGTGGACGCCTATTTAGGGGAGGTTCAGGCTCGTGTCTGAGGAGCAACATTCGCTGGAGGTTGCCAACCTGACGGCTGGCTACGGCGGGGCGCCGATCATCAGCGAGGTCGAGTTCAAGGCCAAGCGGGGCCAAATGACGGCCATAGTCGGTCCCAACGGAGCTGGGAAATCGACGCTGCTCAAGGTGGTTGTGGGAATTATCCGGCCCTCCCAGGGCAAGGTCACCCTGCACGGCAAGGATGTGACTGGAATGCCGCCAGAGAAGTTGGTGCGAGAGGGTATCTCGTATGTGCCGCAGGTAGCCAACGTCTTCCCCTCACTGACCGTGCGGGAGAACATGGAGATGGGTGGTTACGCGCTCCGGTCAGGTCTCAAGGACAAGGTGGCCAGCCTGTGCGACATGTTTCCCGACCTCAAGCTGGCGCTCAAGCGTCCGGCACGGAGCCTCAGCGGAGGTCAGCGCACGATGCTCGCCATCGCCCGCGCCTTGATGCTGGACCCCACGGTGTTGATACTGGACGAGCCGACCGCAGGTCTGGCTCCAAAGTTCGTTGACTTGGTGTGGGTACAGGTCAACAAGGTCCGTGAGATGAACGTGGCGGTCGTGATTGTCGAGCAGAACACGCGGCGGACGCTGACCTACGCGGATTGGGCCTACGTCATGGTGCTCGGACGCAACCGCCTCTCGGGGACCGGCAAAGAACTCCTTGAGGACCCAGAAGTCGTTGATCTTTACATCGGTAAGGACGTGTGAGAGATGGTGCCATCTCCGGTCCTGGGCGAGTTTGTCGGGCGTACGGAGAGCGTCCCCGCGTTGACGCCAGTTCAGTTCGCAGTCATGGCACCGGAATTAGGGAGGCAAAGAATCAATGGGATTTAGTCGTCGGCAAGATCAAGAACGGAGGTGCAAGCGTGAGCTTAGGTAGTCATCGTAAGCGACTCACTCTACCGCTAGCCCTATCGACCGCAGCGCTGCTGGTGGCGTCGTGCGGTGGAAGTGGCGGCACCGGTGGGAGCAAATCGGCCATACACATCGATGCCACGGGCAGCTTTACCGGGGTCCACATTGCGAGCGGATTGCCGATTCTGGAGGGTGACAAGGCCGGCGCCTATATCCTCAATCAAGCGGGTGGAATACTGGGCCACAAGGTGATCTTGGACACGGTCGATACCGTTGGCGACGTTGCCGACGCCGTGCCTGCGACCAACCGCGAGTTCTCCGTCAACCACCCCGTGTACATCGTCGGTTTCACCACAGACGAGATCCACGGAGTGCAGAGCCTCTTCGATGCCAATCACCTAGTCGATGGTTGGAACGGCGGAGATGTGGGCTACGACCACAACACCGACAAGTGGCTCTGGCGCTGCAATGCGTCGGACTCCCAGCTCGGGGTCGCGGTGGCTCAAGAGGCGTACGACAAGGGCTATCGCAAAGCGGTCATCTTCATGTCCGCAGCAGCTAGCACCCAGACGCTGACCCCGATCATTCAGAAGGCCTTCGAGGCGCTCGGGGGAACCGTTCTCAAGGTCATCAACGTTGTGCCCGGGCAGTCCTCATACTCGACCGAGGTACAGCAGGCGGTGGCCCTTCACCCGGACGTCTTCTTGACCCAGATGGAGCCTTCCACTGGTTCGGTCGCCATGGCCGAGTTCAAGCAGGCCGACAATCTCTCGATTCCGTTCATCGGTACCGACCTCACCGGAGGCAGCGACTTCATCAAGGCAATTGGGCCCACGGTGGCCCAGGCGCACTTCCTGTCGGTCGAAGGCAGCAACGCGCTGACGGCAGGTGGAGCCAAGTTTGTGAGCGCCTACAAGAAGGTCAACGGTCACGCCCCGCTGGGCGGTTCCGCCTTTGCCTACGACTGCATGATCGACTTTGCTCTGGCCATGACCAAGGCCAACTCGCTGGACGACAACGTGTGGGTAAACGACATCACCAAGGTGTCCAACCCGCCCGGGGTTGCAGTCAGCGACTACGCGACCGGGGTATCCGACATAAAGGCTGGTAAGAAGATCAATTACGAAGGGGCCAGTGGCCCGATGGACTTCAACCAGTATCACAACGTGTCTGGAGCGTGGGACATTGTGCAGGCGACGGGCGATGCCGCGGGCGACGTCCAAACCGTGCACACCATCAGCGCGACGGAAATCCAGGCTACCGTCAACAAGATGGGCGGCAGCTAGGCGCAACGAGCCCGAGCTTTCGCGGGAAGACAGTGGAGGCCCCATCGGGGGGCCTCCACATCTCCGTTCGACGGTTTGCCGGTCCGAAATCCACAGACGGAGGTGGGCGGACTACAGAGGGACTGACATGGGGGCTGCGATGAACGATTCGGCTGAGGCAATTTCGAACCGCCATGCGGCGCCCGTGGGACTGAGTCGATATCCGCGACTCTTCTCACCATTTCGGCTTCGCCACACCACCATCAAGAATCGCGTCGTCTTCCCTCCCACCTGTCCCAGTTGGGTCGCCAGCCCGCAACTGGCGGAATTGACGGACATCGCCACCGCCTACTACGAAGAGCGAGCCAGTGGCGGGGTTGGTCTGATCATCATCGGTGGCACCCACGTGCACGAGAGTTCGATGGCTGCACCTCTCTCGCAGCCGGGCCTTTGGGCCGACCGTCAGATCCCCGGCTTCGCCGCGGTCGCCGACGCCGTGCACCGGCACGGGGCCAAGCTCGCCGTTCAGCTCCGCCACACCGGAATGAACGGCACCGCCCAGTACAAGATGGAGCCCACGTACGATCCCGACTCCACCTACTACGTGTTGGGCCCGAGCCAGGTTCCCAACGGGGAGTACCCGCTGGCCCAGATTCCCAAGGAGCTGAGCGACGCTGAGATCGAGGAGATCCTCGACGCGCACGGGTCGGCGGCGGAACGGGCCATCCGCGCCGGGCTGGATGGGGTCGAATTTCACATGGCCCACGGCTTCATGGCCTGGCAGTTCCTCTCTCCCGTACACAACCAGCGAACGGACAAATGGGGAGGCTCTTACGAGAACCGCCTGAGGTTTTGCGTCGAAGCGCTGAGGAGGATGCGAGCGGCGATCGGAGATGAGCCATTTCTGGGCTATCGCATCACCTCCAACTCTTTCTGGCCCAACGACCTCACCATCGACGATGTGGTCAGGGTGGTCCAGGACCTGGAATCCATGACCGACATCGATTTCGTCGATGTGACGGTGGGCGTGGACCATCGTTTCATCCATACCCCGATGGAGTTCGAGCCGGGTTGGGAAAAGGGCTACACCAAAGCGATCAGGGACGTTTCCTCCAAGCCGGTTTTTCTGGTCGGGCGGATCACGACCCCGGAGGTGGCGGAATCGCTGCTGGAATCGGGACACGGCGACGCGATCGCGCTTGCTCGCCAGCTGTTCGCCGATCCGGATTGGGCCAACAAGGCGTTGGAGGGACGATCGGATGACATCCGGCGTTGCGTGGCCTCCAACTTCTGCTTCAAGAACGTCATGGGTGGGGGCAGGGTGCAGTGCATCTACAACCCGGTCACCGCCCGAGAGAGGTTCTGGGGTAAGGGCACGGTTGTCGCCGCCTCACCGGCCAAGCGCGTTCTGGTCATCGGCGGCGGTCCGGCTGGCCTCGAATACGCGCGCATCGCTTCGGCGCGCGGGCATCAGGTCGTGGTCCTGGAGCGGGAGTCCGAGCCCGGGGGCCATTCGCGGCTGCACTCCAAACTCCCCACGCGCAGTGAGTTCGGGCGCATCGGGGCCTGGCTGGCCGAGCAGGCAGTCAAGAATGGAGCTGAGCTGCGGACCTCCTCTGGTGTAACGGCGGAGAATCTGGCCCAGGTCTTGGAGGCTGAGCGCCCGGATCACGTCGTGGTGGCAACTGGGTCGCGGGTGTGCCGCGATGGTTTCCAGGGCTGGACCGGTGGCCCGCTACCCGGTTACGAGACGGCACGCTGTGTAGGTTGGGATGAAGTCGCCAATGGCAGCGTCGTCCCCGACGGCGACGTGCTGGTGATCGACGATCAGAGTGACGTGGTCGGTCCGTTGACGGCCGTCGCCATTGCCGAGAATGGCGTTTCCGGCGCGGTCCGGATCGTCACGCGATGGCCGTCCCTGGGTCTGGAGATGATGCGGGATTCCTACCTCGAATGGATCTTCCCGCGCGTCTACAAATCGGGGGTACAGATGATCCCCGATCGCTTTGTACAGCAAATTCAGGGCCGCCAGGTGTCGCTTTACAATTTGCACAACGTCGATGACGTGTTGGAGTTGCACGCGGACTGGATCGTGATGGCCACTGCGCGGCTCTCCAACAACACACTCGGAGATTTGGTTAAGGCGCAGGGTGTCAGCAGCGAAGTCATCGGTGATGCAGTGGCGCCCCGCGGGACGTTCGAGGCTGTCTTTGAAGGTCACCGGCAGGCTCGGAAATTGTGAGAGGAGCAGTTCGACATGAGTGACACGGTATCCCGGCCAGGCCGGCTTCAGGATCGGGTCGCGGTGATCACCGGCGGGGCGACCGGGATTGGTCGCGCCTTCTGCACGGTTTTCGCGGAGGAGGGAGCCGACGTCGCCATTGTCGATGTCAATGAGGCCGAGGGCAGGATTACCGCTGACGAGGTCCGTGCCCTTGGTCGTCGGGCGGAGCTCGAGGTCTGCGATGTTAGTCGACCGGAGTCGGTTCAGGCAATGGTGGACTCGGTGATCAACAAGTTCGGGCGCATCGACATCCTGGTCAACGGCGCCATCCTTCGCCAGGGCGGTCCCATGGAAACGCTCAGCCTGGAGGAGTGGGACACCCTCATGAACATCGGTCTCAGGGGCTATTTCATCGTCGGGCAGGCGGTCGGGCGTCACATGATCAGGCAGCAGCGCGGCGTGATCATCAACATGGCTTCGACCGGGGCCCACCACGCATACGCCGGCGCGGGCGCCTACAGCCCCTGCAAGGCGGCGGTGATGATGCTGGCCAAGGTCTGGGCCATGGAGTGGGGGCAGTACGGCATTCGGGCCTGCTCGCTCAGCCCGGGCTACGTTCGAACCCCCATGACCGACCATCTCTACGCGCAGCCGGAGATCATGGCGGGGCGGTCGGCGAGCGTGCCCATCGGCCGGATCGCCGACCCCAAGGAGATCGCGCGCGCGGGCGCCTTCCTGGCGTCCGACGACGCTAGCTACGTGACCGGTTCCGACACGCTGGTTGACGGTGGATTCTCCTCCAGCAAGTTCATGGGGGTTCCGGGACGGCACAAGCACGGCTGACCACGACAAAGGACAAGGACGTCGAACCGGTGCCTGCAGCCCGTAGGGGACGGGTTGAAACGCTGGAGTCGGCGGACCGCGTCCTGCGGGTGTTGGAGGCGTTCGCGCCGAACGAGCGGGAGCTCACCCTGTCCGAGATTGCCGAGCGTTTGCGGTTGCCCAAGAGTTCGGTCCACCGACTCCTGGCGACCCTCAGCGGCAGGGGTTACATCGAGCACGATAGCAAGACCCACCGCTATTCGATGGGCATTCGACTCTTCGAAATCGGATCCAACGTAATCCACGAACGGGGCCTCCACGCCGCGGTGCGCCCCTTCCTGGAGGATCTGGCCCTGGCGACGGGCGAAACTTGCCACCTGGCCGTCCGGTCAGGCACCGATGCGGTCTATGTCTACAAGCTGGATGGACCGTCGGCCATCCCGATGCCCTCGCGAATCGGTGGTCGGGCGCCCGGCCACGCGACCAGCATTGGCAAGGTCTTGCTCGCCTGGGGGGGAGCGGAGGTGCGCCGCCAGGCGATGCTCGCCCCCTTGGCGAGCTATTCACCGAACACAATCACCGATTCAGTGAGTCTGAATTCCGAATTGGAGCGGGTGTGCGACCGGGGCTATGCGACCGACCTGGAGGAGTTTGAACTGGGCCTGCGCTGCATCGCCGCACCGGTCCGCGACATCACCGAGAGGGTGATTGCCGCCGTCGGCCTGGCCGCCCCAGCCTTCCGCCTCACCGACGAGGCCATGCCGGTTATGATCGGGGCCGTGATCGAGGCCAGCCACTCCATATCGCGGCAGTTGGGCTACGTTCGACCCCCGCTCTTGGCCGAAGCGCCGGGGGTGGGCGCGTGATCGTTTTGCACGACCACGCAAAGGTTCGATTCGCGGCATGAGCGGGTCTGCCCAACTGTCGGGCAAGCTGGCCGTGATCTCGGGTGGAAGCCGGGGGATCGGTCGGGCCATAGCCGGTCGATTTGCAGCGGAGGGGGCCCGCATTGTCATGGGCGCCCGCGATCGCGAGTCGCTGGATCGGGCGGTCTCGGAGCTCAACGGATCCGGGCCCGAGGTCTGCCGAGGCGTCCCGGTCGACCTTTCGACGGCGGCCGGAGCGGCCACACTGATTGAGGCGGCCACCGCCTGGGGCGGGATCGACATCCTGGTTAACAACGTGGGCGGAGCACCGGCCGGTAGTTTTCTGGATCTCACCGACGAGCAGTTCTTGGGCGCCTGGAGCCTGAAACTGCTGGCCGGCATCCGACTCACCCGCGCCGCCGTGCCGCAGATGGCCGCGCGGGGCGGCGGAGCGATCATCAACATCATCGGACTTGGGGGCCGCGAACCGGGCCCAGAGTCAACCGCCATCGGCACCACCAACGCGGCCATCCGCGCCTTGACCAAGGGCCTCTCCCGCGACCTCGCCGGCAAGGGTATCCGGATCAACGCGATCAGTCCCGGCGGCGTTCGAACCGAGCGCGCTGTCTCGCTCGCCAAGCAGACCGCGGCCGCCCGGGGCACTTCGATTGAAGCGGTTGAGGCTGAGGCGATGAGCCGAGTCCCGACCGGGCGCATGGTGCAGCCCGACGAGGTGGCGGAGGTTGCGCTACTGCTGGCCTCGGGCCGAGTCCCCTCGATGACGGGAATCGAGATCGTCCTCGACGGGGGAGCCAGCCACTACATGTAGGTGGGGTCGCATCCTTGCCGTCCGAGCAAGAATGCGACCCCCAAGCCCGCTCCGAAGCGGGCCGCGCCCAACTTAGAGCGTGACCACGGTTCCAGTTCGGGCCGACTTGGCGATGGCATCGACCAACTCCACGCTCCGGAGTCCGTCTTCGCCCGAGGCGTTTGGCTCGGTGTTGTTCAGTACCGACTGGTTGAACGATGCAACGGCCCGCTGGAAGCCATCCTTGGTACTGAACGGCATCGATCGCTCCTCGCCGCCGCTCACCACCAGCAGCTCTCCGTCCATGAAGGGGCGCGTGGTGCTGCGGCCGGAGATCCGTCCGGCGCTGCCGTAGAGGTCCATGTCGGGACGCGGATTGGGGACCGATTGGCTGCCGTTGACGTAGGCCAGGGCGCCATTCTTGAAACGCATCGTCATGAGGGCGATGGTCTCCAGCTCGTCGCTGCGGCCAGCGTTGGTCAGCGCCACCACCTCGGCGACTTCCGACCCGACCAGGTAGCGGGCCAGATCGAGAGGGTGGACGGCGAGGTTGTTGACCGCGCCCATGCCGCTCAGGGCAGTGTCGGTCCGCCATCCCTTGAGGGCGCCGCTGGGGGCGCAGGACTCGATCTGGAGCACCCGGAGCTCACCGACCGCACCTTCTCGAACCAGCCGTACCGCCTCCTGGATGGGCGCGTAATGCCGGGTCTGGAAGTCGACCCCGAGTTTGACCCCGGCCTTCTTGCAGGCCTCTATCACGCGTCGCGCGTCGGCCGCGTTGAGCGCCAGCGGCTTCTCGCAGAAGACGTGCTTGCCCGCCTCGGCAGCCTGAATGGCCTGCTCCGCGTGGAGCCCGTTGGGGCTGGCGATGTAGACCACGTTCACGGCCGAGTCGCTGAGAAGTTCCTCGTAGGACGTGTACGCGTGGTCGACACCGTGCTTTGCAGCGTAGGCATCGGCCTTTTCCCGCTCGCGGCTGTAGACGGCGACGATCTGGCTGTCCGACTCTGCGTTAATGCCGGGCCCGACCAGGCGATCCGACGCCGCGCCCGTGCTAACTACACCCCAACCGAGCTTCATATCTCTCAATCCTCCGAGCCTCCGGTGATCGGAAACCCACCAACCAATGTGTTTGACGGCGCGTCGGAGCGACCGCTGGGTCGCTTTTCGAACCCGACCGAATCGTTATACTAACATTCGAGGTATTCCGGTGTTCGGAACCGGATTCCGCCTGACAGAACGTCGCGTTACGCCCCCCAGAGGCGCCAAGTCGCCGCCGTGTTTTCGGATTCGCACCATCGGTGGATTGGCCGCGTGAGCGTGGCCGTCGTCGGCATAGGGGTCAAAATAGGAAGGGGTCAACGAGGGCGAGTGTCGCCCCCGGGGGTACCTGCAAGGCTATCAATCAAGGGAGTCAACCATGAAGGCAGCGGTAATTCGTACGTTTTCTGCGCCCTACGACCTGTCTGACGTTCCCATGCCGGAGCTCAAGCCCGGCGACTGCCTGGTGCGGGTGCGGGCGACGGGCATCTGCGGTACCGACCTCAAGATCTCGGCCGGCGCCTTTCCGGACACCAGGCTGCCCATGATCCCGGGCCACGAGGTCGCCGGCGAACTGGCGGAGGACGCCGATGGGATGCGAAAGGGACAGCGGGTTGCCCTGCAGGTCTTTCATCCCTGCGGGCGGTGCCGATACTGCCTGCTCGGGGAGGAGACGCTGTGCCCTGACCCGCCCCGGATCGGATTCAACCGCGACGGCGGGCTGGCCGAGTACATCGCGGTGCCCGCCAACACGGCGATCCCGTTCGCAGACTCGCTTGACTTCGAGTTGGCGGCGGTCGGTATGGACGCGGTCCTGTCGCCGTGGAGGGCGCTCATGGTTCGCGGCAACGTCCGCTCCGGCGAGTGGGTGATCGTAATCGGTGCCGGCGGATTGGGCTTGGCGGGGATGCAGATCGCGAGTGCCGCGGGCGCTCGCGTGGCGGCGGTCGACCCGGTGCCTGAGCACCGGGCAGAGGCGCTCCGGAGCGGGGCCGAGCTGGCTGTGGACCCTTCAGAAGCCGCGACTCTTCTGTCCTGGGCGCCGCCGGGAGGCGCCGATGTGCTCTACGAGGCATCCGGTTCACGGGCCGGCTTGGACGTCGCCGCCAAACTCATCTCTCCCGGTGGTCGCCTGATTTGTAACGGCTGGGTACCGGATGAGGAGTACGGGCTCCAGTCTCGACAGCTGGCCCTCGACGAGATCACCATGATCGGGTCTCGCGCCGGCACCCGCCGGGATATTCGGAGCGTTCTCCGGGCGCTGGAGAGGGGTCAGGTCAAGCCTGTCTACGAGCCCATCAAACTGGACGAGATCAACACCGCCATGGCCCGGCTCAAGGCCAGGGAAGTGGTGGGTCGTTTCGTTGTCGTCTTCCCCGGCACCCAGGGCGGGTAGATGGCACCGCAGCCGCTCGCTCGCGGCCGTGCCTGGCGCGAGCGGACGGCGCCACCGATGTCTGGAGCGGCGAGTTCCGGTTAGGCGGGGTCAGGTTGCCAGCCGGTCAGCGAGGGCCGAGATGTCGGCGACCTCAAAATTGGGCGGTGCGTCGGCCGGACTCGGCACCGAGCCGCCTCGGCTGACGAATGCGGCGCGACATCCCGCCGCCAAGGCCCCGCTCACATCCCAGGCGTGGGCGGCCACCAGGCAGAGGCGCTCGGGCGCCAGATTCAAGCGTCGGGCCACAAACCAATAGGCTTCTGGCGCGGGCTTCAAGCGCTTCACCTGGTCAGCGGAGAAGATCTGCTCCAAGTTGCCCCGGAGTCCGGCATGGATCAGTTGCCGCTCGGCGATCTCCAAGGGTGAGTTGGTGAGCGAGAAAAGGCGCCAGCCCGCCGCGCGGAGTCGACCTAAGCCATCGGGCACGTCTGGATGGGGGGGAAGCGAGGCCATGGCGTCCACCAGCGAATCCTCCTCGGCGGCACCCAGTACGACGCGCTGCCTGCGGGCCAACATCTGGAGGGCGGCGCGCTGCGCGCCGGGGAAGTCAAGGTATCGGCCGGTGATGGTGCCCACGAAGGAGAGCTGGAGCATTTGGCCAAACCATTGCCGGCCCAGCGAGGGGTCTCCGAATAGCTGCTCGAACCGCGCGTCGAGGCCACTCAGGTCCAACAGCGTCTCGTTGACGTCGAAGACCAGGACGGCGTCATCAGGGGTCACGGAATCCAACCCTCCAGGTGGTCGAGCGCCGATCGCGGGAGATCCCTCGGAGCCCTGTTGCCACGATCATAGACCGTCCCCGCGGGGGTGGTCCTGCCGGTGGCAACGCCGACGGCGCAGGCGCCGAAAGTACGACGGAACGCCTGTGCTAGCCTACTTCTGGTCGGTACGCGGCGAGCGCGCTTTGATGCGGTGGACGTGGGGGTGGAAACCTTCCAATTGGGTTCACCGGGCGGGCTGAGGTGGCGCCAACCGGAACGGAAGTGGTTCTGGTACGGGTCGTTGGGAAGCCGTGATTTCGACCTTGGGACTCGGCAGAATGAAGTTCTTGACCACCATGTAGGAGCTTGGATAGAAGATGCGGGCAATGGCGATTACCGACTATGATCGGCCTCTCGAACTGATATCGGTGGACCAGCCAACGCCACCGCGCGGCTACGCCCTGGTCGCGGTGGACGCCTGCGGACTGTGTTTCAGCGACGTCAAGACGATGCGCGGGCACATGCGCTATTCGGATACCCTGGCCCTGCCGTTTGTGCCCGGACACGAGGTGGCCGGCCACATCGTCGACATCAATGGCGAGAGCGACCTCAAGGCCGGGGCGCGGGTTCTGGTTCACCATCTCTGGCCGTGTCATCGCTGCCCCGCCTGTCGACGGGGTGACGAGCACCTCTGCTACAACCCCCGAGCCTGGATGGGGTTCACGCACACGGGCGGGTTTCAGGAGTTCGTCGCGGCTCCTCTGGAGAGCCTCATGCCGCTACCCGACGGAATCGACATGACCGTGGCTCCCGCCCTCACCTGTGCCATGGGGACCGCCTATCGGGCCGTAACGGTGAGGGGGCGGGTTCGCGCCGGAGACGTGGTCGTGGTTGTCGGTATGGGCGGTGTCGGTCTGCACGCCGCTCTGATTGCCCAGGCGGCCGGGGCCGAGGTGGTGGGGGTTGATCTCCCTGCCAAGTTGGCGGGGGCGCACGCCGCTGGCGTGGGCCGGGTCGTCGCACCCGACGATGCCCTGGAGATGGTCCGATCGGTTACCGGAGGCGACGCCGCCGACGTCGTGATAGAGAGTTCAGGGGTGCCGGCACTGCTCGACAACGCGCGTAAGTTGACCCGCTCGGGAGGGACCATCGTGGGCGTCGGCTACCAGGTGGGAAAGCTGATGACCGTGATGAGCGATCCGTTGGTCCTCACCGAAATGTCTCTGGTCGGCTCGCGCTACGCCAGCCGCTCGGATCTTGAGCACGTCGTTAGGCTGGTCGCCAACGGCCACGTGAAGCCAGTCATCGATGACGTGCTACCGCTGGAGAGACTCAACGAGGCGGTTTCGCGGCTCGAGGCGGGCGAGGTCACCGGGCGCTTGGTGATGGACCTCAGGGTCGGATAATCGCCTCCGCTGAGCGGTTCTGATGGTGTCCATCGCCGCGCACCAGACCGCCAGAGGCGTCGCTCGGCGCCTTCGCACCAGTGCCCGCTCTCGCGGATCGTCGCGGCGCTGATGGCTACGGGGCGCCTGGAGGGTCGGGTTGCGGTTGTGACCGGTGGCGCCCGCGGGATCGGACGGTCGGTCGCGACCGAAATGGCGCGGGCGGGCGCGTCGGTCGCCATCGCCGCTCGGGATGAGCCCAGCCTGGCCGCCACCTGCCGCGAGATTCTCGCGATGGGAGCCGAGTGCCTGCCCGTGAGGTGCGACGTGACCGATCAGGAGTCGGTCGCAGCGATGGCTGAGGGCGTGTTGGCGCGCTGGGGCGGGGTCGACATCGTGGTTGCCAACGCCGGTATCGCCGGACCCACCAAACTGCTCCACCAGATGTCGCTGGAGGAGTGGCGCGAGTGCGTGGCCACCGACCTGGACGGCGTATTCCTCACCTTCAGGGCCTTCATTCCGGCCTTGCTCGAGCGTGGGAAGGGAACTCTGCTGGCTATGTCCTCGATGACCGGCAAGCGTCCGCTGGTCGGGCGCACCCCATACGCCTCGGCAAAGATGGGGGTCATCGGCCTTTGCCGCACCCTGGCCACCGAACTCGGTCCTCACGGAATCCGCGTCAATTCGGTCTGCCCGGGCGCGGTGGCGGGGCCCCGAATCGACGCCGTGATCAGGCAGCAGGCCAACGTCCAGGGAATCAGCGAGCAGAGCGCGCGTGACCAGTTCACCGCCCCATCGGCCCTGCACCGATTGGTATCGGCCGAGGAAGTGGCGCGAGTGTGCGTCTACCTCGCCTCCGACGATGCCAGTGGCGTAACCGGTGAGGACGTCAACGTATCGGCGGGCGTGGTGATGTATTGAGATGAGGAGAACGACGA
This sequence comes from Candidatus Acidiferrales bacterium, assembly GCA_035532785.1. Taxonomy (GTDB): domain Bacteria; phylum Chloroflexota; class Dormibacteria; order Dormibacterales; family Dormibacteraceae; genus DATKQJ01. The sequence goes on along the minus strand of DATKQJ010000036.1, from coordinate 6,498 downwards.
TTTGGAGATAAAGGCCGCACCAACCCTTCCGGACGCAGCCAACAGATGCTGGCGCGTTGACTCGGCGGAGGCCTCCCGATGGCGATGACCTCGAAGATCCCGAGTGGGGTGCGGTGGCTCAAGGAGCCCGAGCCGGAGCAGGCGGCCGACCAGGAGAGGGTGGAGAGCACGGTTCGCGAGATCATCGGTGCCGTCCGGAGCCGGGGCCTAGAAGCCGTTCGACACTACTCGGAGGCCTTGGACCATTGGAGTCCGGCCGACTTCAGGGTCGATGAGAACGCCATCGCGGCCGCCTATGAGGCGGTGGGCGAACAGGGGGTGGCGGATATCCGGTCCGTCTACGACAACGTCCGCGGATTCGCGCTGACTCAACTCCGTGCATTGACCCCAGTTGAGGTCGAGTCGCGACCCGGAATCACGATCGGGCACCGGCTGCTACCGGTGAGATCGGTCGGCTGCTACGTTCCGGGCGGCCAGTATCCCCTGATCGCATCCGTGCACATGCAGGTGGCCACCGCACGGGCGGCGGGCGTCAAGCGCATCGTTGCCTGCGCCCCTCCGCGCGGGGAAGGTGGGATCTGGCCCGCCACCCTGGTCGCCATGCACCTATGCGGCGCGGACGAGATCTATTGTCTGGGCGGGGTTCAGGCGCTTGCCGCGATGGCCTTCGGAGCCGGTGATTTGGAGCCCGTGGATATGCTGACCGGCCCCGGCAACGTCTACGTGGCCGAGGCCAAGCGACAACTCTTCGGAATGGTCGGTATCGACCTGCCCGCGGGTCCGACCGAAATCCTCATAATCGCCGATGCCAGCGCAGATCCGGAGATGGTGGCCTGTGATCTGCTCGGTCAGGCCGAGCACGGCCCGACGTCGCCCGCCCACCTGGTGACGGATTCTGAGGCCCTGGCCGACGCCGTCGGTGAGGCCATGACCAGCCAGCTTGAGCAGCTGGCAACGGGCCCGATCGCCGGCGAAGCCTGGCGTCGGCGAGGTGCCATAGCGCTGGCAGAGAGTCCCGAGCAGATGGTCGCGTACGCCGATTGGTTTGCTCCCGAACACCTCGAGGTGATGACGCAGGATCCGGGCTGGTACCACGACCGCGTCAGTCAATACGGCTCAATATTTCTCGGCGAGGAGTCCACGGTTGCCTATTCGGACAAGGCCGTAGGAACCAATCACACGCTACCCACGGGCGGCGCCGCCCGGTACACCGGGGGTCTGTGGGTCGGGAAGTTCATCAAGGTGGTGACCTACCAGCGGTTGACCCGTGAGGGCAGCAATTTCATCGCCCCCCTTGCCGGCCGCATCGCCAACATGGAGGGTATGCAGGCTCACGCCGCCACGGGCGCCCGCCGCCTGGAGAAATACCAGACCTCGTGACCGCTCGGGGATGGCCCAGGCCCATCGATGACTGACCCGGGACCCCGGCTGACCGGCACCATCGCGGTGAGCAACGGCGCTCCCTTGTGCGCCTTCCGAGGCTGACAGGAGACGCTCGATGCTGGCCTCTCTGCGCTACCCCGCCTATCGCTGGCTGTGGCTGAGCAACCTCAGCGCATCCGCCGGTCGCTGGTCGCTGGTGTTCATTCTTGGCGTCCAGATTCTCGATCTGACGCACTCGTCGTTCTGGGTCGGAGCGGGCCTGTTCTTGACCCAGGGTCCGGTGGTTCTGCTGGCGCCCTTCTCTGGAGTACTGGCCGACCGATTCGATCGGCGACTTCTCAATAGCGCATCGTGCGCGCTGTCCGCACTGGTCACTGGCAGCTTCGCGCTGCTAAATGCCCTGGGCCTCCTGGCCCTGCCACTCCTGCTCGCCCTGTGCTTGCTTTTTGGGGTCTCGTTTGTGCTCCAGATGACGCTGCGGAGCACGTTGGTGCCGAGCCTCGTGCCGCCCCGTGACCTGCTCAATGGGATCTCGCTGAGCCAGGTCGGAACCCAAGGGGCTGAGTTCTTGGGGCCGGCTCTGACCACCCCCCTGCTGGTGGCCGGAGGACCGGTGCTGGCGTGGAGCTTCTGCGCCCTCCTCTACGTCTGCGCCACAGTGCTCTGCCTGCCCATCGGCGTCACCAAGGCGAGTGCTCACTCGGGCCCCGTCGGTCACGGCGTCGGCCACTCATTCCAGTATCTGTGGGCGCGACCGGTGGTCATGACCATCGTCGTAGCGGTGGCGTTGCATTGCTCACTGACCATGTCCTTCCAGGGCATGCTGCCGATGTTCGTGAGCAACGACCTGCATTCGAGCGCGGCAACCTACGGCGGCCTGTTGACGTCGATCGGGTTGGGGGCGGTGCTGGGCAGCCTGACCCTGGCGCATTTCTCGGAGCGGCGCTACCGGCCCGCGCTCTTCATGGTGAGCCTGGTCGGCAGCGGTGCTCTATTGGCGCTCATGGCTTCGTTTCAGGCGCTTCCCCTGGTCTTCTCGGCAGCCTTCTTGGTCGGCGCATCCCAGGCCATGTTCATGTCCATGTCCCTGGCGCTGATCCAGTCCTCGGTGGATGATCACTTCCGAGGACGCGCCACCAGCGTCTATCAAATGATCACCTTGGCGCCCATGGCCGTACTCGGTTGGGGGATGGGTGGTGTGGCTGACGTGATCGAGCCGCGTCCGGTCATGATCGTCATGGGAACCCTGTTCGTGCTGGCCATGGGGCTCTATCTGCTCTTGTCGCCGTGGCTGCGCAGACTCCTCGGTGCGGAAGGATGGCGAGGCGGAGTTACGGTCACCGGGCCCGGATTGGTCGGGACGGTGGTTTAGCATCCGGGAGGTCCAAAGGCGGACCCGGCGAAGAGGTCCTCGCGGCTTTGGGCCGCGAGGACTTTAAGAACCTACTGGCTGAGTTCGACCTGCTTGGCGCGCGGCCCCTTGGGGCTTGGCTCGACCTGGAAAGTCACCTTCTCGCCGCCGACCAGCGAGTCGAATCCCTCCATCCCGTCGCGGTGAAAGAAGTACTCCTTTCCATCTTCCGCGGCGATGAAGCCGAAGCCTCGATCAGATACGAGCTTCTTCACGGTTCCGTTAGGCATGTGATGCCTCCTAATTCTCTCGAACATCGACCACAAGCGAGGGCCGGTTCGAGAACTTCAGACCTTCCGCAAGTTGGCACCCAAGGCGGGTCGCCGCATCGACTATACCTGCAAACGAGCCCGAGCATCATTTTGGATCTGCCTTCTGGCCCTGGCTGGCGGCCGGGCCGCGGCTGGCCCCGGCCTTTTGCGGGTAGCCTTCCAGTAACGCGCAGGGCGCCGCCGGGAACCTCCCGAACGGCGGGCGTGAGCCTCTGAAGTTCGCAGCGGTGCCATCGCCTGGCGCGAGCGGGTCGCCGGAGAGCCACGATCGGGGCCGGCGTCCAACTATTTGCGGCAGAGATTCGACCGGGCAGGGAACAGAATTCGCCCGGCCATGGTTTGTAGGAGAACACTTGTCAACATTTCTTGATGCGGGCGTCAGCTCGCAGACCCTGGACGCGCTGTCCGCCCAGGGCATTGAGTCGCCAGTTGCGGTGCAGGAGACAGCCCTGCCGGCCCTATTGGCTGGGTCCGACGTGGTTATGGAAGCACCGACCGGATCCGGCAAGACGCTGGCCTATCTCATACCTCTGGTCGAAGGAATCGGCTCGCCAGGGCACGGTCCCCGAGGCCTGGTGGTGACACCAACCAGAGAGCTGGCGATGCAGGTCAGCTCCGTCTTCGAGACCCTTGACCATGGCGTGCGCTCAGCCCTTCTCTACGGCGGAGTCGGCTACGCCACCCAGAACCTTGCCCTCAAGGAGGGGGTTGACGTGGTCATCGGCACCCCTGGGCGGATCCTCGACATGGTGGGGCGCAAGATGCTCGCGCTGAGCCGGGTTGAGTACCTGGTCCTGGACGAGGCGGATGAGATGTTGGACGCTGGCTTCGCCCCCGACATCGAACGAATTCTGGGCATGACGTGGCAGCCGCAGACGGTGCTGGCTTCGGCGACCATGCCGGAATGGGTGCGCCGGGTCATCGAGCGCTACCTGAAGGACCCGGTTCACGTCAAGGTTGAGCTCGAGGACGCGTCCAAGTTGGAGCACGGAATTGTGCGCACCCCGAGCGCAGATAAGCTGGACACGCTGGTTCAGCTTCTACGCGTTCACGATGCCTCCGCCATCGTGTTTGGCCGCACCAAGGTCGGCGTCAACCGGTTGGCCCGAGACCTGCGGCGCCGGGGCCTGAATTTGGCTGAGCTGCAGGGCGACATGAACCAGGTCATGCGGGACCGGGCCATGGCCGCCTTCCGCGAGCAGCGGGTCCAGGTCTTGGTGGCGACCAACGTGGCGGCGCGGGGAATCGACATCTCTCACATCGGGCTCGTCATCAACTACGAACTTCCGGACACGCCTCAGTGGCTGGTTCACCGGGTCGGGCGCACCGCCCGCATGGGAGGGGCTGGCTGGGCGCTGACATTCCTGACTCCCGAGGACGGACCCCAGTGGATGCGATTGCGTTCTGGCGGCGCCCCAGATATCGCTGAATTGAATCTGGAGCGTCTGTTGCGGGGAGAGTGGGTATACCGGACCGAGGAAAATGTCGGTTCGCCGATCGGGTCATCCGAATCGCCGGAACGAAGGAACCATCGGCCCCGACGCCGCGGTAGGGTGCCAGTCCGCGTCGGCTAGCAGCCCGTCCGAGTAAGACTTTGCGATAGGGATGGGCCGGGCCTGAGCTGCAGGCGAGGGCGTGTTATTGCTGTGTATTCGTGTCGCGCGCCGGGTGCGAGGCTGGCAAGAGTCCGGAAGTCCGGCCGGTTACCCGCCGCCAGCATCATCACCCCCACGTCTCGCTGGACCAGCTTGGCCAGCCGCCGGGAACTGGTCACGCCGACCGCGTAGGCGCAGAGCTTGGCCACCATCGCCGGGTGGTAAGGCGGCGCCCACCCAACTCGGCTTCGTAGACCGCCTCGATCGCCGCTTCGATCGTGGTTCTCGCCGAGCGGTATGGAATTGTCGATGTGCTCACGCGCCAAGGTCGAGGCACTCGACAACGTCATCGATGAGGTGGGCCAGATCCCCCGGCTCCACCCATTCCCGGATCGACGGCGGTAGCAGCAGGAGTTGGTCTTGGTCGTTGGGCAGGTAGGTCTTGTTAGCGTCCACGGACGTGGTGTACGAGGTGGGGACTGAGGCCCCCAGGTAGAAGACGACCATCGATCATCCTTAGCGGACTTCCACACCCACAAGGAGAGACCGATGGCCAACCCCAGTATGGATCGTGACGTCGTGGCTTGGCTGCGCCAGGAGCTGCAAGAGGCCCACCCCGACCTGCTCCGCGAGATGCTCGGGAGCATGGTCGGCGAGTTGATGGGCGCCGAGGCCCAGGCCCTGTGCGGGGCGGATTTCGGCGAGCGCTCGAGTGAGCGGACCAACTCCCGCAACGGCTACCGGGAGCGGGAGTGGGACACCCGCGCCGGGACCCTGCCGCTGGCCATTCCCAAGCTCCGCCAGGGCAGCTACTTCCCGAACTGGCTGTTGGAACCCCGGCGCCGGGCGGAGCGGGCGCTGGTGAACGTGATCGCGCAGGCCTACGTGGCCGGCGTCTCGACGCGCCGGGTGGAGGGGCTGATTCAGACCCTGGGCATCGCCGGTATCTCGAAGTCGCAGGTCTCGGTGATGGCCAAGAGCCTGGATGGCATGGTCGACGAGTTCCGCAACCGACCGCTCGACGGCGGTCCCTACACCTACATCTGGGTCGATGCTCTGACCCAACGCTGCCGCGACGGTGGCCGGGTGGTCAACGTCTGCACCGCGATTGCGACCGCGGTCAACGCCGACGGGCAGCGCGAGATCTTGGGCGTCGACGTATTCACCGCCGAGGACGGCGCTGCCTGGACCAGCTTCCTGCGTGGCCTGGTCGCTCGTGGTCTGACCGGCGTCCGGCTGGTCATCTCCGACGACCACCTCGGTCTCAAGCAGTCGATTGCGGCGGTGCTGCCGGGCGCCGGCTGGCAACGCTGCCGCGTCCACTTCGTCCGCAATCTTCTGACCCGGGTCCCCAAGTCGGCGCAGACGCTGGTGGCAACCCTGGTCCGCTCGATCTTCGCTCAGCCCGACCTGGAGGCCGTCTGGGCGCAGCACGGTCGGATGGTCGAGCAGCTCACCGAGCGCTTTCCTGCAGCCGCCGAGCTGCTCGCTGAGGCCGGCCCTGACGTGCTCGCCTTCGCGACCTTCCCCCGCGAGCACTGGCGCCAGATCTGGTCCAACAATCCCCAGGAGCGTCTCAACCGCGAGGTCCGCCGGCGCACCGACGTGGTTGGCATCTTTCCTGACCGTGCCGCCGTCGTGCGACTGGTGGGCGCCGTGCTCGCCGAGCAGCATGACGAGTGGCTGGTGGCCCGCCGCTACCTGAGTGCGGAGTCGCTCAAGGCGGCACAGATGGCCATCAGCGAGCCGAAGGAGGTGACGCCTGCGCTGGCTGCAGCCAGCTGAGTGTTGTGGATGACGTGGTCGTCGTCGTACACCACTTGACAGGACGTGGCCC
>DATKQJ010000035.1:0-7325 GCA_035532785.1 Candidatus Acidiferrales bacterium | reverse complement strand
AGGCCACCGCTGAGCCCGGCGCGTCCGCTCCGCCGGCCGAAAGCGAGCCCTCCCCTCCGGCTAATTCGTGGCCGAGCCCGCCCACTTGGGCTCCCCAGCCGCCCGCCGCCCCTGCGTCCCCAGCGGGGTCGCTGCCGTCGGCTGCCGGTACTCCGTCGCCAGTGCCTGAAGGGTCTTCGACCGAACCGGACTGGGGAGCAGCGCTACCGTCTCCAAATCTGCCCCCTTCCCCGGCCGTGCCTCCAGGTGCAACCACCGTGATGCCCGTCTGGCGCCCGTCTGACCCAGGTGGCGCCTCGCCCGCATCGGACACCATGGTGGTGAGCGGCACCGAGCGAACCGGTCGCGGCGCCGGAGCGCTGGCCGAACTCAAGATCGACGGCGGCCCCGATGCTGGGCACACCTTCCGCGTCGGCGCTCAGCCGCTCAGGGTTGGGCGCGCCCCCGACAACGAATTGATCCTCAGGGACCCCGCCACCAGCGGCCACCATGCCCGGCTCGAGTTGCGAGGCACCCAATTTTTCATCGTCGATTTGGGTAGCACCAACGGGACGCTCGTAAATGGGGAGCCGATCCAGGAGAAGGATCTGCACCAGAGCGATCGAATCACCATCGGACAGAACTCGGTCACCTTCTCGCTCCTTTAGCCGGTGGGGATGCGGCTGAAACTGGCGTGGGCCACCGATGCCGGGTTGGAGCGAGCGAAGAACGAGGACGCGGTGCTGGTCAGGCGGGGTGCCTGCGGTATTGAGGCCCTGCTCGTGGTCTGCGACGGCATGGGCGGTCACGCCGCTGGAGATACTGCCAGCCGACTAGCCATCGATGCCTTTGACAGTTTTCTCGCCGATGGCTCTGCCCAGGGACCGAGCCTGGATAGCTTGAGGGCGGCCAGTGACGATGCCAATCGGGTCGTCTACGCCGCCTCCAAATCGAATCCCGCGTGGGCGGGTATGGGTACGACCCTGGTCGGCATGGTTTTGGATCGAGATCAGGCGGCCGTGGTCAACGTGGGCGACAGTCCGGCCTGGCTCTATCGCGATGGGGGCGCCACCCTCATCTCCGAAGATCACTCCTGGCCGGCCGAACAGGTCCGGCAGGGGATCCTCCGGCCGGAGGAGGCCGAGCACCACCCCATGAAGCACCGCCTGACGAGGGCGCTCGGGGTGTGGGACACGATCGCGACGTTCACCAACCTGTTCGAAGTTCGTGCCGGCGACCTCCTCGTGGTCTGCAGCGACGGAATCGAGTCGGCCGGCCTTGGGGCCAAAGAGATGGGCTCGCTTCTGGCCGGTGACCTGGAGGAGGGGGTCAAGCGTGTGATCCAGCACTGCCTCCGGCTGGGGGCCCCCGACAACCTGACACTGGCCGCAGCAGTGGTGGAATCGGTCGATGGGCGGCCGGAGGGGACGGGGACGCTGGTCATGAGGACCGCCGCCGCCGACCCCACCGATGCCTCCAGCGCGGCAACCGTCCCCGGCTGAAGGCGGGGGCCAGCCCCCTCTCGGGCCCGGGCCGTGGCCCGGGCCGGGGAGTAGGTAGGGCTGGGTCTCCGATGCGGGGGCGCCGACGCTCTGGTCCAACCAAGCCTGATCGATTCGCCCACGGCCCGGGCCGACCAATTAGTGTCGTGCGCGCCGTGGGCTGCGGGCCAGTCGTTGCAACCCCCCGTCCCTTTCTTCCCTCCTTGCGGCATTTTTGGATTATCCGGTTGATCGATGGTGGCATAGAACCTGTCTATAGATGGAACTGCACGGATCGGGTCATTCAATGCATAATGTGGACATGGAGATCGTCATGTACTCGCGAGAAACGGAGTTGGATTCGGCCGCTCTGGGTCATTACCTGACCGCGATTGGGGTTGACTTTCGCACTCGCCAGGTCGATCGCGACCCCGCCGCCAGGAGCGAGTGGGAGCGGCTCGACGGCCGCGTGACCCCAGTTTTGGTGATCGATCGGACCTCCATCGTGCACGGCCTGGATCGCACCCGCGTCGACCAACTGCTCGGTTTGGTGGGCTGCTGACCCGCAACGGGACGTTGCGTTCTACACTCGATTGAGATGATCGAGAGCGGCGAGGGTCCGATCACACAGCTGGCCGAGGTCGTGCTCTGGGTTCGAAATCCGGAGTTGGCGCTGGGATTCTATCGCGACCTGCTCGGGCTCCAGGTCATGTCGCCGCCCGAGCTGGCGACCATCTTCCTTCGCGTCCGGACGGGTGCCGTTCCGCACATGATCGTTCTGGTCCCCCACCCCGATCCCGACGGCCAGTTCCCATCCAGCAAGAAGGATCGGGTGCTCCACCACCTGGCCTTTGGTGTCGACGGGAAGCGCTATGAGGAACTCTGTCACAGCCTCCGCCAACACGGACTGGAAGTGCGGTCGGGGATCCATCCGGTTCTGAAAGGGGTGCGGACCGCGTACGTGGACGATCCCGATGGAAACGAAGTGGAGTTGATTGCGCCCGACTAGGCCGGCCCGTGCCTCAACCCACCCGTCCCCGGCGCTCCTCTTGGCGAACCCTGGTGGCGGGTAGATCGAGTGGCTTATGGACGACCCGGTCCCGCCCGGCCAGTTTGGCCTCGTAGAGCGCCTCGTCGGCCCCCAGTAGGAGCTGGTCAAACGGCACTGAGGCCGGCACCACCGCGACTCCGGCGCTGAGAGTCAGCGGATACTCGAATATGGACCCGGAGCCAACGCCGGCTCGCAACCTCTCGGCCAAGGCGACCGCCCGGTCGATCGGTACCGTGGAGAGAACCACCACGAACTCTTCACCGCCGATTCGGGCGGCAATGTCGCCGGAGCGAATCTGGCCGCGAATGAGAGAGCCCAGGGCCACCAGTGCGCGGTCGCCCGCAGCATGACCGTAGCGGTCGTTTAGTCGCTTGAAATGGTCGAGATCGAGCACGATCGCGGCCAGGGCGCGAACTCGTCCTCCGGCCAGCATTCGCTCCACCTCGTGATTCATGCCGCGGCGGTTCAGAAGCCCGGTCAGGGGGTCGTGGTGGGCCTGGTCCCAGAGGGAGTGGAGTCGGGCGCTGTCCGACAAATTGCGCCGGACGGCAGCGGCGAATCCGATCAAAACCGGTGCCAACACGTACCCGGACGGATTCGTTAGAGCCGCCACCAGCAGCCCGCCAGCCAGCACGACAAGGCCCCGGCCCCAGGCCGCGTGTCGGAAGTCGAGGAGGCTGGTCATGGTGGCTGACCAGCGTCGGCTGCTAAATCCAACGAAGGCGGCCGACAAGAGCATCTCCAGAGTGATCTCGACCAGCGCGTAGAGCGGGGTTCGCAGCGCCAGGTCAAAGCCGACCGGGCCGTGAACTGCGGTCACCACCAAAGACGCCACCCCGTGCGCGAGCGCCCCTGAGCTACCCGTCCAGGCGGCCTGGTGGTCGCGCGCCCAGCGGTCCGGGCGGCGGCCATCGTGGAAGCTAAGCCAGGCCACCAGCACGACGCCAGGACCGGGTGAAGCAAGCCCGGCCGCCGTCAACGCCAGTCCCTTCAAAGTCCCGGTGCCGCCCGGGCCCCGGATCGTGAGGGTGCTCATGATCTGGGCGAAGACGAGAAGGTAGAGGAGGAGTGGATACTCGTCGGAGCGCAGCGGGTGGATCGCCCAGCCGAACACGAACACCGCCACGGATGCCGCCGCCACCAGGCACAGCCAAACTACGGCTGTGACGGGAATTGTCCCAGGTCGTTCCAGCCGAAGCGTGGAAGTGATTCACGTAGTTTGCCCGACCTAGGCCGGGCCTGAGACCGAATACCGGTGTTTGACCCCAAATTGTCGGCGGCCTCGCTGACCTAGGCCCCCGGTCCGCTCGGCGTCTACGAAGGTCGATCGGCGGACGCCATCATCGCTGCGCGGCTGGACCGAACTTTCCGCCCGGCGACCCGACTCTAATAGCCCGTCCGCGTAACGCCTGGGAGTGATGTCGAGGCTGTCCGGGGTGGGGCCAACGAGAGTATCGGGGTAGTGGCGGCCGGCGTATCGGTCCGAATCCCCACTGGCCCCGACGATGACGAGGGCAGGATGGCCTGGGGCGGTCGGTAGAGGACCGGAATGTCCGGCACCGGCCTCAAGCCCAGGCGGAATGGAGCTTGCCGAGGTTGTGACCGATGCAGTGCAGCCTCCACTCGGCGTCGCATTTGACCTCGCCGCGCAACAGCCGTCGGACCAGTCCCTTGTTTTTGATCTGACCAAAGACCGGTTCCTCCACCTGTTGTCGTAACCGGTAGGCCGCAGCGCCAGCTTTGGTCAGCAGCTTGCGAGCCATCCTCTCGCGCATCGTCAGGCGGTTGGGAATGCGACCTCGGGGAGCTTTCGGTCCAGAACGGGAACTCATACCCTGGCGAGGCTTGAGGCGGCGGGCGACTGACCTTCGCCGCAGGTCGCCGTGCAATAGCGGGCGAACCCCCTCGTGAAGTGCCCCACCAGGTGGTGGTCGATCGCGTAGCCCTCGTAGCCGGGCAGGTTGTCGAGGAAGAGGAGTCCTTCCTCCCAGCCCATGACGCAGGCGGACGTGGCGAAGACGTCGGCCTGCAGGATGTCGGGTCCGATCACGGTGAAGCTCAGGAGGGTGGTGGCTGCAAGCCCGGTCCTCGGATCCAGGATGTGGTCCCCCTTTTCGTAGGTGCCTGAGGTGGCGACGGCTAGGTCGTTGGCCTCCACCACTCGCACCACCTTGTCCTTCTCCAGCGGATGCCTGACGCCAACCCGCCAGGGGCCATCCATATCGCCGCCGCGGACGGCGATGTCGCCCCCCGCGTCCACCATGTAGGAGGCCGCTCCAGACCTCTCCAGCCGGGAGCAGACCCGGTCGATGGCCCAGCCCTTGACTAGGCCCGAGGGATCCAGGCGTCCGCCGATACAGGCGCTGAAGCAGCCGTTGGTGAGGCGCTCGAATCGGGCGCAGAGGTCCAAGACCTCCAGCACCTCGGCCGGAGCCTCCTGCACGCGGATCTCACCGCGATTGATCAGCGAAACAACGCTTTCCGGAATGAAAGGGCTGAAGGTGCGGTCCACCCAGCGAAGATCCGAGAAGGCATCAGCCACCGCCTCCGCTGGCAGCCCTGGCTCAGGCGCCGCGAGGGTGATGGGCATGCCCATCACCTCTTCGGTCACGCGTCGCAGCTCAGCCACCGGCTTCGGCCGACGCTTTCTGGAGCGACTGCTGGTAGGCGGCGCTGGTGTAGGTGGCGCCGGAGACGCCGCTGATCTTGGCGCTCTGAGCGGAGATGACCTCGCTCTCCAGAAGAGGGCCGGCCTGCTGGCTGATGTACGCGGACTCGGCCCGATCGCTCGGCATCTGGATCCCGGTGGCACTTTTGATCCTGCCCCCCGCGACGACAATCTGAACCTGCACGGTGCCGAAGAACATCGTCACCGCGCTGCCGGTGTAGGTCCCGTCTCTTAGGCCACTCCCGGGCGTCGGGGTTGGAGCCGGCGACGAACCCGGTGAGGGGGAGACGGCAGGGGCCGTCACCTGGGCGACCGGCTGGTTCTGCACCTGCGCCTGCGGGTGGGGCTTGAACGTGAGCATCCAGAGCACCGCCGCGATGGTCACCACCATGGCCGAGAGAGACCGCTTCACAGCTAGAACCTGAAAGCCTCGACGTGGACCTGCGCCGGGGCCAGGCTGAGAGTGGTTAGGGAGCGGAGGAGCTTGTCCATAAGACCTTGCGGCCCGCAAAGGTAGACCTCTCTTTCCTGCACGTCGGGCACGCGTCTTGAGAGGGCGGCGGCGTCGCTCCAGTGACCTCGTCGACTATCCCCCGCCACCTGCTCCCCCACCAGATAGTCAACTGTGAGCGGCAGCTCAGCCGAGAGCTGATCAAACTCGGCGCGAAAGGCCAACTCCCGCTCCCTCTGGCAGCGGTAGAGGACCCGCACCTCCCGTCCCTCTCGAGCCAGGTGTTCGGCAAGCGGCCTGATCGGGGTGATGCCGATCCCGCCGGCAATCAAGAGCACCTTCTCCGCCTCACTGGAGCCGGCGGTGAAGCGGCCGAAGGGCCCCTCCAGCATCACCGGCGTGCCCGGCACCACCTTGCTCAGCCGGCGGCTGAAGTCACCGGACGCCCTCACCGTGAGCCTTATGAAGCGGGGGTTCGGAAGAGAGGAGACGGAGAACGGATGCGCCTCCCACCAGCGTTCGCGGTCGAGGAAACGCCAGAGCATGAACTGCCCGGGCTGGAGATGGAGCTGAGCCAGATTCCTTCCCTGCAAGTAGAGGGAGGAGATGCCGTTAGCCTCGCGTTCCACTCTCGCCACCCGGAGCCGGTGACGGCCAAGGAGGCGGAACGGAGCTCCGACGCGGAACCAGAGCAGGAGCGTTGCCGTGACCGCGTAGAGCGCGACCCAGTAGGCCGTATACCACGGTCTCCCCAGAAAGTCCGTTCCGATCGCGAGTTCGTGGACGGTGGCGAGGGCAACCGCCAGGTAGGCGTAGAGATGGATGAAGTACCACGTGTGATAGGCGATCCGCCGCTTCGCCGCTGCCACCGAAAGGATGGTCACGAGGAGCATCAGCCCCAGCGCCACCACTGCCATCAGCATCCCCTCGAAGCCGGAGATGAAAGAAGACAGTTGGGTCATGGGACCGAGATGGTTGGCGGCCGCGTAGCCCGCGGTCTGGAAGACGGCGTGAGCAACGATCAGGGACAGCGCGGCATAGGCGTTGAGCCGGTGCAGGCGGAGTAGTGATTCCATCCCGACCGCCCGCTCCAGGGCGGGGACCCGGGCCATCAGGAGCAGCTGCCAGAGCACCAGGTACGTGCCGAGAAGGCCCGTCACCCGGCCCGCGGCATTGAGACCGTCCGCGAGGGAAACGATCGGCTGCGAGCCGGTGGCGGACGCCCAGCCGAAGAGGACGATCAAGGCGCCCAGTGCGGCAAGCCCGATCAAGGCGTTGCGGCCCGGAAAGGAGGCGCTCTTCGATCCGGCCAGCCGAGCCGCCGCCGCCGGCGCTGGCCTCAGGGAGGACCGCCCGGGGGCGACGGCCGGCCGGCGCCCCCGGTGCGATCGCACTCTGGAACCTGCCACCTTGGTTGGACGCTAACCCCCAACCCTTGGAACCAGGTTGGAAGAAAGGATCGTCCAGCGAAGGAGTAGGGCAGGGGCCGCCCTCTCTCCTGGAGGCGCGCTGCTCGGAGGCAGGCTACCTTTGGTTGCCGCTTGGAGCGCCGATTCGATCCTCCTATAGATGTCAAGGGGCGATTTGTGGGCTCAGGCGCCGGTAAAGGCGACCTCGTCGCGTGGGTCGACCAGAGTCCGGTAGACCTGCCGCGCCACGTATCGCTTTAGGCATCGGAAGATCTCCTTCTTAGAT
>DATKQJ010000034.1:0-9226 GCA_035532785.1 Candidatus Acidiferrales bacterium | reverse complement strand
GCAAGGAGGCCAAGGAGTTGGAGGGTCAGATGAAGGCCTTGCTCGCGGTGACCGCCCCCGCCACGGTCGGGGTCTTTGGCCTCGGCACCGATACCGCGGCGGCGCTGGTGACGATGGTGGGGGACAACCCTGAACGCCTCCCGGGCTGTGGTGAAACCATCGCATTATGTGGGCCAGTTCTTGGGGGTCAGGTCAGGCCCGGCGAGCCATCTTCGAGTTCGTCGAGGTTTTCTACAACCGGCAGCGGCTGCATTCCACTCTCGGCTACCTCAGCCCAGCTGACTATGAGGCCAATCTCATCCAGCCCACTCGCGGCGCTCATGCCGCATAGTCAACCTGTCCGTCGAAACGGGGCAACCCCAAGGGATGCAGCGATCCGGCTACAACTCTCCCCTTTTGATTCTCCGTTCAGCTCTCGTTCTGCCCCCGAGATTGGCCTGAGGTGCGCGCAGAGTCCGTCGAAGGTTCCCGCGCTCGGCAACGAAGATTTGGGTGGGCTGCTTGGTGTGGGAGAGGCAAGTTCGATTCGAACGAATCCGTGATAGGGGAACTGACCAAGCTGGCCAACTCAGGCTGCGCGATGGTATTCGTTGATCAGAACCTGAGCTAGTGCCGGACACAGGCTGAGACGAGTGGAGGTCGAGCGCAACCCGGGGCTGCTGGCGGTTGTAGCGATCGATGTACTGCCAGCGAACCGACCCCAGCCGGCGCTCGCCGAAGATGAGCAGCCAGTCCAGGGTTTCGTGGCGCGGAGTCTTGATCACCGATCGCTGCGGCCGTTGGACCTTGGTCACGGATGCGCCGTACCTTCCGGGGCGATCCGTCGGACCCCAAGTCCATCGAGCCTGGCGTCGATCCGGTCGAAGCTGACAATATCGGTGGCTTTTACGGCTCGCGCGGAGGCGATCAAGTAGGCGTCGGTCCAGTTCATTGCGCGATGTAAATAAGTGTCGATGGCATCGTGCAGAAGGGATCGATTTGCAACTGATGTCGCCGGCAGAGCTCAGAACCCATAGAGAGCCGACGGGTTCACCTCGGCAATGGCGCGGGCCGTCGCGCTGTCGACTGCGGCACGAAGCGCCTCCATCGGCGCTGGCGTCGCCATGTCATAGGGCAGGTCGGTGCCCATCAACACGTTCTCCGGCCCCACCCTGGCGACCAGGTAGGCGAGCGCGGCCCGGTCATGGGTGATGGTGTCGAACAGGAGGCGACCACAGTAGGCCCAGGGGTCGATCGGCGCCTCGGCCAGCTCGGGACGAACCGAGCGAGCGTGACGAAGGCGGCCTGCCTGCCAGGGAAAGAAGCCGCCCGCGTGGGCCAGCACGATGCGGAGGTTGGGATGCCGATCCAGCACCCCACCGCAGATGAGCCTCTCGGCGCAGATGGTCGTCTCCAGAGGGTTGCCGATGACGTTCTGCAGGTAGTAGGGCCTCAACCCTTCGGACGGAGGGTTGTAAGCGTTGTGGATGAATACCGGCAGGCGCTGACCTTCCACCGCCGCCCAGAAGGGCTCGAACTCCGGATCGTCCAACCTCCGTCCAGCGATGGAGGAGCCGATCTCCAATCCGCTGGCGCCGGATCGGGCGAGCTCGGCGACCATCGCCGCCGACCGGCCCGGATCTTGCAGGGGCACGCATCCCATCCAGCGCAGACGGGCGCGGTCGTATGACGCCATCTCATCCAGCCCACGATTGATCGCATTGCACATTGCCTCGCCGGCTCCCGCATCCACGTGGTAGACGAAGAGTCGGGGTTCGGCGCAGATCACGGCGGCGTCGAGCCCCTTGTCCTCCAGCTGCTGAAGCTTGGCCGCGGGGTCGACCAGGGCCGGGTAGAGCTCGTGGTCGGCGTAGTTCCCGTTGACGTTGACGACGAAGTTGCCTTGGACCTTCGTCCCGTAGGCGGTCGGCTCACGAGTCAGAAGCTCGATCACCGCCGCGGGAAAGGCGTGGTTGTGTACATCGATGTTCATACGCAGTCCTCCTCCTTCAGCCTCCCAACTCCTTAGACCACGCCAGCACGCGGCGCGCCGTCTCGGCCATGGCGTGGTCGATCATCTGACCGTCCACGCTGGTGCTGGCGGATCCTCGCCCAAGGGCCTCCTCGAAGGCCGCCAGGATCTTCGCATAGTGCTCCAGCTCCCGCTCGTCGGGCGTGAAGATCAGGTTGATGGCCTCCACCTGGTCAGGGTGGATGGCCTTCTTGCCCCGAAAACCGAGGACCCTGGCCCGACCGGCGTCGGCGAGAAGGCCATCTGTATCCCTGAAGTTCGGATAGACCCCGTCTAGCGGGTTCTGGATGCCCGCCGCACGCGCCGCCAGCAGCACCCGGGCACGCAGGTAGTGGATCTCCTCGCCCGTCCCGCTGTGCTGATAGCCGACGTCCCTTTGGAGATCGCCGTCCTGGGCCGTCCCGATCATGACCGACGCCACCCTGGGGCAGGAGGCGATCTCGAACGCCGACCAGACGCCGCGAGCGGTCTCAAGGCTCGCCACCACCTCGACGCTCCCAGGCGCCAGACCTCTCGCCGCCTCCAGCCGCGACAGCATTCCGTCGACCTGGTCGACCTCCTCGACCGAATTCGTCTTGGGCAGCTGGATCCCGGTCAGTCCCGGCAGGACCACGGATTCGAGATCCAGCTCCGTCACCCCACTCTCGAGGGCGTTCACCCGGACATAGATCACGTGCTCTGCGCCAAGGCGCTCGAGGTAGTCGGCGGCGACGACTCGGGCCTCCGCCTTCTGATCCTGCGGCACCGAGTCCTCGAGATCGAACACCAGCGCGTCAGCACCGCTGGTCGCCGCGCGATCGAGCATCTTGGGACGGCTCGCCGGCGTGTTGAGAAGGCTGCGCAACGCCCTCACGGCAGCGCCGGCGCCGGAGGCCGTCCGGCCTTTGGGGCGCCGAACCCCACGATCAGGCCCCGATCTCGCCGACGGAGGTCGACCAGATTCGATAGTGGGCCACCTTGGCGGCGTCCAGCCGAACGCCGAGGCCGGGACCGGTCGGCGTCGTCAGCCATCCGCCCACGATCTGGATGGGCTCCTCGAGCAGCCCGTCCTCCAAGGTGGTGTGCACCCCCAGTTCCGCCGGATAGCGCATGCAGCGGTAGGCGGCGGCGAGGTGGGCGCTGGCCGCGGTACCGACTCCGAGTTCGCGGTGGGAACCGACGAGGCAGGGGACGCTCGCGGCCTCGGCCAGCCCCAGCATCTTGCGCGTTGCTGTAAACCCCGAGCGCGGACTGCGGATGCTGAGCGCCCCGGCGTTGCCCAGCTGGATCTCCCGCAAGACGTCCGCGGAAGTGGTGATGCTCTCGTCCAGAAGCAGCGGGACCGCCACCGAATGGGCGATGCGGGTGCGGCCGGCCACGTCCTCCACCGGCACCGGCTCTTCCACCAGCTCGATCCCAAACTCCTCCAGGCGGGGGATCACCCGCATCGCCTCCCGGGCGGTGTAGCCTTGGTTGGCGTCCACGTAAAGTTTCGCGGCCGGCCCCACCGCGCGGCGCACGGCCTGGACCACGGCCACGTCGTGGACGGGATCCCGACCGACCTTCAGCTTGAGGGTGTCAAAACCTTGCTCGAGGGCGGCGCTCGCCCGTCTCACCACGTCTTTGAGGTCTGATATGCCTAGGGGCATCGCCAGGCGGACGCGCCCGTCGGACCACCCCCCCAGCATCTTGTAGAGGGGCATCTGTGCCATCTGCCCCGCGACGTCGTGCAACGCCATGTCGATGGCGGCCTTGGCGGTGGTGTTGGCGACCACTCGCGACCAGCGCGCCCACACCTTCTCAACGTCCAGGGGATCCAGCCCCAGCACCGGCGGGAGCAGGAGGTCTCTCATCGCGGCGGTTATCGACTCCAAGGTCTCGCCGTAGACCGACGGCCGCGGAACGGCCTCCCCCAACCCGGTGAGGCCCTGGTCTGTATGGAGCTGCAGGATGACGTGCCTCGCCTCGGTCAGCTCTAACCCCGCCGTGACGAGGGTCCCCGCCTCGGGCCGGTAGGGGACGGCGACCGCGATGAGGGTGGCGCCGGTTACGACCATGCTTCAGATCACGCCCTGATCGCGGAGCTGGGCCAGCTGGGCCTGATCCAGCCCCAGGAGCTCGACCAGCACCTCGTCGGTGTGCTCCCCGACAGCGGGACCCAGGTGGCGGATGGCCCCCGGGGAGCGACGAAACTTGGGGATGAGCCCGGGCATGGTCAGAGGCGGTCCCTCGGGCTGCTCGAAGCTGACCAGGCTCTGCCGTTCCAGGAGCTGCGGGTCCTGCGCCACCTCGGCGACGTTGCGCACCGGGCCCACCGGCACGTCATGGGCCTCCAGGATGCTGACGGCCGATTCGAAGTCGTGCGCCGAGAACCAGTCCTGAATGATGTCGTTGATCTCATCCATGTGCTCGACGCGGGCGGCGTTGGTGTGGAAGTTCGGATCCAGGTTCAGATCCTCGCGGCCGATGGCCTTGATCAACCGCTCGAATACCGATTGGGTTGCCGAACTGTGGAAGACGTGGCGCCCGTCCTGGGTGCGATAGACGTCGGAGGGAGCCACGTTGGGATATCGGTTGCCCATCCTTCGCGCCACCCTCCCCAGCGTGCTGTACGCGCTCATCGGGGCGTCCATGATCCTCACCATGGTCTCGTAGAGAGACAGATCGATCCACTCACCGCCCGCCTCCGGTGAGCTCGTTCGCTTGAACAGCGCCATCGACACCGCCATCGCACCCAGGATGCCCGCGATGTAGTCCACGACCGGGACGCCCATTTGGGTTGGCGGACCGTCCGCTTCACCCGTGGTCTCCATGAATCCCGAGACCGCCTCGATTACCCGTCCGAAGCCCGCCTTGCCGCGGTCCGGGCCCGTCTGTCCGTACCCGCTAAGGCTCAGCAGGATGAGGCCTGGATTCGCCTCTTGGAGTTGGTCGAACCCCAGCCCCCACCTGTCGACGGTTCCCGGGCGGAAGTTCTCAACCACCACGTCCGAGATGGCGGCAAGCCGGCGCACCAGGTCCTGGCCCGGTTCGGTTCGCATGTCCACGGTGACGGACCTCTTGCCACGCCCGACCACCGACCACCGCAACGAGTGGCCGCCGGAGAAGGGCCCCATCTGACGAAGGGAATCTCCGGTCCGGGGGAGCTCGACCTGGATCACATCGGCTCCAAAGTCCGCCAGTAGAGCGGTGCAATGGCCCGCGCCCAGCATGGTGGCGATGTCCAGAACGCGAACGCCCACCAGCGGCCCCGACGTCATCCGCGCTCCGCCTCAGCCGTTGCCACGCGGGCGCGCGGTGATCTCAAGTCGGCTGCGGCGCATTCCCTCAATCCGCCGCCCCCCCGCGGCGCTCAGCCCCTTGCATGACCCAGGGAAGGGAGGGTCCGGCCACGAACTCGAGGCCCGAGTCGTCCCTGTGGAGGCCGGTGAGGGCGAGGTGGAATGGGCTCAGGTACTCTGGCCGCACCCCACCCACAATGCGGAAGGGTCGGTCGTGGCCGGGATAGACCAGCTCCGCCACATCGATCACACGTCGCACGCTCCGGCGCGCCGCCTCCGCGTCCCAGAACACCAGGGGCGGCTGCAAGGTCTGGAGAACGCGCCCGCTGTGCAGCGCATCGCCGGTGATGACGGCCAGGCCCAGGTCGGTCTCGACGGCGAGGCCCAGGCTTCCGACGGAGTGGCCTGGAAGGTCCAGAACTGTGACGCCGGGAATGATCTGGGCGCCATCGCCGATCTCGCGAATGCTCATCTGCTCGAGGATGGTGCCGGTCCAACCGGGGGTTGCCCAGTCCAGGGGATCCGGGTGCGACGCGTAGCGGCGCTCGTCGGGGTGGATCAGAAGAGGAGCGTGGTGGAACAGGTCGATGTTCTGGACGTGGTCCCAGTGGGAGTGGGTCAGGACCACGAGGTCGATGTCAGTAGACGCCAAACCCCTTGATTCGAGCTCGGCCAAGAGCACCCTCCTGCGTCCAATGTGGGCGGGATCGACGAGGATGCGAACCGGTCTTCCCGTCGAGTCCGGGCCCTCCACCAGAAGGACTCCGCAGAACGCGGGTACCCCCTGGTCGGTGCCGAAGCTGAACCCCTCGAGGAGCACATCGATCCTCGGGCGGCGAGAGAGCTTCCCGCTCACGAGAAGAGCACGATCAGGCGCAGCGGGGGATCGCTGCGCAGTGAATCGAATACCTCGGAGGCGGCGGATAACTCTAGCGCGGGCATCGCCGCAGTATAGGGACGCGCGAGAAAGCCGGGACGCTGCTCCCAACCCGTGGCCGAGGGGCGCCCCGCGCCACCGCGAGGCCCGGTGATTAGAATCCCCACCAGTGGAGGGCACTACCTTGACCGCCAGGCCCGCGGACCGCGACGAGGGCGGAGGGCGGGACCTGCTCGTCGACGCCCAGGTCCACATTTGGGGCGAGGACACGCCTGAGCGCCCGTGGCAACCCGGCTCTCACGCCCACGCCCACATCGACCGACCCTTCCTCGCCCCAGAGCTGCTCGACGCCATGGACGCAGCTGGAATCGATCGCGCCGTGCTGGTTCCGCCGTTTTGGGAGGGAAACCGCAACGACCTCGTCGAGCAAGCAGCCGTCAACCACCCGGACCGCTTCGCGTGGCTCGGGCGTCTCAACCTCAAGGAGGACGGGCCGAAGCGGCTTCACGAGATCCTGGGCCGCCCAGGAGCCGTGGGCGTGCGCCTGGCGTTCACGCGGGGGGAGGCCCTCAACTGGATGAGAGACGGCACCGCCGACTGGATCTGGCCGCAGCTGGCCGCGGCGGGGGCGCCCGTCATGATCTTCGCGCCCGGGAGGCACCAGGAGGTCGCGGCGGTGGCCAGGGCCCATCCTGATCTGCGTATCACGATCGACCACGTCGGTATCGGCACCGACGTGAAGGACGTGCCGATCCTTCCTCTGATCCAGCCCGTCCTGGACATGGCCAAGCTCCCCAACGTGGCGGTGAAGGCGACAGCGCTCCCGTGTGTGGTGAGCGAGCCCTTTCCCTTCCCGTCTCTGCGGGAACCCATGCGCCGCCTGCTGGAGTCGTTCGGCCGGGAGAGGGTCTTCTGGGGAACGGACTTGACCCGGCTGCCGTGCACTTATCTGGAGGCGCGGCTGTTCGTCGAAGAGCTGGACTTCCTCTCCCCGGAGGACCGGCGGTGGTTGCTGGGTCGCGCCATCTCGCGGTGGCTGGGCTGGGGCTTCTGACCACCTCCGCTCGGGCCCGGCGCTGATCCGCCGCCCATCCCAGATCCGCGGGCCGGCGCCCCGGCTCAGTCCTGCGAGGTGGCCGCTGCGCCGGCCTTCAAGCGGGTCGGCGGTCCCGCGTGGCGATCTCAGTCCAGCCCCGGCGCTCCTGGGACACCAGAGGACGCAAGAGCCACCACGCGACGAGGCCCAGAGCCCCCGCGAAGAGGTAGCCAGCGCCCCATCCCCGGGCCGCGACCAGAGCGGCGAAGCAGAGCGGCGCGGCAACACTCGTGATCGCGAAAAGGGTGGCCTGCAGGCCGAGTGCGGTCCCGGCGCGGGCCCTTCCCGCGATCTCTCCGGTGGCGGTGAAGTTAAGGACGTTTGACGTCACGGACACGATCCCGGTCCCGAGGATCAGCGGTACCAGGTAGCCCAGCGGGCGATCCACGCAGAGACCGATCGCGAGGAGCCCGACCGAACTCACGATCGCGAGGACCCTTAGTAGTCCGATCCGCTGGCCCAGCCGGTCGGAGAGTCGGCCTACGGCCACGAGGCCCAACGCCCCCGCCCCCTCCAGGACTGCGAGCAGGGTCGCCGCCGGCGTGAGCTCGAGGCCGCGATGATGGGTGAGGAACGTGGTGAGATAGGTGAGAAGGCTCATCTGTCCGGCCATCATCAGCCCCCCGGCCGACGCCACGCGCCAGATCCTCCGGTCGCGCAGCGGCGAGGGTCCCGGCGCGGGCGCGGCCCTCGATACGCGGGGTGCTCGCCGCATCCAGAAGGCGGCGATCGTGGCCGCCCCAAGACACAGCCCCAGGGAGACGAAGCAGGCGCCCAGACCAAACCGGATGAGAAGAACCGGCAGACCGATGGCCGCGATACCTCCCCCGAGCGGCACCATCATCTGGCGAATCCCGAGCGCGAGGCCGCGCTCCCTGGGATCGAACCAGGCCATGATCGACCGGCCCCCTGCCGTGACCGCGACGGATCCCAGCATTCCCGCCAGCCCCAGCGCGACGAGCAGCCGGACGTAGCCGGACCCGACCGAGGCGGCCAGCATCGCCGCCGTAGCTCCCCCCAGCCCCACCACTAGCGTGCGGCGCTCGCCGAATCGGTCCGTGGCAAAGCCCCACAGAAGGTTGGTGAGGGCCATGCCCAGCATGATCGCGGTGAGCGCGGCTCCGGTTTGGACTAGGTCCAGATGGTATCGAGCCTGTATCGCTGGGCCGATGGCCGAAAGCCGGTAGGCCGAAGCGGCCAGCGCCGCCTGCGAGCCGGCGCCGACGCCGAGCACCACCCAGCGGTACCGTGCATTCAAGGAATTACCTCTGTCATCCCGTCGGGACTGGTCACCCACGCCTCCAGCGACGCTCGCTCGGGCCAGCGCTGGCCGCCTTAGGTCATCGTCACCACGGTTCGCCGGTAGCTGAGCTACCCGCTCTCCGCTCGGCAGGCCACCGAACTCCTCGGTGAGCGGGGCATCAATGTCTCGGCCGGGGACCTGCTTGCCCGGCCCCAGACTTTCGGGCGTATCTGTCTTCATGCCATCGTTGCTTCGATCAGGCTGCGATAAGTCGCTCGAGCTTTTGGAGCTGCTCGGACCAGCCCGGTTCGGCACCGGCCATCGCTTCGGCGGGCGGCATCGGCTCGAAGTAGGACTGTCGCATGGTGAGAGCGGTGTCCCCGTCGTACGTCGGCACCCAGTCCCTGCTGCCCGCGGGGCTCGCGCTCGGCATCGTCATGCACCGCGGCCTGGAGATCGAGGACGTCATCCGGCGTTCGGTGGTCTACGGGGTCCTCTGGGGTCTCAGATGATTGGCTCCTTTCGGTATCAAGCCGGATCCGCGTTGCTACATCCGTTGCTACAGTGGCTACTTTCAGTAGCCTACTTGGCGGACGACTCGATCCTCCTATAGATGTCAAGGGGCGATTTGTGGGCTCAGGCGCCGGTAAAGGCGACCTCGTCGCGTGGGTCGACCAGAGTCCGGTAGACCTGCCGCGCCACGTATCGCTTTAGGCATCGGAAGATCTCCTTCTTAGAT
>DATKQJ010000033.1:0-12145 GCA_035532785.1 Candidatus Acidiferrales bacterium | reverse complement strand
ATGACCGAGATGTGCTCGAGGCCAATCTTCCGCCCGACCAGTATCGGCCGGGCAATCGCACGCAACTGCTCGAAGGTGGATGCGAGACGCATGGCCGCCACCCCAAAGATCAGGGTCGCGACGCCGGCGAAAATCAAGATGCCGCCACTCACATGCAGGAACAGCAGGATCGAATATCCACTCACGAGACCGGCCTTCGGCGTTGCCACCCTCGCTCGGTGCCGGACGTCCACGGCGGGATCATGAGTGAGACGTCGCCTCGATGAGGGCCCACACGAGCACAACGAACGCCAAGAACTGGAAGCCGGCTCGGATTCCGCGCCAGAACGCAAACTGGTCTAGCTTGGCGGCCAGGAGGTTCTCGACGTCCGCTGTGCTCCGGAGGCTGAGCATTATGGGCGCGGCTCTCAGGGTGCACGCCGAGTGCGCGATTGTCGCGCAGAAGCCAATACCAGGGGTAGGAGAACCGATTGGGGCACCTTCGCCAGGAGCGCAGTAACCGTCGCACCGAGAGCGAGCAGGGCGGCGAGGACGCCGATGGCCGGATAGACAACCAGGCCGTTGCCGAGGTCGTTGCCACGCGCGAAGTTGGCATATGCGACGGCTCCGATTCGTCTCCGGGTCGGCAGCTTGACGACGGCCACGCCGAAACTCAGACCGGCCAGCATGCCGTTGACGACCACGGCCAACACCAGGAGCCAGAGGACGACGGTCAAAGGCGCTTTGGTCCGGGCACATCGTAAGTATACTTACCAATGTGCAAGAGATTGCCCTCAAGCTCGGCGGCGAGGCGGAGACGATCCCCGGCTTCCTGCTCTGGCAGTTGTCAAAACTCTGGCAACGGCATCTCACGCTCGCCTTGCAGGACCTGCAGTTGGCGAGCACACAGGCCGTCATCCTGGCGAACGCCCTTCGATTTTCCGAGGAAGGGCGTCAGGTGACCCACGCCATGGTGTCGGATGCGACCAAGGTGGATCGGATGACCACCTCCCAGTCATTACGGTCCCTCGAACGGAAGGGGTACGTAACCAGGGTCGCTGCCCCTGGCGATAAGCGCGCCTACCTGATCACGCTGACCCCGAAGGGGCGGGAAGTGGCGTTTGCTGCCATCCAGCGGCTAGCGGAAACGCATCGAGCGTTCTTCAAGCCGCTCCAGGATCAGACCGCGGAAGTCGTGGGCTACATGCAAAAGCTCATTGACGCCAATGAGATCCAGCTGGAATAGCAACATGAGAGTCGGTGCCGCCGGCTCAGACAAGCACGTGGCTCGCCTTGTCCAGCTCGGTCTGGCCCATCTCGGCCACCAGGAGGCTGCGGACCGCCTGTCCCTGGTCAGGGCGCGCGCCTGATCGGCGCTGACCTGCCCTATCTCCTCCCCACGGACGCCCTCCCGACCTTGCGAAGACAAGTCGCGGCCGCCTGCCCGGGATTTCCGGGATTTCCGGGATTTTCCTTAAAGTGTACGGACTACAGTCAGGAAGAAAGTTCAGATCCCGTTTCCCCAAACAGCTTCTGATTCGAGCCGGTTCCGGGAGGGCCCTAAGTGCTGCTGAGGCCGGTGCACAGCCACGAAAGCCGTGCTAAAGCTTCGTTCCTGGCCTTCTGGTCAGCCGGAGGAACAACGCGCGCGCAGGATAGAGACGCCTGGGCCTGAGAGATCGTCGCAGTAGGCACCGCGGCCTGCCATGGCCATGGTCAACGCGAGCGTCGTGCCGCTGACGAGGGACCCGTGCCTGTCGCGAACGGACCGTCGGTCGCCTCGACCCGCAGGCCCTCGATAGCGGTCCGGCTGGCCACCGCGAAGTTTCGGCGGGCATAGAAACGGGCGACCTCAGTGACCGCTCCCATCGGGGGCATGCGGACCAGCCCGAGGGGACGGCGGATGTCCTGAGCATGCACGACGACCTCACCCAGCAATGCGGCGGTGGGCCCGGGGGCTGACGTGGTGCTGGTGACGATGCGGCGAAACCACTCGAGGGTCTCGGCGGGTATTGCGCCGCGATACTCGGCCAGACGCCGATCGTTATGCAGGTCGAAGTCGAACCGTGCACCCAAGACGCTGGCAAACCAGCGCACCGGGCCGATGCTCGCCACCGCGGTGAGATGGGCGACGACGTCCTCGATCACCCACCGCTCGCATAGTGACGGATGCGCCCACTGCGCATCATCGAGGGCTGCGAGATCCTCGGCGAGGGCGGCGCGTTCGGCGTGTACCAGCGGCCAGATGCTGCTCGCCTGCTTTTGGTCTGTTCTCGGAGCTGGTGCGGCCATCCCAGCGAGTCTCCTCCCTATGGGTGTTCGGGTGTTGTCGGTGCGGTCAGCGGCTGCACAAGTCCGACGCGGTTTCCGTCGGGGTCGGCGAATAAGGCTATGCGGCTCATGGGCGTGTCCGTCGGGCTCCAAGACGCGGGTGCCGCCAGAGCGGACGGAAACCGAGTGGGCCTAACCCCTTCTGCTTGTCCGTGTGAGGTCCGCAATGGCAAGCCCGATGAGCCCCATCGTGATGCCAAATGCGCCCATCACGATTCCAAAGGTAGCCACGAGGTGATCCTAGCTCCGCTACATCTCGCTGGGCGCCAAGTTCATGGATCCCAGCGCGGTCTGTCGCATCAAGGTGGCGGCCTACGCGCGCGACGTCAAGCAGCAGCCGCCGCCCACCAGCGCTATGAATGTCGGCTGAGTAGTGTGGGGGTCGAGAAGTCCATCTGTGACGTCCATGCCTTCTCGTCCGCCCCATTGCCGGAACGCCACCCGCCAGTGGCCGCCATGATCCGGTCCCGACCCGTGCTGAGCCAGGTCACCGCAGCCTGCCCTGTATTTCCTTGAGTGTACGGACTTGAGTTCCGCCCAACTCCTGCTTTCACGCATGTTGTCAGGGCTTCGGACCCTATGAGGTCAAGCTGTCAGAGGCGAAATAGCCCTGCGACCCCGGCCGCGATCACGACGGCAGGCGCTGCCAACGGCCAGCGGAGGACGATCGCGAAGGCACCCATCCCAAGCAGTGCGGTAAGCGGATCGACGATCGAGCTACCGGCAAGTTGGATGATCACGGCGGCGATCAGCCCCAAAGCCCCTGCATTGGCTCCGTCAACGAAGCCCTGGACCCAGGGGACGCGTTCGGCGATTCGGACCATGCGGTCGAGGAATGGGACCAGTGCGAAGCCAGGCAAGAAAATTGCGACGGTGGCTAACAGGCCCCTGGGACACCCGCGAAGAGGTAGCCAAGGAAGGTAGCGGTCGTGAACACCGGGCCGGGCGTCGCCTGACCGATTGCCACGGCATCGACCAACTGCTGCTCGGTCAACCAATGGAGGCCCAGGACGAAGTCGGCGTGAAGGAAGGCGTAGAGGACGTACCCGCTGCCAAAGCTGAAAGCGCCGAGCTTGAGGAAGGTCAAGAACACGGCGAGGAGGCGGCCACTCGGCATCAGGCCACCGGCAAGCAACAGGGCAGAGATACCGCGGTTGCGCAAGAGCTGGCCGCCGAAGGCGACTGCCAGTCCGGCCGCCACGATCAGGAACACGGGATTGATCCCGAGGACGGACAGAAGCGCGATGGCGGCTGCGAGCCCGAGCAGAATCCACCGGCTAAGGAATCGGCGGCCGAGGTCCAGGATCGCCCACGCAACGATCCCCGTAACTGCAGCGCGGACTCCAAACAAAACGCCGCCTGCCAAGTGCGAGCTGCTATAGCGCACGTACAGCCACGCGATCCCCAGCATCATCAGCATCGCCGGAAGGATGAAGAGAACCCCCCCGATCAACAGTCCTCGCCAGCCTGCCCGTCGATAACCAAGGAAAATGGCCAGCTCCGTCGAGCTCGATCCCGGAATGAGGTTGCAGGCGGCGAACATCCGCTTGAACTCGTCCTCGGGCAACCACTTTCGCCGGACCACCAACTCGCGCCGCATCAGAGCCACATGGGCCGCTGGACCCCCAAACGCGAAGGTCCCTAGGATCAAGAAGGCTAGGGCGACCTCAGTCAGGTGATGGCCCGGCCTGCCAGCATCGCTCACCCTTCAAGGATGCTGGGTCACCGTCGGTGATTGGGCAGGGTCTCGCTGGACGAAGTCGACCTGGTGGTCGAGGGCCCGCGGCCAAGGTCACGGATCCTTAAGGAAATAAGGGTGCGCCGCGATCCGAACTGAACCGGCTCCCGATCAACGGTTCAGGCGGTAGATAGTCCAGCTGAGGAAGGTCGCGAAGGCCGTCCAGAGCAGGTACGGAACGAGCAGGAGGGCGGCCAGTCGTCGTACTCGCCAGGCGGAAGCAACCAGGCCGACGTTGACCGCGGTGAGCGCGACGCAGTCGGCGGCGGCTAGGTCCGGCCGTTTGGCGCGCGTGAAAAGCAGCGTCCAGGCCGCGTTCAGCAGTGACTGGGTGACGAAGAGCGTCGCAAGCTCGGGACCCGCCCGCCGACGTCGCAGCCAGAGCATGGAACCGGCGGTCGCGATGCTCACGTAGAGTACCGACCAGACCACCCCGATCGTGGCTCCCGACGGCTGCCAGGCGGGCTTCCGAAGCTCGGCGTACCACCTCGATCGGAAGTCGCCAGCGGCACCTCCGACCACCGCCACCGCCGTGGTCAGACCGACCACGGCCAGAACGCCGAGTACGTCCCTCCGCTTGGAGCCCACGAGCGGATTGTGCAGGACGAGCAACGGCTGTTGCCGAACAGGCTCGAGCTGGCCGCGAGCAAGCCGGGTTTCCCGATCTCCATCAGCGCGGCCAGTTGGGACGTGTGGGGTTCGAAAAGTCCATCGGAAGCACTCCACCTCCTCCTGTCTATGACCGGAAGCCCAGCCGCGAACGCATCGGCGCCGTGATCGTTCCGATCTCGACCCAGGTGCTGAGCCAGGTCACCGCCGCCTGCCCCGTATTTCCTAAAGTGTACGGACGCCACCCCTGAGGGAAGTTCAAATCCCGCCTCGCGAAGGATATGAGACATCGAGGGCGGTCCTCGCCGCCGGACGGAGGGGTCGCGCCCCGGGCCGCGGTCGCTCCGCCGGAGCTGAGACTGATGGCTGGCACCATCGAGCGCCTGAATCCCCAACTTGGGCGTCAGGCCCGTGCCAGCCCTGTCATGGACGCGGTTCGGTCGATCTAACCTTTGATGCGAGGCCCCTGCACGACTTTGGCCGAGCTGCTTGCCGAACGCTCGAACGGACGAGCCTCAGACAGTGCTCAGATTTCGAGCTGACGAAGGGTTGGTGGCGCGCTTTATTCAGCCGTGGTCCAGCTCGTTGGTCACAGGGGTTCGGAATGGCGGACCATGCCTCCGTCCACGTAATAGGTCGATCCGGTCACGTAGGACGACGCGTCAGAGGCCAGGAATAGCGCCACGTTGGCGACCTCGTTGGGTTCCCCCATCCTCTGCATCGGCACAATCATCCTGAGGGCCGCGACCCGCTCCGGGTGATTGAGGGTGTCGGCATTGATGGGCGTCGCGATCGCCCCCGGGGCGACGTTGTTGACCCTGATCTTGAACTCTGCCAGCTCGATGGCCGCATTGCGCATCATCATGCGAAGGCCGCCCTTAGCCGCACAGTAGGGAGTGAATCCGGGGAACGGGACATCCTCGTGGATGGAGGAGATGTTGACGATTGACCCGCCCTTCCCCGAATCGCGCATAGCGCGCCCGCAGGCCTGTGCGCAGAAGAACGCCCCCTTGAGATCGACATCGAGCATCAGGTCCCAGGTCGCCTCGTCGATGTCTAGGAAGGCCATCGATCTCTCCAGTCCGGCGTTGTTTACCAGCACGTCGATGGAGCCCAGCTGTTTGACTGTGGCTTCGACCATCGCCTGCACCTCCGCCGCCTTGGAGACGTCAGCCTTGACCGCGATCGCCTTTGGCAGGCGCGCCGCCAGGGCCTGGGCCTCCTGCTCGTAGCCGAGATAGTTCACGCACACGGCGGCACCGGCGGCGGCGAATCGCTCGGCGATCGAGTAGCCGATGCCGCTGCCGGCGCCGGTCACGATGGCCACCTTGCCCTCAAGCTCCATTGGATTCCTCCTGGTGACGGCGGATGATCAGGTCAGCGACCAGCCCGGTCCACCCGGTCTGGTGTGAGGCACCGAGGCCGGCACCCGTGTCGGCGTGGAAGTACTCGTGGAAAGGGATCAGGTCATGCCAGGCAGGGTCGTCCTGGAACTTGGTATAGGCCCCGAACACCGGCCGCCGTCCGTCGCGGTCGAGGAACAGCGCGACCAGGCGACCGGAGATCAGGGTCGCGACCTGGCTCAGGTCCATCTCCTGACCGGAGCCGGTCGGAAACTCCACCCTGAACTCGGCCCCCAGATAACGGTGGTAGACCCGGAGCACCTCGACGAGGAGGTAGTTGACCGGCATCCAAACCGGTCCCCGCCAGTTCGAGTTGCCGCCGAATAGCCCGCTGGTCGACTCCGCCGGTTCGTAGTTGAGCTGAGCGATTGCCCCGCCCAAGTCGATATCGAGGGGATGATCCAGGTGGTAGCGCGAGAGGGCGCGGATACCGTGATCGGAGAGAAACTCCGACGGGTCGAGTATTCGCGCCAATATCCGGCGCAGCCGGTCGGGGGAGACGATCGAGAGCATTCGCCCGCCGGCTTTTAACGGGTCATGGGTTTCCTGGATTACCTCGGCCGCGATGCGGCGGTTGTGGATGAACCATTCCGTCCGCCGTGTGAACTCGGGAAGCCGACCCATGGTCGCGGGGCCAATGGTCGACACCGCGAACAGCGGCACAAGACCAACCAGGGAATGAGCGCGGAGCGCTTCCATCCGCCCGTCATCGAAGTGCAGCACGTCGTAGTAAAAGCCATCCTCCTCATTCCACAGGCCCTGGTCGTTCAGCGCCGACCCGATAAGGGAGAAGTGCTCGAAGAACTTGATCGCCATGTCCTCGTAGGTCGGATCGTGCTCGGTGAGCACCAACGCCACCTCGAGTAGGTTCTGGCAGTACATCGCCATCCATGCGGTGCCATCCGACTGTTCGATATGGCCGTCGACCGGAAGGTGGGAACGGTCGAAGGGGCCGATGTTGTCGAGCCCGAGGAAGCCGCCCTGGAAGACGTTGTTGCCCTCTGAGTCCTTCCGGTTCACCCACCAGGTGAAATTGAGCAGAAGCTTGTGGAAGATCCGTTCCAAGAATTCGTGATCGTCGCCGCCGGCGATTTCGAAGACACGCAGCGCGGCCCAGGCGTGTACGGGCGGGTTGACGTCTCCGAACGCCCACTCGTAGGCCGGCAGCTGTCCGTTCGGATGCATAAACCACTCGCGACAGAGGAGGATGAGCTGCGACTTGGCCAACTCAGGGTCGACCCGTGCCAGGGCGACGCAGTGGAAGGCCAGGTCCCAGGCCGCGTACCAGGGGTACTCCCACTTGTCCGGCATCGAGATCACATCCCGGTTGTCGAGGTGAGTCCAATCCGAGTTGCGGCCGTGCCAGCGAGCTTCCGGCGGCGCCGGGCCTGAGGGGTCTCCCTCCAGCCACCGCTCCACGTTGAAGTGATAGAACTGCTTCGACCAGAGCATCCCCGACAGCGCTTGGCGCAGCACCCTGGCCTCATCGGCGGTGGCGCCCGCGGGTGTCAGCTCCGCGTAGAACTCGTCGGCCTCTTGCTCGCGGCCAGCCATGATCGAGTCAAATCCCAGTTCGCCCTTGGCGGCGGCGCTCAGACGGAACCGGACCGTGACCGACTGACCGGGGCCGACCCTGAGGTGGTGACGGAACGCCGCCTTGGTCCCCTGTTGGGCAGGGTTCACCGTGGGTTGGTCGCTCACAATATGGTCGTTGATCCCGTCTTTTGGGAACTGGCTGCGACTTTTGCCCCCCCACAGGCGCTCGCTGTTGGTTTCGTTGTCGCAGAAGAGGAGCTCGGGAGTTCCATCGCTGACCAGCCACCTCTGGCCGAGCTCGAAATGGTCAGCGACGACACCGGCGCCCTCGGCCCGGATCACTGGAGTGCGGTCATCCTCACCCCATGCCCAGGTGTTGCGGAACCAGAGGGTGGGGACGAGGTCGAGCTCGGCCACGTCGGGACCCGCATTGCGCACGGACAACCGGATCAGGATGTCCTCCGGATCGGCCTTTGCATAGTCGGCGGTGATCTCCCAGTAACGGTCGGCATCGAAGATCCCCGTGTCCAGCAGCTCATACTCGGGATCGTCACGACTGCGGCGCCGGTTCTCGTCCCGGAGATCTTGGTAGGGGTAAGCCGCCTGTGGATAGAGGTAGCGCCAGCGCATCCACGAATGGGTCGGCGTCGAGTCCAGGTAGAACCAGTACTCCTTGGCGTCCTCGCCGTGATTCCCCTCGTCCCCGGTCAGGCCGAACACCCTCTCCTTGAGGATCGGATCCCTACCATTCCACAGCGCAAGCGCGAAGCACAGCGTCTGGCGGTCATCGCAGATGCCGCCGAGGCCATCCTCATTCCAGCGGTAAGCGCGCGATCGCGCCTGATCGTGAGGAAACGACTCCCAAGCCGCCCCGTCGGCGCTGTAGTCCTCGCGGACGGTGCCCCACCCGCGTTCGCTGAGATAGGGACCCCACCTGCGCCAGGGGGCGCGGCCCTTGGGAACCTCGAGGAGGCGCATCCGCTCCACGTTGGCCATGCTGCATAGTGTGCCGTCACCTCACAGCGATAACCCGCCGGAGGCGCACTGGCCGGAGTGGATCGCGGAGCTGGCCGGCACCGCCCTGCTCATGGTCGGAGGGCTGGGTGCGGTCACCCTCGACTTCGGCTCCCATTCCCCGATCGTCGCCCTCTTGCCATCCCACTCCGCGCGCTTGCTCCTCACCGGAGCCCTGTTTGCCGCCACCGGCGCCCTGGTCGCGCTGAGCCCCCTGGGGCGGACCAGTGGAGCCCACCTCAACCCCGCGGTCAGCCTGGCTTTCTGGCTGACTGGAAAGATGCGCCACCACGACCTCGGCGCCTACATCTGCGCCCAGATCGTTGGCGCCTGCCTGGGCGTGCTGGCTCTGCGCCTTGCATTCCCCGAGTTCGCGACAGTTCGCTACGGGATGACAATGCCCGGGCCCTCGATCACGCCGCCAATCGCGGCTCTCATCGAAGCTGGCATGACCTCAGCGCTGGTCCTGACGATCCTCGTCTTTGTTTCGGACATGCGGACGGCCCGCTGGACCCCGCTAGCGGCCTGGGCGGTGATCACCCTCCTGGTATGGCAGGGGGCACCGCTGACAGGGACTAGCCTGAACCCGGCGCGCAGCGTGGGCCCGGCCTTGATTGCACTAAACGGCCACGACCTGTGGATCTACCTGGTCGGACCGCCGGCTGGCGCCATCTTGGCCACTTGGCTGGTGCTCGCAGGCATGAATCTGCGGCCGGTGACGGCCAAACTCTTCCACGACCCAGCGTACAGATCGATCTTCAAGCACGAGCCAGGGGCGATGCCGACGAACTCAGTCGCGTAGCCGCTCCGAATTGAACGTGCCGTCCGCCAGCATGCTTTCAATTTTGGTGCCGAGAGGGGGAGTCCGCGGGCCCACGACCCAACATCTTCAGGATCGCCTCCTGCTGCTCGAGCATCTTCAGCTGCCGGATATTGATCGAATGGAGCACGGTCAGAGTCACGTGGTCGGCCTCGGCGCGCGTCCTGACTGGCGGAGATGACGTTTTGGCCGAGGATGATGATCGGCAGGAGAACCAACTGGAGAAAGGACTGGCTCAGCCAGGCAACCCCGGTTAGCGTGTCGCTCTAGATGAATACGGTCCAGGCTTGTGGCAGCGATACAAGGCCGAGGGAACAGATAGGCCGCCCACATGGTGCCGACGCTCTTGGTGATCAGCACGGCGAGTGCGCTGTTGAACTTCGCTACTGGACCGCTCCCGTGCAACCTGTCGTGTTGGTCGTGGTTCCAGGCCCTGGCCGGCGTCCTGCTTCCCAGCGCGACAGTTCTCCTGGTGCTCCTGTCGAACGACCGCGCGGTTCTCAGACCCTGGACCAACCCTCCTTGGCTGAACGTCGTCGCGGTCGTTGCCGTCGTCATCTTGCTCGAGATGTCGGGGCTTCTCACCCTGACAACTCTCTTCGGAGGCCTCAACGTCGGCGCGACTGCGGTCGTCCTCGCCGTCCTCCTGGCAGCGGGCCTCGCTGGACTCGCGGTCACCAGGACCTGGCGACGGAAAAAGCCGCCCATCGACGGCACGCCCTGGGAGCGGGTGACTTGGCCGATGCCGCCACTCGAAACGCTCGCTCCCCCCATTCCCTCCCGGGCGCGGGCCGTGGGTGAGGGGTTTGAAAAGTCCATCAGCGTCGCCCCCCTGCCTCCTCCCCACCCCTTTGCGGAACGCCATCCGCAAATCGTCGTGGTGATCGATCCGATCCCGACTTCATGGCTGAGCCAGGTCATCGCCGCGTGCCCAGTATTTCCTTGAGTGTACGAATAGTCCCCGAGGACCAAGTTCAAATCCCGCCTCGATCAAACCCTGGGCGGTTCCCCCTCGAAACTACCTCAGGAAGACGAACAGGCTATAGCCAAGAACGCATTGCGTGAGCCGAGAACGTTAAGGCTGGGAACCAGTATTCGGTACGACAACTTCCTGGTTGAAAGAGGCGGCGCAAGCGACGACCCTGTGGGGTGCTGCGAATTGGGTCCGCCACATTGCCCTGCCGTGCGGCCGAGCCGACGATAGACCGAACGTGGCGTTGTACGCACTATTTCGCGCTCGCAGCGTCGGGGCTCCGGACCGTCTGAGGCAGAGGTTGGGCGGGCTCCGCCGAACGGGTGTCGAAAGCAATGCGCGTCCCGAGGATGCTGGGTGTAGCACCGACCCCGTGGCTTATCCTGAGCCGGCGATGGCGATCACGACGGGCAGCGAGGGGGCCGAGCGCGACGCGCACCGCGACCTGCAGCGGGCGGCGTCTGCGGCGGCGGTGGACGCTGGCGGGATCGAGGTGTTCGAAATCGCCGGTGCCGTCTGCACGTGCATGCGGTCCGAACCATCGCTGGCAGCGTGGAATCGCGTCGTCGGGCTGGGAGGGTTGTGGCGGTGGTGTGGCGCAACTCGTGCACTCGGATGCGGGGTAGATCTGCATCAGCCAATAGGCGCGAGGGATTCGCGTTCACGGTTCCCGGCTCGATCGGACCGCCCGAGAGGTTCGTGAACACCAAACCTGATTCGGCCCAGGCGGGCGTGGCCTGGCTCCGTTCCTCTCGCCATCGCCGCCGCTCCGCGAGCGCATCGACGGCGATCGTTGTCAGGTGTACTGTCCTGCGGCTCCTCGGCGTCTTGGGTTCGACAAAGACCAGCCCCTCTCCCCTTCGTCGCTGAAGCGCCTGCCTTACCACCAGTCGGCCCCTGACCAAATCGACATCCCGTCACCGGAGTCCCAGGGCCTCGCCGATCCGGAGCCCAGCTGTGCCCAGGACCACAAATAGGGGCCCGAGCCGGTGCCCGCGAGCGTGGTCGAGAAGTCGCATTAGCTCTTCGGCTGACAGCGCTGTCATTTCCCGCCGGCGCGGGCGCGGGGCAAAGACGAGCACCGCCGGATTCCGAACAATCAGCCCCCACTGGAGGGCATGGCGGAGTGCGCGATCGAGCACCCCGTGGACTTGATTCAGGCTGTGCTCGGTGAGGCCGCGCCCGCGCATCCGCCGGTAGGCGGACTGGATGTCCGGAGCGGTCAGCTGAAGCAGCGGCACGTCGCCGAGACTCTCCTGAATCCGCCTCACGTTGAGCTCGTAGGTCTCGTAGGTGCTGGGGCTGATCCGCTCTCGCGTCAGTTCCAGCCAGCTGGCCAGGAGAACTCCCACCGACATTTTGCGTGCACTGACTGGCAGACCCTGGGCCAGGAGCCAGCGCGTCTCGCGGAGCCGACGGACCACACCGCGCGCCGGGGGGTCGGCCCGTAGAGCGATTTGCGGCGTCCACCTGTCAATCTGATCTGGCCTTCTCATCGCCCGTCACCTCTGAGATAGACCGCGCCCTGCCCGTTGCCTCGCTTCGCCATCGCCCGTTGACACCTCCTTGGATTTGAGATGGGCTGAGATTGCGGCTGCCAGTGAGCGCGGACAGTGGAAACTCCCCACTGGCGGACACGGAATTCCCCACTGGCGGACACCAGATCTCCCCGTAGGCGGACAGGAAAACTCCCCAGTCCCTGTCCACCACACGGCCGCCGACGGCGTATGTCAGGTCCACAA
>DATKQJ010000032.1:0-70209 GCA_035532785.1 Candidatus Acidiferrales bacterium | reverse complement strand
CACCAGTGTCACGCTCGTAATCCGGCCGGCCGGCCATGTCGTAGCGGCGGCAGCACCCTCCGGAGCGGCTGCGCGCACGCCCGACGCCATCGCGTGAGTGAGAACGTGATGTGAAGTGCCGCAAACATCGAAACCAACAAGAGACGGGACGGTGGACGCTGGCGCATTTGCGGTGGCGTCCACACGATCGCGATTTCACCGGGAACGATCGCTGCTGGCGGGGCCCCTCCACCACCGCAGCAGCGGGGGCCACACCGGCCTCAGACGACTGGTCGGCGCTTCGATCTAGACCTGCCCGCTCGCAGTCGGGCTCCCGGTGAGTCGTGTCCGGTCTCGCCAACCACAGATCCCAATCCGGCCGCCTTTGGCGTGCCCTAGTCATCGGGCCTCCGAACGCCGCGGTCGCGCCTGGGCCCTGGCAGCACTGGAACTAGATCCTGTGGGAAGCGAGTCCAACTACTTCGGCCCCCTGCTCATTCGAGGCTCACGGCGATGGCTATCTACTTTTCGACGCCGCGGACGCCAATCACACCCCACTGCCGCCGCTGTCTGCGATCTTCCGAGCGCGGTAATCCCGAGCATCGAGAACTGGTCCTCCAGCGTGGCGACTACTGGCCGGACGTCTGAGCCTGAAATGAAACGGTTGCCGTCGGAACAGCTCGGCGCCCAGCGCTGTCTGGGGAAGCTGGAGGCAAGAGAGACCGGCGAGTCAGGTGTGCTGGGGACCGAGGGTCGGCGCCCCGTTCAGGCAATTCAGAGCCTCCACGACTACCTTGGACCGGGCTGCTCGAAGCCGCTCATCGCCCCGGGGCAGCAACCACGGAACCGATCATCGCAGTGTACAAAACCTCGCGATCAGGCAATCGCGATCGGTGACGATCGCGACGCGCCTCGCTTCGCGGGTAGCCGAAGTCGTTCACGAACAAGCCCCCGCGGCCCCGTTGTGATGACGGGTGCCGACCGCGAGGCCGGAACCTGTGGGTGCCGAGAACCCGATTCCATAGTCAGGCGGCGATCTCGTACTCGTGAATGAGCCCGCCAAGTCGGTCGCGTCGGTAAACGGCCCCGATGTCGACCACGCCCCGAGGCTTGACCTGCACAGGACTGGCCGGGGCGCGCTGGTCGAGGGAGCGATGCGGCCGATGAGTGTTGTAGTGCCCGAGATAAACCTGCAGCACCTGCTCTAGGTGACGTCGGTCGACGATCAGTAGCCGATCCAGGCACTCCCACCGGAGGCTGGAAAACCATCGTTTCGTGACCGCGTTCGTTCGCGGAGCGCGGACCGGGGTGCGTATGATTCGGATCCCCTCCGAACGGAACACCTCGTCGAAAGACGCGCTGTACTTCGCGTCTCGGTCGCGGATGAGGATTCGGGCAGGCGCTGCCCGGTCAGTGAATGTGCCGATCAGGTTGCGGGCGTGCTGGGTCACACACACCCCTGTCGGATGGGCCGTCACCCCAGCAAAGTGCACGATCCGGGTCTGCAGTTCGATGAACACCCGCACGTACAAGCGACGGAAGAACAAGGTGTCGACGGCGATGAAGTCACACGCGAGGAGCCCAGCCGCCTCCTCGGCGAGGAACGCTCGCCAAGTTTCCGCCGCCCGCCGCGGGGCCGGTGCCAGCCCGGCTCGTTGCAGCTGTAGGAGGGCAAAACTCGATCCGGCACGATCGGCGATCCTCCGTGAATGCTTGAGCTACTCCGCATCCTGCTCCCCATCCTGACCGCCCTGCTACATGAGCGCCACGACCTCGTGGTCGAGAACCTGCTACTGCGCCATCAGCTCCAAGTCGCGCTCCGTTCTCGCCCGCGGCCGCACTTCAAGACCAGGGATCGATTCTTCTGGCTGGTCGTTCGATGGCTCTTCCCGGCCTGGAGGCGACATCTCGTCCTCGTCCGACCGGAGACCGTCCTCCAGCTTGCACCGCCGAGGCTGGCGCCTCTACTGGCGCTGGCGATGGCGACTTGATCGAGCCGGTTCAGCTTCGCGGTGAACTTCTGTTAATTGGTTCGCGTTCTGTCATGTTGGTGCCCCCGGGAGGACTCGAACCTCCGCTCGCGGTTTAGGAAACCGCTGCTCTGTCCCCTGAGCTACGGGGGCTCACGATTGCGGCCCGGTACAGCGTCGGAGGCATTTGGCTGCATCCTTGTCCGCCGCAAGCGATGCCAGACCGTAAGCCTCTCCTTCATCCAGGTTAGCCGTACGATCGCGCCCGCCAGCCCGTAGAGCCTACAGTATGAAGCTGGGCTACTTCGCAAGCGGCCCCCAAAATTGGTTCTCCGGGACGGGGAGGCGGGTATCGGACTCCACCATGGCAACTCCTGAGGGACCACAGCGTTCGACGATGTAGGAACCACGTCACCAGGTGCGGCACATGCTTCGTCTGGGTCACTCGGCGTGCATGCTCGATCTCGTTACAACTTCGGACAACCGCAGGCTTGTGGAGGCTCTTGACCGAGCGACCCTTAAGGACTCCTGCGGGCAACTGGGGATAAAGATGCAGCCAAACCAGTGCACGTGGCCTGTCTGATAATGGGCCAACGGAACCGCGTCCCCAACGGCCGAAAGGGCAGGGGCAAATCCGGTCATTTGGAGGCCCCGGGCGGCCTGACAGAGTCAGGCAACCTGCAACCGGACAAGGGGGGGCCGGTAAAGGATCCAATCCTTCAAGCATCGTCGTTGGGGGCCGACAAAGAGCCCGGCCTGGACGAGTTGCTGAAGGGAGACGCGTTCAGCGATATCGATGGGACGATCGGCAAGCCGGGCCCGGGAAGGACCTCTAAGGAGGACATTCGTAGCCGCGGGCCATTGGCATGGCTTGAGGTCCTGGGCCCGGGGCTGATCACGGGTGCCAGCGACGACGATCCGAGCGGGATCGGGACCTATTCGCAGGTCGGTAGCCAGTTCGGCTTCGGGATGCTCTGGCTGCCCTTGTTCACGCTCCCACTCATGGCGGCCGTCCAGGAGTTGTGTGCCCGGATTGCCCTCCACACCGGCGTCGGATTGGGTATCGCGCTGCGCCGGAAGTTCCCCTCGTGGCTGGTTGGTGCGGCGATCGCGGCACTCTTTGTCGCCAATACGCTTAATGCTGGCGCGGACATCGGCGCGGTGGCAACCGGAGGGTCGATGCTCACGCACTCTCGGATTTCAGAGATCGTGCTGGTGATTCCGGTCGGGCTACTCATCGTCGGGCTCCAGCTTTTTGTCAGCTATCAGAGGATTTTCCTCATATTCAAGTGGCTGACTTTGGCGCTATTCGCCTACGTCATCACCGGCCTCATCGCACACCCCGACGCCATCACCGTGTTGAAGGCGACGCTGATTCCGCATTTCGAACTCTCAAAGCCCTTCATAGTCGGGTTGGTGGCGGTGTTGGGCACCACCATCTCTCCATATTTATTCTTTTGGCAGGCATCGGCCGAAGTCGATGCGATGCGGTCGGCCGGTCTTACCACGGAGGCGTCCAGGCGTGGCGTGAAGCGTTCGGAAATGCAAGCCGCCCGGGCGGACATCCTGGTCGGCATGATCTTCTCGAACTTCGTGGCCTTCTTCATCATTCTGGTGACCGCCGCGGTGCTCCACGCGCACGGCAAGACGGGCGTGCAGTCCGCCGCGCAGGCTGCGACCGCTCTGGCACCGTTCCTGGGTTCCTTCTCGACGATCGTCTTCGCGGTTGGACTCATCGGCACCGGCCTGTTGGCCATACCCATACTCACGGCCTCGGCTGCTTATGCCGTGAAGGAGTTCTTTGGCTTGGGGGGGGCGCTGGCGATCAAGCCCATCTACCGACCGACGTTCTACGCCATCATGGTCATCTCCGTAGGGGTTGGGACGGCGATGAACTTCCTCGGGATTGACCCGATCAGGGCTCTCTTTTATGTCGCCGTCATCAATGGTTTGGTGGCTCCACCCCTGCTGTTCCTCATTGCCTTGTTGGGGTCAGACAAGTCTGTGATGAAAGACAAGACGAGTGGGCCTTTCAGCCTGGTTCTGGTGTGGGTGGCGGCGGGCGTGATGACCCTGGCCGCCCTGACCCTGCTGACCACGTTGATTCCCGGGCTGCGCCTGTAGCTCGGTAGTTCACCACCACGGGTCGATCGTGGCGGTACATATCTCCTCCGGGTCGACGTGAACATCAAGGACCGCCGGAACGCCGGCGCTGAGTGCCCTCTTCAAAGCAGGACGGATCTCGACCGGCTTGGTAACCGCCTCGCCGTGGGCACCGAACAGGCGCGCCAGGGCGGCGAAGTCGGGATTGCCATACTCGGATCCGATCAAACGGTTACCGAATTTGGTCTGCTGACGGATCTTGATGTTGCCGTAGGCGAAGTTGTTAACGACCACGACCACGACATTGATGTGCTCCCGGACACAGGTCTCCAGGTCCTGCATGGTCATGGCGAATCCCCCATCACCGCAGACCGCGACCACCTGTCGATCGGGGAATGCTAGCTTCACGCCCATCGCTCCAGGCATTCCGCAGCCCATCGGACCCACGGCCGCGGGGTAGAGAAATGCGCCCGGAATGGTAGCCGGAAAATAGCGCTCCAGCCAATAGTTGAAGTTGCCCGAATCAGTCGAGATGATCGCGTCGTCGTCGAGAGCCAGCCTCAAATCCCGAACCAGGCGGGGCGAGATTATGGGGTCCGCTTCCCAGGCCACGTCCGCGATACGCCTGGCCCAATCTTCGCGATGTTGGGAAATACGGGCGATCCATTCGGGATCGCCGCCCGCGCCGCCATCGCCGCCCAACTCCTCGAGGATCATGTCCACGGTGGACTTGGCGTCGGCCGCCACGCCAACCTGCACCGGGAAGACCCGGCCCACCGCGGCGGCGTCGATGTCGACCTGAATCAGCGTTTGCTCGGGTCCAAATCGCATCCGATAGTCCTCAGTTGCGAATTCGGAGAATCGGAAGCCAAGGGCGACGATGACATCGGCCTCGTGGAGAACAGCGGCGCTGGCACCGGATCCACCACGGCCAATGTTGCCAGTCGCCAGGTGGTGGGTTTCGGCCACCGCCTTCTTCTCCCAACTGTTGGTGACCGCGGCCCCGATCCGTTCCGCCAACTTCATGACACTGGCCGCCGCGCCCGACTTTGTCACCCCGCCTCCAGCGATGATCGCCGGCCGCCGCGCTCCCTGGAGGTGGCGCACTATCTCGGCCACCGCCGCGCCCGAGGGCAGCGATCGTCCCACCACCCGGCGGGCGGGGACGCTCAGCTGGCCCTCGAATTCGCGCGATGGGAAGTTGAGAGGAATGGATACATGGACCGGGCCGGGCCGCCCGGAGATGGCAACTCGGAAGGCTTCCTGAAGGACGCCGGGCACTCTTTGAGCATCGCGGACCTCGACCGACATCTTGGTGATGGGCCGGAACAGCGACTCCAGGTCGATCTCCTGGAAGGCACCCAATCCCCGGGCTTCGGAGTTGACGTGTGAACTGATCAGCACCAGGGGCGAACCCTCGGCCCAGGCGGCCTGGACCCCGATCACTGCGTTGGACGATCCGGGCGAGCGCGAGACGAGCATGGCGGCCGGACGACCGGTGTACTCGGCGTAGCCCAGCGCCATGTGAACGCCGACCTGCTCGTGGCGAACGAGCACAAAGCGTGGAGTTCGGGCGCTGTAGAGGACGTCGAGATAGTCCATGACACCGCTTCCGGGGAGGCCCGCGACGAAGGGCACCTCCTCCTGCTGAAGTATCTCCACCACCGCCTGGGCAATCGTCATCGTCATCTTGTGCGCCTCACCTCATCTGGAATTTCGCCACCGACCATTGTGAATCCCGGCCGCTCGCAGCACGGGGCGATAGGTCCTGTAAGCCTGTGCGAATCGACCCGCCATCGCGTCGAGTGACGCAGCGCGATCCCGTCATTCGGCTACCCGTTACAATTGGGGAGGGCCAAATTCATATCATGCAGACCACCTCTAGGCCCCTCTGAACGGTTAAATTGGCACCGATGGCCTCCCCCCGTGGCCGCCTCACCGATCCCGGCAGGGCGGTGGCCGAATTCGAGTTTCTGCAGCGTCTCTCCCAATCGGCGGCCAGCACCATGGACTCTGGCGAGCTGGTTGACCTGATCATCCGCGAGACGACGTCCTCGACCGGCACCGACGTTTGCTCCTTATATCTGGTCTCGACCAATCCGCGAAAACTCACCCTCAGCGCCACCAACGGGTTGAACGAACGCATGGTGGGGAGGGTCAGTCTGACCGTTGGAGAGGGGATCACCGGGTGGGTGGCGGAGACTCGCACCCCCAAGGTGGTACCCGAGGTGTCCTCCGAACCCCACTGGAAGTGGGTGCCGGGGCTGGACGAAGACCGATTTCACTCCATGTTGTCGGTCCCCATCGAGTCGGGCCCAAGGCTGGTGGGAGTGCTCAACGTTCAATCGGTGCAGGCCCGCGATTTCACCCAGGCCGACATCGATTTTCTTCGCGCGTTGGCGGGCCAGGTTGCCGGAATCCTTGAGCGGAGCGAACTCCAGCGACGACTTGAGGCCCAGTTACAGGCGATTCAACTCTCGCACGACATCCACGAGCGATTCACCAAGCTGTCCCTGGACGGCGCAGGCATATCGTCGATTCTGGAGGCGGTGGGAGCACTGGCCGAGGGGGCGGCCTCGCTCTACTCGCCAGCCGGTTTTCGGGTGCGGGGTACGGGGGAGGGAGGGGGCGATCTGGCCCGACTGCCGCTCCCCCCGGGGATGCAGGCCGCGGGCGCCACCGAAATTCGCATCCACGTCGGCCAGCCGCCTCGCGGACTGGATCTGGTCCCAGTTCGAGCCGGCCTTGACCTGCTCGGAATCCTTGTCGTACAGGTGCCGGACGAGGCCGCCGCCACCGCCGCCGACGGTCGTCGGCGGGCGCTTCAGCATGGGGCCACGGTGCTGGCCCTGGAGCTCGCCAAGGAGCGCGCGGCGGCCGAGGTGGAGCGCAGGCTGCGGGGGGATTTGATCGAAGAGGTGCTGGCCGGCGGTCTCGACGAGGAGGAAGCCGAGCGTCTGGCACGACAGGCCGAGCGCCTCGGGCACCGGCTCCCGAGCCGTGCCTGGGCGATAGTCCTGGAGCCAGATGACGCCGTTTCGGAATCCGAGATGGCCGTGCGTGGACGCCAGGATCGACTGGACGCTGCGCTGGCTGAAGTTGTCAAGCGTCGCATCCCAGGGGCTCTGATGCTGGTGCGCTCGAGTTCGGCCGTGGTGCTGGCACCGGAATCTGCGCTCTCCGACCTGGCTGCGGTGGAGAAGGTGGCGGAACTGATCCAGAAAACCGCCGCCCCCATCCTGCTCCCGGCCACGGTATCGGTCGGGGTCGGGAACCTGGCCGCAGCGGTATCGGAGTTGGCGCGCTCCCACGTCGAGGCGCGGCAGTCGCTGCGGTTGTCGCGCCGCGCCGGAACCCGCTCGGGTGTGGTCTCTTATCGCTCTCTGGGCGCCTTCCGGCTCCTGCTCGAGGTGCAGAGCCCGGAGGCCCTGCGGGGATTTGTGCGCGAGGTCCTGGGTCCTCTCTTCAAATACGCTGAATCACGGGAGACGCCGCTGCTGCAGACGCTCGAGGTGCTCGCGTCCTCGCGTTGGGTGAGGCGGGCGGCGTCCCGGTCCCTGGGAATCCACATCAACTCCATGACCTACCGGATCGAGCGAATTGAAAGCCTTACGGGTCTGGCCCTGGATGACCCGGAAACCCGGGTCGCCATCGCCATCGCGCTCCGGGCGCGGGTCATGCTCGGCATGTGACGCGCGGGAAGGATCGCCCGGACCCTTCCCGCCTCTGCTGAGCGCCCGGCACTGTGGGCAAGGACCGCTCGGCTCCGGGAGGAGCAGTCCGGTCGGGCAAGCGCAGAGCCGCAGTTGTCGCACCTCCTGGCCCCACCGGCGGTCGATCAACCCAGCCTTGTCGTTGGGTGGAACGCAGACAGTTGAACCATCTGGGATGATGCAGATATGACGGTTCGATCGAGGCCTGCTGACTTCGGACCGGCCCCGGCGTCTTCGCTCTAGGCGTCCGAGTAGAGGTAGAACTCCCACGGATGGGGCCGGAGCGCCATGGCGTCGATCTCCTTCTGCTTCAGTTCGATCCAGGTGTTGATCACGTCCTCGGTGAAGACGCCGCCCTTCAGCAGGAATGCCTGGTCGCGCTTTAGAGCTTGGAGGGATTCGCCCAAGGATCCCGGCACGGTGGCGATCCGGGCCTTCTCCTTGCCCTCCAACTCGTAGATGTCCTTGTCCAGGGGGGACGGCGGCTCGATCTTGTTTTGAACTCCGTCAAGGCCGGCCATGAGCATCGCGGGAAATGCCAGGTAGGGGTTGGCGGTGGGATCCGGTGAGCGGAACTCAATCCGTTTTGACTTTGGATTCTCCGAGTACATGGGGATCCGAACACAGGCCGATCGGTTGCGCTTGGAATAGACCAGGTTGATGGGAGCCTCGTACCCCGGCACCAGGCGCCGATAGGAGTTGGTGGTGGGGGCGGCGAACGCTAGGACCGCGGGAGCATGCTTGAGCAGTCCCCCGATGTACCAGCGCGCCAGGTCGCTGATGCCGGCGTAGCCGGCCGGATCCGCCATCAGGGTTTGGCCATCCTTCCACAGACTCTGGTGAACGTGCATCCCGGAGCCGTTGTCCTGGAACAGGGGCTTGGGCATGAAGGTCGCAACGTAGCCGTGCTGGGCGGCCACATTCTTGACCACGTATTTGTAGGTCATCATCGAGTCGGCCATCTTGAGCAAGGTGTCGAAGCGCAGGTCAATCT
The DNA here is from genome assembly GCA_035532785.1 of Candidatus Acidiferrales bacterium. Classification (GTDB taxonomy): domain Bacteria; phylum Chloroflexota; class Dormibacteria; order Dormibacterales; family Dormibacteraceae; genus DATKQJ01. The sequence goes on along the minus strand of DATKQJ010000032.1, from coordinate 61,450 downwards.
CGCTCTGCCCGGCCGTGGCCACCTCGTGGTGCTGCACCTCGACCGCCAGCCCGGCATCCATGAGCTTGAGCAGCATCTCCGAGCGCAGGTCCTGGAACTTGTCGACCGGGGGCACCGGGAAGTAGCCTTCTTTGGTGCGGGGGCGGTAGGCCAGGTTGGGTCCGGGCGCACCGCTGTTCCAGATACCTTCCTCGGAGTCGATGTGGTAGTAGCCCTCGTGCGAGTTCTGATCGAAGCTCAGGGAGTTGAAAATGAAGAACTCTGCCTCCGGCCCCCAGTAGCTGGCGTCCGCGATCCCGGTCTGGGCCAGGTAGGCCTCAGCCTTCCTGGCTATGTATCTGGGGTCCCGGCTGTAGGGCTGGCGGCTGATGGGATCGATGACGTCACAAACCAGGTACATGGTCGGCACCGACAGCACCGGGTCGATGGTTGCGGTGTGAGGATCGGGCAGAAGGAGCATGTCGCTCTCGTTGATGGCCTGGAACCCGCGGATGCTGGATCCATCGAAGCCCAGACCCTCTTCGAAGGCCGACTCGTCGAACTCGCTGATGTGCATGCTGAAGTGCTGCCAGGTTCCGGGGAAATCGACGAATCTAACGTCGATGATCTTGATCCCCGCCTCTTGCGCTTTGCGCAGGACGCCAGCGGGTGTTGCCTCGCTATCGGCCATGGGTGCCTCCAAATCTGGGGTGGATGTTCCAGCCCCTGATCATATTGATTCGGGTGCTCGGTCGAGAACGGCGCCCTGGCACGAAAGTAACCCCGAACCCTTGTGCTATTGACACCATGGGGCCGGCCAGCGGGTCGGGTCGGGACGGACCGGCCTACCCGGCGTTCTTGTCAACGAAGGCTCTGACGACGCCGGGGCCGGGATACCCGACCAGACGCTCGATCAGTTCGCCCCGCGAGAAAACGCCCAAGGTGGGGATGCTCAACACGTCGTAGCGCTGTCGAAGATCGGGGTTGGCGTCCACATCCAACTTGCCCACCGCGATCCGTCCCGCGTACTGCTGTGCCAACTCCCTGATCAGCGGATCCATCATCCTGCAGGGTGGGCACCAGCTGGCGAAAAAGTCCACCAGCACCGGCTCCTCGGCACCCAGAACATCGCTCTCGAAGGTGCTTGAGGAGAAACTCCGTAGGTCGTCCATCGCCACCTGGAAGCGGTTATCGGCGCCCGGCTATTCCCACGCCGGATAATCACCAGATGGTGTCCGAAGCCACTTCGTCCCTTGCCGCACCCAGTCCCACGCCGCTGCACCAGGCCCGGGAGCGCCTGCTCGAGGCCGGGCCTGGAGTTGTGACCTGGACACTGCTCACAGCCCCGGCCTGGATTTCTCTGGTCTTCGCCTCTCAGGGTGCTTACTTGGTGGCCGTGGCAGTCCTCGTCTTCGATGCCTATTGGCTCGTCCGCTCCATCACCGTCATCCACGGGATCTGGTCGACCTACCTGAAGATGCGCCACGACATGTCGATCGACTGGCTCCAACGCTGCTCGGAGCCACCGCCCGATGGCTTCCCGGATCCGCTCGGCTTCGTACATCTCTGCGTCATCCCGACCTACACCGAGCCCTACCACGTGCTGGAGCAGACGGTTCAGGCGATAGTCGATGCCAACTATCCCGATCACCTGAAGCTGGTGGGGGTGATAACACGTGTCACGGACAAGCCCGGCTGGGTGAACGTGGAGCGGCTGCGGGCCAAGTTCGGATCGCGGTTGGGCGGCTTCTATCACATCAAGGATCCCATGGAGCCGCCCCTGGTTCCGGGGAAATCAGCGGCCATGAACTGGGGTGGGCGGGACATGGTTCGCAGGCTCACCGAGGAGGGCTACGACCTGGGCCGAATCTTGATCACCGACCTCGACAGTGACTACAAGCTTCATCGCGAATACTTCGGCTGGATCAGCTGGCACCACGCCCGATTTGAGGGTCGCGACCACGCCATATGGCAGCCAGTCCCCCTCTTTCACAACAACATCTGGGAGGTCCCGACCGCGGTCCGGGTGATGTCAGCCTCGACCAGTCAGTGGCAGATGTTTCTGCATTCGCGGCCCCATCGTCTGGTCGCGTTCTCCAGCTATACCTGCAGCCTGCGATTCGTTCACGAGGTCGGCTATTGGGACAAGGACGTGATCCCCGAGGATTCCCGCTTCTATTGGAAGGCCTTCTTCACCTTCGGCGAGAAATTTTCGGTCAAGTCCGTCTATCTCCCGCTCTATGGCGACTCCCCCCAGTCTCGTGACTACGCTGCGACCCACCTCTCCCAGTACAACCAGATCAAGCGCTGGGCCTGGGGCATAACCGATGTGCCGTACGTCATGAAGCGATTCTTTCAGCACCCGGAGATCCCAATTTGGCTCCGCCTGAGGCGGTTTTCCAATCTGTTCCTCAATCACCTCAACTGGATCTTCCTGCCCGTTCTGTTGATGTTCGGGGCATCGATCCCGGTCTGGGTGAGCGTGGACTTCTCGATCACCGACCTGGGCCAGAACCTCTGGATCTACTCCAGCGCACTGCTCACCGCGACCTTGTCGACGGTCGTGGTCCTGATCTTGTTGGAGCACCTGATGCTGCCTCCCAAACCAGCCGGCTGGGGAAGGCTCAGGCGCTCGGCGGTCTACCTCCAATACTTCTCATATCCGGTGGTGGGACTGATGCTCTCGGTGCTGCCGGCGCTGGAGGCCCACACGCGCTTGCTGCTCGGAAAGTACCTCGAGTACCGGGTCACGGAGAAGGTCTAACCGGCGCCGTCGGTCACGACCGTGGACGGCGCTCCGCGCCACCTGCGAGCGGGTTTGGGAAGAGAGTCACCCCCCGTGGAGCGAACCGCGGCGCCCCGCGGCTGTGTCCGGGGTGCCTGTATTAGTCGTACGCGATGCACCACTGTGAGATGGGCACCTCCTGCGGGTCGCGCCGGTCCTGATTTGCGGGCGGGATTCAGCCATCTCTGAGGCCGACCGGAGCTCGGGGTAATGAGCAAGAAGGTCAAAATGCGTGAACCCCCAGGCGCCCAGACGATCGTAAGCCGCTTACGCCCCGGTGATGCCGAACACCGTCCATCCGCTGAGTGCCCAGAAGGTCAGCAGCACGATGAATGCAATGATCACCACCCAGATGGTGCCGGTGATCAGATTGCGACCGGGCTTGGGCCACGAAGCCCAGCCCATCCGGGGCGCCAACGACATGCCCATGGAGCGATCGATGAACGGCCACAGCAGGAGCACGATCACCGCCAGCGGCGGTACCACTAACGACATGATCAGTTCAGGTCCGAGTTTGAGGAACTGGAATAGAAAGAGGAAGTACCAGTCGGGTCGGGGCACCACCACCGCTCGAGGGTCGGCGGACTGCTCGAGTTGCATGTTCTGGGAGACGAAGGCGGCCATGACCCCGACCCCCACAAGCAGGATGATCATGATGATCGGGTAGGGCCAGAAGTGGTCGGGGAAGAACGGATGCGTCTCGTCCTCGGGCAGGTCGTCGGCCAGATGGTGGCCCACCGATCCCATCAGGATGGGGAAGAGGGCCAGCCCGATCAGGATCGGGTAGAGGATGTGATCGGGACCGATCGGCATCCTCTTGTACTCCGGCTCCAGCGTGTGCCCGTGCCCGCCCACCTCGACGATGGGAACCGCCGCCGTTGCCGCCCCCGGCCCCTGCTTCAGGTATCCGTCCCAGAGCGTCGTCTCGATACCGGCTGATCCCGCCATCAGAGCGGCTCGGAGATCCCGTGCTGTCGGATCAATCGGAAGTGCACGTACATCAGCACCGTGACCAGCGCCGGCAGGATAAAGACATGGATGGCGAAAAAGCGCTGCAACGTGTCCGGACCGAGCGTGGGCCCGCCCTGGAGGATGGTTTGGATCAGATGGCCGAGAATCGGCGCTGAGGCTGCGATCTGGATGGTGACCGAGGTGGCCCAGTAGGCCTTGGTGTCCCAGGGCAGCAGATAGCCCGTCAACGAGAAGGCGAGGATGATCAGGAGCAGGATCACGCCCACCATCCAGTTGAGTTCGCGCGGAGCCCGGTACGACCCGGTCCAGAAGACGCGCGCCATGTGCAGCACGATCATGACCACGAGCAGGTTGGCCGCCCAGAAGTGGACGCCACGCACCAGCCAGCCCAGATAGACCTGGTTGGTGATGAGCTTGACGCTGGTGTAGGCCGGGGCCGGATTACCGGCCGCATCGGGCACGTAGTAGAAGGCCAGGAAGATCCCGCTCAGGATCTGGAACAGGATGAGCATGAAGACCATCCCGCCAAAGCAGTAGTAGAAGGCGTTGGCGAAGTTGGGTACCCGCTGGTAGAGCGCCTCGTCGACCGTTTTGGTGAACGGGTAGCGCGCATCCAACCAGTCGACGAAACCCTTCTGCAGATCGCGTGGATGAGGAAAGCTGGCCATTTGTTATCCGACCCCTGGGAGTGACAAGCCGCGAATATTGATGGTGCTGGAATCGGGCCCCTTGGACCAGGTTAGATCGCTCAACGGGGCGGTGGCGGGCCCGTGGGCCACGGTGCCGTTGGCGTGGAAGCGGGATCCGTGGCAGGGGCAGGCGAAAATGTGCTGCGCGGCCTCGTAGGAGACCGAACAACCCAGGTGAGAGCAGGTTGAAGAGAGGACCTGGATGGCACCTCCCACTTTGATGGCGTAACCGGCAAATGTGATTTTGCCCGGATAGTTGTCACCGCCGCCGTTCTTCATCACAAAGCCAGAGCTGGGCGGGGCCTGAAAGTTGACCGCCTCCGATTCCCCTAGCTGGTCCAGCGGCTTGCTGAGGGTGACCTTCAAATCCTCGGGCTTGCTCTTGCCGGCTGGGGGATAGATGAAGATCACGATGGGGAGGACCAGAGCCACCACCAGCGCGGTCAGCAGTCCGGCCAGGTACCAAACGATGAAATTCCGTCGTGTGACCGGACGTTGCAGGCCGGTTCCGGTTGGGTTCATCTCCGCGTCGCTGGCTATCTTGGTTTGCTCCAAAAGGAAATACCGGTTCCGATCTTGAAATCTATCACAGCGGGAAACTTGGCCTGCGTCGGGGAGGCGCGCCCAACGCGCTAAGATCGGCCCACTTGGAGGACGTTCCCGCCGACGGGGTGATGCGCTCGGGACCTATTTCAGAGGCCGGCCCGGGTGCGCTCCGCAACACCACCATCGTCCTGGGCGCCCGCGTGGCGGCGCAACTGCTCGCGCTCGTGACCGTGGTCCTGCTCGAGCGGCATCTGCGTCCGGCCGGGACGGGTCGGTTTGTGGATGTGGTCAACGTTTCGGCGCTGGTGGCGGTGATTCTGGACCTGGGCTTCAATCCCCTGTTCCAGCGCGAGGGCGCCCGCGAACCGGCCCAAATCGGGCGCTTCCTGTCCAATCTGGCCACCGCCCGCGGGTTCTTCGCCCTCGTCGCACTGGCCGTGTTCGGCGTCGTACTCGCGGTTCAGGGCAAGGCCGAGTACATCGTTCCGGGCTTTTTCATGATGCTCCTGTCGTCCTATTCGGGACTCCTGCGGGGCGCCTTCTATGCCGTGCGCAGACTCGGACTGGAGGCGGTGGCAATCATTCTCCAAGCTCTCGTCCTGCTCACCCTTGTGGCCTGGGGGGTGCACCAGGGCGGAAGCGTGACCTATTTCCTGTGGTCGTATGCGGGCAGCTATCTGTTCGTCTGCGGCTACTACCTGGTCACCCTTCGGGCGAGCGGTATCGCCCGGATTGGGATCGCACTGGATTTGCGCTTCCTGCGCCACTGGATCTGGCAGGGCCTGCCCTTTGCCCTCGCCTTCCTCATCACCACGATCTACTTCAAGATCGATGTCCCAATTCTCGACTGGCTTCGCGGAGACCGGGAGACCGGAATCTATGGGGCGGCTTACAAGCCCTTTGAGGCGCTCCTATTCATACCCGCCTCGATGCTGAACGTCGTCTTCCCGGTGCTATCGGTGTACCACCGCGACCTGGCCCACCGCATGCCCTGGGCGGTGGCACGATTTTTCAAGGCCTTGCTCATACTGGGCTGGCCGATCGGGATCGGAACCTACATGCTGGTGCTGGGGCTGCGTCCGATCTACGTCTTTTCGGCCTCGGCTCCGGCGCTGGAGGTCCTTTCCCTGGCCATTGTCTTCATGTTCGTCAACAATGCCTTCATCGCTGCCTTGACCTCGATTGACCGCCAGGTCATGTTCACCCTCGCCGCCCTCGGCTCGATGGTGGTGAACCTGGCCCTAAACCTGGTCTTGATCCCCCCCTTCGGCTACCTGGGCGCCAGTTGGGCAACCGTGCTCACCGAAGTTGCGCTGGGATTCTTCGGATGGGCCCTGACCGCCCGCTACCTAGCCCCGATTCCAGTCTGGAGGCTGAGCTGGCGGGTGCTGCTGGCGGGTGCTGTTATGGGGCTCGGCCTGCTGCCCTTCCGGGCCGTCACGGGTCTGTGGCTGCTGCCCGTGATCGCCGGTGCGGCCGCGCTTTACACCGGCTGCCTGGTGGCCGCCCGCGCCCTGGAAGCGGAGGAGACGGACCTCCTGAAGCGGGCGTGGTCGGGCGCCCGGAGGCGGCAGCGATGAGACACGACGAGGGGAATCTATGGCTCCGGGTGGCGGTGGATGCGGCCATGGCCATCCTGGGCCTGTTTGTTGGGTACTGGTCGCGCTATAACCTCCCGCCCTTCAACCACAGCATCACGGGCGGGGCGGAACCAGATTTCGTCCACTACCTGGCCGCCGCTCCGGTATTGGCGCTGACGGTGATCGGAGTCTTCGGGCTGATGCGCGTCTACCGCGTCCGGAGAGGATTGCTGTTCATCGACGAGCTCTTTTCACTGATCGGGGCGATGGCGGTCGTGGGCCTCTTCGACCTCGCCTTGATCGGTCTCTATCGGGGTTTTTCCTATTCCCGCCTCACCTTCTTCTACTGGCTGGTCTGGGGGGGCATTCTGATCGCTCTGGCTCGCTACCTGTTTCGTCTCCGCCGGGGACGCCGACGCCTGCGAGGCCTGGACATGGATCGGGCCCTGGTCGTCGGCTCGGGACCCGCGTCCGATCTGCTGATCCAGCGCCTGCGCATGTTTCCTGACTACGGCTACCGGGTCGAGGGGGTCTTGACCGACGACCTGCCGGCGGGCGAGAAAACCGGCGGCGTCGAGGTGCTGGCGGGGATCGAGGCGCTGGTGGAGATGGTCCAGGGAGGCGAGATTGACGTGGTCTTCTTTGCCCTCTCGTCGGTCAGCCAGGAGCGCATTCTGGAACTGATCGACGAGTGCCGTCGTTCGGAGGTCGAATTCCGCCTCCTGCCCGGAATGCTCGAGCTCATGACCAGCCGGGTCAGCGCCGAGCACATCGACGGCATACCGATCCTCCTCTTCCGACACGGGCTGGACATGGAGGGGAGCGCGACGGGGTTGAAGCGCGCCTTTGACCTGGTTGGGGCGAGCCTGGGGTTGATCGTCACCTCACCCTTTCTGCTGCTCATCGCCCTCTTGGTCAAGCTGACCTCGCCAGGACCGGTGATCCTGCACCAGGAGCGGGTGGGGATGCACGGACGGACCTTCCAGATGCACAAGTTCCGCAGCATGCGGGTGAACGCGGAGATTGAGAGCGGCCCGGTCTGGGCCACCACCGCCGATCCGCGCCGGACGCCCATCGGCCGCGTCCTCCGCCGTCTATCCTTGGACGAGCTGCCTCAGCTCTGGAACATCGTGCGAGGAGACATGAGCCTGGTCGGCCCGCGGGCCGAGCGGCCGACCTTCGTGCGGGAATTCAGGCTGCGGTGGCCACGCTACGCCGATCGGCAGTTGGTGCGGCCAGGATTGGCGGGCTGGGCGCAGGCCAATGACCTGCGGGGCCAGACCCCGGTCGAGGAGCGCCTCATTTATGACCTGTATTACATCGAGAATTGGAGCCTGGCATTCGACCTCAAGATTCTGCTCATCACAGTGGCCCGAGTTTGGACGCACAAGAACGCCTATTGAACTCGCGCCCGGTGCTCCTGAAACCACGCGGTGCCTCGGCCTCGGTGCCCTGGGAGCCGTCCCCACTCCAAGCGGGCGAAACCGATCCCCTGACGCCTCTCGATGAGGCCGAGTTTGTGGCCCTCGACATCGAGACCACCGGCACGACGCCGTTTTTGGTGATCGAAATCGGTGCCGAGCGCTTTCGGCTCCAGGGCAGTCTGTCGTTGTTCAACACCTTGGTTCACACCCGCGCCCCCATCAACAGTTTTGCCCGCCGCCGTCACCTCATCAGCCGGGGCATGCTGGATGGCGCGCCCCAATTTGGCGATGCGCGGCGCGCATTCCTTCATTTCTCCAACGGGGCGGCGCTGGTCGAGCACAGCCATGACGCCTTTGACACGTATCTGATTGGGCGCGGTCTCAACGAACCGCTTCCGCACTCCATGCTCGATACCTCCGCCCTGGCCCGCCTGGTCCTCGACTGGCCGGCGGGACAGACCCCAGGGTTGGCCCGGGTGGTGGCCGAACTTGAACTCGACGCCTCCCCCGAGCACGCCGCCCTGGGAGACGCCCAGGCGACCGCCATGGTGTTTCGAGAGCTGGTCCGCCGCGGTCGCCGGCAGTTCGGATGGGAGTGTCTGGGGGATCTGTTGGCGGTGCTACCACGCAAGACCGTGGATCGGTCGGCTCTCGAGGGTCGGCCCGGTGCCGGCCCCGCGGCCTCAGGTAACGGCCGGCGCCGGCGACGTCGCGGGGCCCACCCCGAGGCTGGCGGCGACGGTGCCACCTCCGACGCCCCCGTGTAGCGCCGCCCGCCCCGACCGCGGTTCTCTGCTGCGGTCAGGCGAAGAGGGTCATCTGTAGGTCCGGGCGTGGGTGCTCCAGGCCCGACACGCCCACACCCAGCAGTCGCACCGGGCGCCGGCCCAGGTGGGACTTGTCCAGTGCTGTCCGCGCGGCCAGGAAGATGGTCTGGATGTCGTCGGTGGGAGCGGTTCGGCTGACCTGGCGGCTCACCAGCTGGAAGTCGGCCAGCTTCAATTTCACGTACACCGTCCGGGCCCGCACGCCTTCGGCGAGGAGACGCTCGCCAACCCGAGCCACCAGATCGTGAAGCGCTGCTTCCAGGCCCTCAACTCCCACCACGTCGTATTCAAAGGTGGTTTCGGCGGAGATGGTCTTGGCCTTGCGCAGGCCGCTGACCGGTGTCCGATCGCGGCCCTGGGCCAGGCGTTGCAGCACGCCCCCCGTGCTGCCCAGCATCTGCACCGCCCGCTGCGTCTCCAGACCCGCCAGTTCACCCACCGAGCGAACCCCGGCCAGGCGCAGGCGTTCTTCGGTTTTCGGACCCAGGCCGGGGATGACCCCAATTGGGAGCGGGCCCAGAAAGTCTGCCTCGGTGCCGGGCAACACCAGCACCAGGCCATCCGGTTTGCGGCTGGCCCCCGCCACCTTGGCCAGCAGCTTGCTCGTCGCCACGCCCACCGAGGCGGTCAGCCCCACCTCCGAGCGCACCGCCTGCTTGATGCGCCGGGCCAGATCCTCAGCTGACTGGGCTCCGTGCCGGGAGCGCACAGTGACGTCGAGGTAGGCTTCGTCCAGCGCCACCGGTTCAATCAACTCGGGGGCGGTGAAACGACGAAATATCTGATGGACACGGCGGCTGGCGGTGCGGTAGCGCGGAGGGTCAGGGCGCACCACCACCAGATTGGGGCAGTTGGCGATCGCCTCGTAGAGCGGCATGGCGCTCTGCACCCCGTAAGCACGGGCCTCGTAGGAAGCCCCTGCCACCACCGCCCGGCGCGAGGCGCCGGCGACGGCGACCGGTTGGCCGCGCAGGGAGGGATCGTCGCGCTGGTGCACCGAGGCATAGAAGGCGTCCAGGTCCACGTGGAGGATGGTGCGTGGCCAGGGCTCGCCCCGAGGCATGATGGCGCAGTGTGGCACAAGAGCTTGTAGAAAGGGGCGCCGTCCGGCCCCGGCGGTGGCTTTCATCGGTGGCTCCGACCGGCCCCGAGGGGAGCCGGTTACAATCCATCCGATTTGAAAGGCGTGATCCTGGCGGGCGGGAGCGGCACCCGCCTCGACCCCCTGACCCGCATCACCAACAAGCACCTGCTGCCGATTTACGACCGGCCCATGATCAGCTTTGCCATCGAGGCGCTGGTCAAGTCCGGCGTCAGTGAGTTGATGCTGGTGACGGGCGGGATTCACGCGGGAGAGTTCTTCCGCCTGCTCGGCAACGGGCACCAGTTCGGCATCGACCGCCTGCTCTACGCCTATCAGGAGCGCCCGGGCGGGATCGCCGAAGCCCTCGGTCTGGCGCAGCGTTTCGTGGACGGCGACAAGGCGGTGGTCATGCTGGCCGACAACATTTTCGAGCGCTGCCTGCGGTCTTCAATCGAGGCCTTCGAAACCCAGCCCGCCGGGGCTCGGATCGTGCTCTCGCGGGTGATCGAGAAGGAGCACCTCCGGCATCTGGGGGTGGCGGCCATCGACAGCCAGAGGCGGATCTCCGCGATCGTCGAAAAGCCCTCCGAGCCGCCTGGCGATTACGCCGTCACCGGCGTCTACCTGTACGACCGGACGGTCTGGGATGTACTGCCCAGCCTCAAGCCCTCGGGGCGAGGAGAATTGGAGATCACCGACGTCAACAATCACTTTGTGCGCAACGGGACCATGGAATACGACGTCATCGAAGGGTTCTGGGGTGACGCGGGCGAATCGATCGATGCCTACTACACGGTCAACGACTTCGTGCGCTCGCACGGCGTGAATCGGCTTTGAGGGAGAAGATGCTGCAGGGAGTCGAGATCAAGGAGCTGGTCACCCACACCGACGAGAGGGGATTCTTTCGCGAGGTCATCCGAGAGACGGATGACTTCTTCGGACATTTCGGTCAGTGGAGCCATTCGCTGATGCATCCAGGCTCTGCCAAGGCGTGGCATCTGCACCAAACGCAGACCGACTGGTGGTATGCGATTGGCGCCCTCAAAGTGGCCCTCCACGATCTTCGCCCGGATTCGCCTACACGGGGACAGACGGTGGAATTGTTGATGGGAGACGACTACCCCTCCACCTGCCTCAAGATCCCGCCCGGCGTGGCTCACGGCTGTCGCGCGTTGCGGACCACCCACCTTCTGTACGTCACTTCAAACGTGTACAACCCGGCCGACGAGGGCCGCATCCGCCACGACGATCCGGAAATCGGGTATGACTGGACCAAGTTTCCCGAGATCATCTGACCTGTGAGTCGGCGCTTTGGGCGGTTGCTGGTGGCCGGGGCGGCGGGCTTCATCGGCTCCCATTTCGTCCGCCTCCTACGCCGCGAGCGTCCGCAGACGGAGATCTGGGTCCTGGACAAATTGACGTACGCCGGAAACCCGGAGAATCTGGCCGAATTTGACGGCCAAATCGGTTACCGCTTCATACACGGCGACATCTGCGATGCCCCGCTGGTTGAAGAGCTGGCCGGCCAGGTCGACGCCATCGTCAACTTCGCCGCCGAAACCCACGTCGATCGCTCGCTCCTGGACCCCTTCGCCTTCATCACCACCGATGTCCTCGGCACAGCCGTCCTCTGTGAGGCCGCCCGCAAGCACCGCCACGAGGTGTTTCTCTTGGTCAGCACCGATGAGGTCTACGGTGACGTGAGCCAGGGGAGGTCGGGGGAGGAGGATGCGCTGCGTCCCCGGAGTCCCTATTCGGCCAGCAAGGCCGGCGGCGAGATGATTGCGCGGTCCTACGCCAGCAGTCATGGGCTTCCCCTGCTCATCACTCGTGGATCCAACAATTACGGCCCCCACCAATATCCGGAGAAGCTGATCCCAGTCCACATCACCAACGCCATCGACGACCTGCCTCTGCCCCTCTATAACGACGGCAGCGCGGTTCGCGACTACGTCTTTGTCGAGGACCACTGCCGGGCCATCGACCTCGTATTGCACGAGGCTCCCGCGGGGGAGGTGTACAACGTCGGCACCGGGGTGGAGACGAGTGGCAACGAGATCGCCCAGTCGGTGCTGGAGCTGCTCAACAAGCCGCGTCAACTGATCGAGTACGTGAAGGATCGCCCCGGTCACGACTACCGCTACGCCGTGGACACGCGCAAACTCCGAGCACTGGGCTGGGAGCCGCGCATCGCGCTTGGTGACGGACTCCAGCAGACCGTGGACTGGTACCGCGAGAATCAGGCGTGGTGGCGCCGGGTCAAGTCCGGTGACTACTGGGACTACTACCGCCGGAACTATCAGTCGTTGAAGCCGGAGAGCGTCGCGGACGGCTCAGGCAGAGCTCCAAGGGATCCCGCGGAGTAGCCTCACTCCAAGGAGACTTCCCGCCCGGCTACACGAGTCGAACTGAGCCGGTACCATCGGCCCACAAACGGGGGGCGGGTCCCAACCGACAGTCCGTCCCGCGGACGATTCCGGCGGCGAGGCTGAACCAAACCTGGCCCAATCGCTTGACCTCATGCCGCCCACCGGATTACAGTTCCAAAGCCGTTCTAGTTGGCGTCCCGTCCCATGTCCCAGCACATCCTCCGACTCCGAACGATTTGGCTGCTCGTCGTCATCGCAGCGCTGTGGGGCTCCCTCCTGCCCAACGTCGCGCCGACGGGAAAGGTGCGGTTGGTGTCGGCAGGAACGGCCGGACGACCCTCGATCATGACACCGGCCGGTCAGGCCGCAGCTCAGCCGGCCCGAGTCCCCGTTGCCAATGTGCCGGCCCTAGCCGCCGCGCCGAGCCCCAAGGTTGCCCTGCACTCGCAGGTCTTCGGTTTCGTCCAGGGCGGTAACCTTTCCAGCCCGTACGTGGGATGGTCGACCTACCAACTCTCCCTCCTCTCCACGATCGCCTTCTTCGCCGCACCCGTGGACTATTCCTCCGGTCATTTCGTCGGCACCAGCGCTGGTTGGAGTGAGTGGGCCTCGCCCAGCATGACTAACCTCATCAGCGCAGCCCACGCGGTGGGAACCAAGGTGGTGCTCACCGCCGAGTTCCAATCCCTCACTGGCACCATGTGTCAGGCGCTCCAGCATTCCAACACCACGATTGCGGACACCGTTGGCCAGGTCGTGGGCCGCGGAATCGACGGGGTCAACATTGATTATGAGGGCGCCTCGGGGGGGTGCGGATCCAGCACCAATCAGGCGCTGATGACGCAGTTCGTGACGAACATGCGGGCCGCACTACCCGCGGCCGACTCCCTCACCGTCGACACCTACGGCGCCTCGGCCTACTTCCCCTCCGGCGACGGATTTTTCGACATTGCCGCCATGAAGCCTTATGTGAGCGCCTTTTTCGTCATGGCCTACGAGCTCGACAGTGGCAACTTTGACCAGCCGCCGCTCAACTGCCCTCCCCCCACTAGCTCCAACCCCGAGACCTGCATGAGCCCCACCTCACCGCTGTCCGCGCCCTACAAGTGGAATGATCAGGACATCGCGGCCCAGTACAGCTCGGTGGCTGGCGCCAACAAGGTCATTCTCGGTCTGCCCTACTACGGCTGGGCCAGCTGCACCACGAACATGAATCCAAACGCCCCCACCTATCCGGTGCCGGGGCTGCCCCATCTTGGCTGGACGGCCAACACCCAGTACGGAATCCAGGGTCTGAACTTCCTACATTTCCAAGCCGACGTCCATGACGGGGTCGACCAGTGGGCTGCTTACAACAGCGGTAATGACCCCCAGGACCCCTGCCCTCCCACCTACGGGGGAGCCAGGGAGCTCTACATCGACAGCGCCGCCTCGCTCAGCGCTAAGTACCAGCTCGCGCTTCGCGACGGGCTGGCCGGGGTTGGAATCTGGTCCCTGGACATGGGTGGCGGCCTGCCCTATCTCTGGAACGCCATCGACGCCAATTTTGCCGAGACTCCGCTGCCCCCAGCCCAGGTCACAGCCTCTCCCGGCGATGGATTCGCCTACGTGAGCTGGCCCGCCTCTGCGGGTCCCAACCCCGTCAACAGCTATACCATCACGGCTGCACCCGGAGGTAGATCGGTGAGCGTGCCGGCGGGGTCGACCAGCACCACCTTCACCGGCCTCACCGATGGGACCACGTACACCTTCACCGTCAGCGGAGTCAACGGGTACGGAAGCGGCCTTGCTTCGCAACCGAGCAACGCCGTCATTCCCACTCCATTTCCCGGCTCCTACCCAGGCCGGTATCACCCCCTTACCAACCCGACTCGGATCTTCGACTCCCGCAGCGGGCTCGGCCAGGGTGGTGCCGGGATCAAGTTCGGGGCGGGATCGGTGCAGACGCTCAGCATTCCCGGGATCCAGGGCCTGGTGCCGTCGTCGGGGGTGTCCGCCGTCATGCTGAACGTGACCATCGCCGACGCGACCACCCCGAGCTACGTCACGGTGAGCCCCGACGGGACCAACCCCTCGGCGGTGTCGACGATCAACTTTGGGACCAGCATGTCGCGCGCCAACATGATCGAAGTGGCCGTTGGCGCCAATGGCAAGATCCAGATCTACAACTCGGTTGGATCCGTCGACGTGATCCTGGACCTGATGGGCTGGGTCGGCTCCAGCGCCGACCTGGGTGCGGCGGGCCATTTCATGCCCCAGACGCCCGCCTACCGAACGCTGGACACCCGTCCTCCCCAATGCACGCAGGCTCCGGGTGCGCTCTGCTCACCCCTGAGCCCAGGTCCGGGTGGTGTCCGGACCATCTCCGTCTTCGGTCCAGGTGCGCCGGCTCCGGCGCAGGTGGAGGCCGCGGTTCTCAATGTGACGGCCGTGGGTCCCAGCTCCGCTGGATACATACAGGTCTGGCCGGCCGGCCAGAGCCAGCCCCTGACCTCCTCGGTCAACTTTGTATCCGGCCAGACGGTGGCCAATCGGGTCGTGGTACCGACCGGATCTGCGGGCCAGATTGAGATCTTCAGCTCCAACGCCAGCGTGAATGTTCTCGTCGATGTGGTGGGCTGGTACACCAGCGCTGCGGCATCAGTGGCGGGCGGCCTCTACACCGCCACCTACCCCGTCCGGGCCCTGGACACACGCAGTTTGATCGGCACCAGCCGGGTGTCCCCATTGGGCCCCAACAGTTGGCTGTCCGTTTCGATCGCCGGGATTCTCGGCATTCCCGCCTCCGGAGTCGGCGAGGTGGCCATCAACGTCACCGTCACCGATCCGACCTCCTATAGCTTCCTTCAGCTAAATTCGAGCCCGACCCTGACCGGAACCTCTGACCTCAACTTCGTGCCCGGCCAGACCATCGCCAACATGGACATCGTGCCCGTCAATCCCGCGAACGGGGACATCTCCGTGTACAACTCACAAGGCAGTGCCGACGTCATCATCGACGTCTACGGCTGGTACCACTCCTAACTCATTCACTCCGACACGCGGTGGACCAGGCCTTCCCGGGGCGGAAGGGCCGACAGCAACCGGGGGGCAATCGAGTTTCCCCGGGGTTCGCCGCCCGGTCGGCGTTGGCGCGCCGTGTCGTGATGGAGGGTCGCGTTTCGCCGCTGCGATCCGATGAGCGCCCTCAGCAACGGCCGCCTACAATTTGTCCACCTTGAGCGCCGAGCCATCCAGTCCCGCCTACGACCAGCACTACTACGAGAATTACTGCAGCGAACAAGGTGGCGTGCCCTACGGGAGAGGTCAACACTGGCTTGACTTCTTTGGACGGATCGCCGAGAGGGTGGTCGCCGACCTATCGCCGCGAACCGTCCTCGATGCGGGCTGCGCCATGGGGCTGCTGGTTGAGGCCCTTCGAGACAAGGGCGTGGAAGCGTTCGGGCTCGACATCTCCCAGTACGCCATCGACAACGTTCGCGAGGATATCCAGCCCTTTTGCCGCCAGGGCTCGATTCTGGATCCGTTCGGCCGGCGCTACGACCTGATTACTTGCATCGAGACGGTGGAGCACCTGACCCCCGATCAGGGGATCCGTGCCGTGGCGAACATCTGCTCGTCCACGGACGACGTCCTCTTCTCCTCGACGCCACATCACTTCAAAGAGGTAACCCACCTCACTGTTCGCCCGGCCGAATACTGGGCGGAACTGTTCGCCCGCCACGGCCTTTACCACGACGTCGACTACGAGCCGTCTACCTATCTGTCGCCGTGGGCGGTTCGCTTTCGTCGCGCTGAGTCGCCGCCCCGGGCCCTGGCCGCATACGAGCGGTCCCTGACTCGCGCCCGCACCGAGTCGGTGGAGCTTCGCCAGCTGGCCCAAGAGCAGCAGTCGCGGATCGCACGGCTTGAATCCGACGTTGTGAATCTGAACCGTGAACTTCGCCACCTCCGAGAGAGCCCGTCGGTAGCCCTGGTCGAGCGATGGGCAACCCGGGCCAAATGGCTCTTTCCGTCATCCTCCGCGCGTGGGCAGATGGTGCGACGGCTGGTCCGTGGGGATAAGCGCCAATGATCAGGACCGTTGGTGCGTCCGGGCCGCCTCGATGGCTGGATCCATCGCGCTGAGGATACGGTCGCAAAAGAGGCCCTCCCCGAAGTTCAGACTGCGCGCCCGGGCGGAGGTGGCCAAGGCCCGCCGACGAGCCGGTTCTTCGATCAGGTCGACGGTCAAATCGCGGAGTTGCTCGATGGTCGAGAATAGCTGGCCATCGACGCCGTCGGTAACGATCTCGGTCTGACCTCCAGCGTCAAAGACGACCGGCACCGCGCCTTGGGCCATGGCCTCGACGGTGGTCATCCCGAAGTGCTCCATGGCTTCGGGGTGCGTCTCGGGATCTGATCCATAGCCAGCGCCATGCCAGTAGATGGCGGCTGAGCCATAGAGCTCCTGCAGGATGTTGGGAGGACAGTTTGGGTGCAGAACCACCGGGTAACCGGCACCGAGGGCGACCACGGAGTCGTAGTAACCCCGGTGCGGTCCCTGGTCGTGGGTCCCGCCCGCCAAATGCAACTCCCAGCCCTTGAGGCCATCCTCGCAGAGCCGCCGAAAGGCGGTGACCAGCATGTCCTGTCTCTTGGTATGCCCGCCCTGAAAAAAGCGTCCCACGGAGAGGATCATGTTCGCCTTGCCATCCAAGGGCGGCGCGTCAGTTGGGATGTGGATTGGGGGTGGTACCACCAGCGCGTTCCTGCCCCACCAGCGCTCGATCCAACCGCGCACGTATTCCGAGGCGCAGACAATCGTTCGGTAGCCGCTGGCTGCTGTTTGCCCCTCCCGATGCGGGAATTGGCACAGCATCAGGCTCTCGGGCGCCTTGCTGGCGACCGAGACGGCGTAGCTCATACCGACAAACAGGTCGTAACGTGCGCTCAGACGTTCGGCCTGATTACCAACGACCAAATTGCGCAGTGGTCGGAGGGGGCCGACACCGTTCAGAAACGTGTGGATGGGCGTCACGCGATGATTGGTGCTCAGCGTACGGATCCCGTCCAGGCTCACTCCCAAGCTGGCTTCGAGGTCCGCGCGCTGCACGGGGACGGGGCTGGCAATCTCGATCCCGTCATTCGGCAGGGCGTCCGCCAGGCATCGGGCGGTGCGCGCCAGGTACTTCTCGCCCCCACCCCAGGTGGTCCCGAAATAGGGCGAGTACAGCCCTATTTGGATCGGTCGTCCCATGTCGCTCGAGGGTAAGCCCACGATTCGATATCAGAGTCGGCGAGCCGTCGTCGCAACCGGATCCGCCAACGTTGCAAAAGAGCTGGCCATAGGTTGAAGGCCAGAGAGACGATTAGGCGACCGCGCACCGAGCGGCGGGCGCGCAGGGCCGTTCCCTCCGGCCCCGCCGCCCGGGCCGCCAGCTGCCCCAGACACCTCCACAGGAACCTCCAGCGGGCGTTCTTGACCAGGGTTAGCACCCGGTTGCGATCCGCGTGAAATACGAACAACTCGGACCACTCCCGGCTTGAGGCCGCATGCACATGCTCTACCTCCGCACGTGGCTCGTAGAGGATGCGCCAACCCCGGAGCCGCATTCTCCAGCTGAGGTCGAGATCTTCGTAGTACATGAAGTAGCGAGCATCGAAAACCCCGACGTCGGCGAGCGCGCTTCGCTCGAGGAGCGCAGCCGCCCCGCAAAAGCCGAACACCTCGCAGCGCTCACCGTAGTCGGTGGTTGGCTCGTTTACGCCTCGGTCACCTCCGCTACCGTCACTGAGCAACAAGAGGCCGGCATTTTGGATGCGGCTGGGGCTGTCGGCCCAGGCCAGGCGGCTGGTGACCGCCCCCACCCGCGGGACCGACGCGCTGGCGTCAACCAGGGCTTGGAGCCAGCCCGGGTGGACCCGTGTGTCGTTGTTCAGGAGCACTATCTGTTGACCGCGAGCGTGCCTGATGCCGAGGTTGTTGCCGCCGGCAAATCCGAGATTTCGAGGCGCCAAGACCACCCTGACCCCTGGCAGCCCGCGCGCCAGCGCCGCCGATCCATCCTGGGAGTCATTGTCAACCACCAGAATTTCGAAGTTTCGGTCCAGCTGCTGGTCCAACACCGCGCCCACGCAATCGCCGAGGTAGTGGGCGCCGTTGAAGTTCAGGATGATGACGCTGACGGCAGGGTCCGAAGTCAGGAGCGCCTGCCTTCCAGGCTCGGCGACAGCTCCCACCGATGATCAAGCCTGACCAAGCCCGAATCCTCTCCATTCGCCTCGACGCGCAGGCGGTACTGCTGCCATCGGGCATCGATGGGAGCCACAGTCGTGCGGGAATCGGCAAAGAGGAGGACTGAGACCAGGTAGGTGCCGCCAAGGAGGTTCAGGCTCGGGTAGCAGAGGCGGACCAGACCATCTTTGTCCAGGGGTCCCAGCTCCTGGCCATCAACGTGGGTGTTGGTCCCGTATATGTAGGCGCCGTCGTTGCGGTGGATCGCCACGCCCAGAACCGGGGTCGCCATCGCCTTGTAGACGCGGTATGGGACTTCCACCACGAGCGGCTCGCCCGCCCCGATCTGGCTAACTTCCTGCCCCTGGCGGTCGATCAAGCGCACGCTCCCGATCTCGATGTCGTGGTGAGGTCCCCCGGGAGAATCGATTGTCTCGCCGCTGGCCAGGCCGGTCTCTTCGCGAACCTTCTCGATGTAGGCGTCGACCACGCCCTCCGCCTCGCCCATCCGCACAATCCGCCCGCGCTCCATCCAGGCGACGACATCGCAGACCTCGCGGACCACGCCCAGGTTGTGGGACACCATGGCGATGGTCCCACCCGCACCCTGAAAGGTCTCAATCCAGTCCATGCACTTGCGCTGGAAGGCGGCATCCCCCACGGCCAGGACCTCATCCACCACCAGAACCTCGGGCCGCGAATGTACCGCCACAGCGAACCCCAGTCGCATTTGCATGCCGCTCGAGTAGGTGCGCAGGGGGGTATCGATGACGTCATCGAGCTCAGAGAAGGACACGATGTCGTCAAAACGAGCATCAATCTCGCGTCGCGTCAGACCCATCAGGGATGCGTTGAGGTGGATGTTCTCGCGGCCCGTGTATTCGGGTTGAAATCCAGCCCCCAGTTCCAAAAGGCCCGCGGCTCGGCCGGAGACCTGGATTCGGCCCCGATCCGGGACCAGGATGCGTGCGATCAGCTTCAGGGTCGTACTCTTGCCGGCGCCATTGTGGCCAATCAGGCCGAGTGTCGATCCGCGCTCAACCTGAAGGCTCACCTCGCGCAGGGCCCAGCGTTCCTCCCACTCCCCAAAACGGTGGTGCATCAACACCTCCTTCAGGGACCGATATCGCTCCCGGTAGACGCGGTATCGCTTGGAAACTCCATCAAGTTCGATGGCCAACGGTGCCAACTACACCTCTTCCGGGATGCGGGGGCGCAGCCACATGAAGAACGCGTATCCACCCACCAGCGCGGCCGCGCTCGCGATCAGCATCAGCCCGAAGGTCGGCCAGTCGGGCCAGGTGCCGTAATAGAGCACCGAATGGATGCTCTCAAAAAACCACGAAAAGGGATTGAGGCGGAGGTAGGGGATGAAACGGGCGGCACCGTGAGGCAGGGCCCGGGCGTCCAACGGATAGAGCACCGGGGTGACGTAGAAAAGCGCCGATAATCCGATCCCCACCAGGTGCTCCACGTCGCGGAAGTAGACCGTCAGGGTCGCCAGGAAGAGGCTCAGCCCCAGCCCGCACGCCAATATCGCGGCCAGGATGACCGGAAGCAGCACGGCTGGGGGGCGTAATCCGACCTGCCGGTGCAGGACGCTCTGAGCCAATACGAGAACCACCAGCAAGATGACTTCCATGATCAAAAAGTTCACGAAATTGGCGATGACCGTCGCAATCGGAAGTGACTCATAGGGGAATGCGACCTTGTTGATGAGATTGGCGTTGTGGGTGAAGGACACGCTGGCTGCGGTCAGGGCGGTGGAGAAGAACACCCAGGTCAAGATGCCGGCGAGGACCAGCGCCCAGTAGTCAGGCAGGATCACGGCGCGAAGGAAGAGGCTGAACACGACGGTGTAGATGGCCATCATCAAGAGGGGATTGAGCACCGACCAAAGGACGCCCAGAACCGAACCCTTGTACTTGAGCTTGAGGTCACGGATGGCAAGGTTCATGACCAAGCCCCGATAGGCCCAAAGTGTGCCCAGGTGCCGTCCGCCAGCGGTGGTGAGGGTGGTGGCCACCTGGCGATTCTATCCGCCCCCTGTTGCCCGAGGACATTCACCAGCCCTGACTAGAATTGGGCCCCGTGCCCGAACCAACGGTGTCGCTGATTGTCCTCAACTGGAACGGCAAGCGCCACCTCGCATCCGTGCTCAGCTCGCTCACCCGGCTCGACTACCCTCCAGACAAACTGGAACTGATCGTCGCCGACAACGGCTCGACCGACGGATCCGTGGACTTTGTCCGCCGGGAGTTTCCAGCGGTGCGTTTGATTGAATTCAAACAGAACCTGGGCTTTGCAGCCGCCAATGACGTGGCCGCGGAGCAGGCGCAGGGGGAATGGGTGGGCTTCCTGAACAACGACATGTGGGTGGAGCCGACCTGGCTGCGGGGGATGATCTCCGCCCTCGGCGATCATCCCGAAGCCGCCTGTCTGGCATCCCGGATCAAGAATTGGGACGGCTCAGCACTCGACTTCATTGGCGGGGGCGTGAACTATCAGGGGCACGGTTTCCAGGTCGATTACGGCGCCCGCGAGTCGGCTCGCGACGTCGAGCGCCAAGTCTTGTTCGCGTGTGGCGGCGCCATGCTGATCCAGCGCGGGCTCTTCCTGGAGGTGGGGGGGTTCGATCGGGATTTCTTCGCTTTCTTCGAGGATGTGGACCTGGGCTGGCGCCTGAACGTGATGGGCCATGAGGTTTGGTACACGCCTCGCGCCACCGCCTTTCACCGCCATCACGGCACCGCCGATCGAATCGATTCACGCAAGCTGCGCGTGTTGTACGAGAGGAACGCGCTCGCGGCCATCTACAAATGCTGGGACGACAGCCACCTGGCCCGAGCGCTACCGGCGGCGATGCTTCTCCTCAACGAACGGGCCCTGGGCCTGGCCCAGCTTGATCAACGCCCGTTTCGGATGGGTCCAGATATCGCAGTTGATGCCAAAGAGGCTTCGCCAGCCCCGCAGCGCCCCTTCGCATATGACCCCGCGCAGATATTTTCGGAGAGTCTTCGGGACCGCGCGCGCCGGGTCCTTCGCCAACAGGGGATCGGCACCGCGTTGCGCAAGGCCGTTCGCCACCTGCGCTGGCGTGTGGAGGGTGCGATTGTGACCGTAGCCGTTCGGGTCCTCGGCATCCTGCTCCCGGATATGGCCATGCTGCCGGGCATAACGCTCAGCCATTTTGTGGCCTTGAGTCAGTTTGGCCACTCGCTCGAGGGTCTCCAGGACAAGCGGAACTATGTGCAAGAGCATCGGCACCGCACCGACGCGGAGATCCTGCCGTTGCTGGAAGACCCATTTTTCGCCAACTACTCGAACCCTCGATACCTTCGCTTTTACGCCTACCTGAATCGGGCCCTGGGGCTGGATCGCATTTTCGGCGCGGAGAGCCCATGAGCCTGCTGGTGGTTGGCCACGAGCCGCTCGGAGAGCGGATGGCCGGCACCTCGATCCGGAACTGGGAGCTGGCCCGGGCCGTTTCCAGTCATTTGCCGGTCACCATCGCCGCTCCCGGAGTCCCAGAAGTCCGGTCCGCCGACTTCCGTGTGGTGGGCTACGAGCCGGGCGGACTGGAAGACGAGGTGAGAAAACACGACGTGGTGGTCGTGTCCGGATTTCTGCTCGAACGCGAGCCCGGATTGGCCAAGGCGCGCCACCTCGTGGTCGACCTCTACGACCCGTTCCCACTTGAGAACCTGCACCTGCACGCGGAGGCATCGCTGCCCGATCGGATGCGCATCGACGCTTACGACCGGAGTGTCCTTACCCGGCTTATCCGTTCGGCGGACATGTTCATGTGCGCATCAGAACGGCAGCGTGACTTTTGGGCGGGGTGGCTGACTTCCCAGGGGCGTGTGAACCCGCGCCTGCACGACGCCGATCCCGGTCTGGGCAGTTTGTTGCGCGTGGTTCCCTTCGGCATCCCCGGGCATCCGCCCACCCCCGGCGCTCCACGCTTCCGGGGGGTGGTCCCGGCTATCGACGATCGCTCCCTGCTCGCATTGTGGGGAGGAGGAATCTGGAATTGGTTTGATCCCCTGACGCTGATCCGCGCGGTGGCCGCCCTGGAGCCCCGCCTGCCGCAGCTCCGGTTGGTGTTTCCAGCTCTCCAGAGTCCGAGCCCGGAGGTGCCGCGCATGCCCATGGCAGAGCAAGCTCAGGTGCTGGCGCGCGATCTTGGCCTGTTGGGCCGGAGCGTGATCTTCGGTACAGATTGGGTTCCGTACGCGGATCGGGGCCAGATGTTGCTGGAGGCCGACCTGGGCGTGAGCCTGCACCGGGACGATGTCGAAACCCGCTACAGCTTTCGAACCCGGGTCCTGGACTACCTGTGGGCCGGACTCCCGGTGCTGACCACGGCGGGGGACTCCATGGCTGACCTGGTGGCGGCCCACGACCTGGGCGAGGTGGTCGGCTATGAAGACGTCGACTCCGTCGTCACAGCGCTCTTGCGGCTCGCGGACCCAGATCGTAGAGCGTCCTGTTCGGAGCGGGTCCGGGCCTTGGCGCCCTCGTTCGACTGGGCCGAGGTTGTGCGGCCTCTGGTGGACTACTGCTTGGATCCCCGCCCGGCACCCGACCGCGGATTGCTGGCGGATGCGCTGCCGATCCGAAGAAGGTCGGCCCTTCGGGTCTTGCGCGAGGACGGCCTGACCACCTTGGCGCGGAAGGCCGTGCGAGAGGTCCTGAAGGCCAGACGCTAATCGGACGGGTCGGCGGGGGCCGGCGCGGGCCGCCGTGTCCGGCGCCGCGCGGTGAGGGAGATGAGGTGGAGGCTGGGTCACATCTCCACCACGGGCGCGGGGCCAGCCCCTCAGATGATCTGAAATGCATCGCGCCTACCCGCCGCCGGCGGCTCGTTGTCGTCCCCGCATAGGGACTAAACTCCCACCTGATGACGCTGACTTCCGGTGCTGGCGCGCCCACATCGCAGTTGAACGGCTCGCTCGATCTGGTGGTCGTGGGCGGCGCGGGGCACGTTGGACTGCCCCTGGCACTGTCCTTCGCGGAGGCGGGCGTCAGGGTCGGAATCTACGATTTGGACGCAGCCAAGATCGCCCGAATCGCCAGCGGAAAGATGCCATTTCTGGAATACGGTGCCGAGGAGCTACTGCGTCGCATCCTGCCTTCGGGCGCTCTGGAAATGAGCGGCGATGCCGAGATCCTGCGCCGGACCGACACCGTCATCCTCGTCATCGGCACTCCCATCGACGAGTTCATGAACCCCTCGATGCGCGTCTTCGAGCACTCGGTGGATCAACTCGGGCCGCTGCTCAAGTCTGGTGCCCTGGTGATTCTTCGGAGCACGGTCTATCCCGGGACGACCGACTACGTAACCAGTCGACTGCATGCGCTTGGCGTCGATGTCGACGTGGTCTGCTGCCCCGAACGGATCACTGAGGGCCATGCGCTGGAAGAGATTCGCAGCCTGCCCCAACTCATCGGCGCGAGCTCAGATCGAGGCTTCGAGCGGGCGAGCACCGTATTCGCCCACCTCGGAATGGAGATCGTGCGCACCCAGCCGAGGGAGGCCGAGCTGGCCAAGCTCCTGACCAATACCTGGCGATACATGAAGTTCGCGATCGCCAATCAGTTCTTTGAGATCGCGCACGCCGATGGGCTGGACTACGACCGAATTCTGCACGCCATCCGGCACAACTATCCGCGCGCTCAGGATCTGCCTGCTCCGGGATTCGCGGCCGGCCCCTGCCTGCTCAAGGACACCATGCAGCTGGCGGCTTTTGCCAGCGATCACTTCCCGATGGGCCACGCGGCCATGACGGTCAACGAGGGGCTGCCCGGCTACATCGTCGAAAGCTTGGAGCGCCGGCGACCTCTCCACGGCCGCCGCGTGGGGGTTCTGGGGATGGCCTTCAAGGGCGAGTCGGACGATCCTCGCACCTCGCTCAGCTACAAGCTCAAAAAGCTGCTCGCCTTTCGCGGGGCCCTCGTCATGACCACCGATCCCTACGTCGAGGATCCCGATCTGGCGCCGCTGAATGAGGTTTTGGAACAGTGCGATCTACTGATCGTCGCCGCTCCTCACACGTCGTATCGGGAGCTCGACTTGAGCGGAAGGGAGGTGGCTGACGTCTGGGGCGTGACGGGCTCGGGGATCCAGCTCTGATGGCGTCGCGGGTGCTGGTGACCGGCGCTGCCGGGTTCATCATGGGGTACCTGGTGCCCGAGCTCTTAGATGCCGGATACCAGGTGATTGGAATCGACAATTACTCCAAGTACGGCCCCGTCGAGAAGAGCCATGACCACCATCCCGCCTACACCCTGGTGTCGGGTGACGCCAAGAACACCGATCTGATGCTGGAGTTGGCGGCCGACTGCGATCATCTCATCGCCGGGGCCGCCATGATCGGCGGCATCAGCTATTTCCACGAGTTTGCCTACGACCTGCTGGCCGAGAACGAGCGCATCATCGCGTCCACCTTCGACGCCGCCATTCAGGCCCACCGCCAGGGTCGGCTGAAGAAGATCACCGTGCTTTCGAGCAGCATGGTATTCGAGAGCGCTTCGGTTTTTCCAACGCCAGAATCCGCCGTTCGAACCAGCCCGCCACCGCTTTCCACCTATGGCTTCCAAAAGTTGGCGGTCGAATACTTTGCTCAGGGGGCATGGGCCCAGTACGGGCTGCCCTACACCGTGGTGCGACCGTTCAATTGCGTCGGCATCGGGGAGCGTCGAGCGCTGCGCGACGCAGACGTGATGAGCGGCAACATCAAACTCGCTCTGAGCCACGTCGTTCCCGATCTGGTCCAGAAGGTGCTCAAGGGTCAGGATCCGCTCCACATTCTTGGCGACGGCAATCAGGTTCGGCACTATACGTACGGGGGGGACTTGGCGCGCGGGATTCGGATCTGCATGGAAGATCCGGCGGCGTTGAACCAGGACTTCAACCTCTCAACGTCGCGTTCGACCAGCGTTCGGGAGTTGGCGGAGCTCATCTGGACCAAGATCAAGGGACCCGACGCCCCCCTCACCATCGTCAGCGACGTGCCCTACGAGCATGACGTGCAGATGCGTGTTCCTGACACGCGCAAGGCCCGGGAGGTGCTCGGTTACGAAGCCACCACCGGGCTGGATGAAACCTTGGACGAGGTCATCGATTGGATTCGGGACGAAGTGGTGGCGGGACGGATCTAGGGCGGCCGACGCTCTCGATCATCATCCCCGTCTACAACGAGGGCGAGAATATCGCCACGGCCCTGGCCGGAATCCGGGACCAGGTGAGCAAGGCCAACTTGGAGATCCTGGTCGTCTACGACTTCGAGGAGGACTCCACCCTTCCCGTGGTGCAGCGGCTGCTGCCCGAAATGCCCGAGGTTCGCCTGCACCGCAACGACCTCGGACGCGGCGCCCTCCGGGCCATTAGGTCAGGATTCGGGGCGGCTCGGGGAGACCACCTGCTGGTCATGATGGCCGATCTGTCGGACGACCCTGCCGACATTGACGTCATGGTCGGGCTCGCCGCGGCCGGAGCGGACGTGGTCGCCGGGTCGCGCTACATGCGCGGGGGGCACCAGATCGGAGGCCCTCTGGTCAAGCGCACCCTGTCGCGCGTGGCCGGCCTGACGCTGCACTGGATTGGGGGAATCCCCACCCACGATTCGACCAGCAACTTCAAGCTCTACAGTCGCCGCCTGCTGGAATCGGTGTCGATCGAATCCGAGGCCGGCTTCGAACTCGCGTTGGAGTTGACGGTCAAGGCGTACCTGGGAGGCATGACCATCGTCGAGGTGCCCACCACCTGGCGCGACCGCACGGCCGGGGAAAGCCGTTTTCAGACGCGGAAATGGCTGCCTCACTATCTCCGCTGGTACCGGGTGGGCATGCTTCATCGCCTCCGCCGGCGATGACTCTGGCCGAGGTCAGGATCCGACGTGCCCCCGTCCTGGTGGTGGGGGCGGTGGTCACATTCTGGCTCGTCCTTCTCTATTTGACTCGGCACTTCAGCTTCTATTACGACGAGTGGGACTTCGTGCGAAGGGTCCACACCTGGGCCTTTCGCGATTACCTGGTGCCTCACAGCGAACACTGGTCGACGCTTCCAAAGCTGTGGTATACGGCTCTGTTGACGCTGAATGGTGGGCACAGCTACGCCCCTTTCATGGCGGGAGTGCTGGCCGCGCATGGCGCCGTGGTGGTCCTGATCTTCCTGCTGGTGCGCCAGCGTGCTGGCGACCTCCTGGCCCTGGGGGCCGCGGCCGCGATGCTGGTCTTGGGCAACGGATTCGAGAACCTGCTCTGGGGTTTTCAGATCGGTTTCGACGCATCGGTCGCCTTTGGATTGCTGGCGGCTCTCCTGCTCGAGTCGCCGGATGCGTCCTGGAAGCGGCGCGGGCTGGCAGCGGCCGCCTTGCTCTGCTCGTTGATGTGCTCTGGAGTCGGCCTGTTTTGGTACGCCGCCCTCTTTGTGGATCTGCTCGTTGAACCGGCGCGAAGGCGGCGGCTGGATGCGCTGGTGCTGCCTGGACTGGCATACGTGATCTGGTTTCTGTGGTTCGGACGAGCGCCGGTGGCCAGCCATCCGCTTTCGCTACAGACCCTCGTCTCGGTGGGGCCATTTGTGGCTTTTGGCCTGGGATCCGCCGCCGCCGGCCTGCTCGGCCCCTCGCAACGGTGGGGCGAACTCGCGCTGGCAGGCTGGTCGATGGCGCTGGGCGCCCACCTGGCCAACCTGGACTGGCGTTTCGGGCGCCGAGTATTGGGCCCCCTCGCCGGCGTCTTCACGCAGTTTGTTCTGACGGGTTTGGTCCGCGGCGAATTGGGGACGGCCGAGGCCGGAGCCTCGCGATACGTATACGTCGCCGCCCCATTTCTGTTGCTGATCGCCAGCGAGATGTTGGCGCGCGCCCAGCCGCGCAGCGCCTGGGGGCTGATGGCGGCGGTCCTGCTGACCGTGTCGGTCATCCTCAACGTCCACGAACTGGGCAAGCAGATCGAGGCCAAAAACGCCTTCTTCAGCGTCCAAAGCACCGAGCTGAGGTTCACTTGGTTGGTGCGCGACGCACCGAGCTTTGCGCCAGCGGCGGTGATCGATCCGGCCATCAACCCCAGTCTCACCGCCGAGCGTTACGTCGCCGTTCGCACGAGGTGGGGGTCAGACTTGAAGCCCCTGTCGAAAACTCAGCTGATGGGCCTCCCCGCTGTACCGCTGGCGAGTGCGGCGGACGCGGTGCTGCCGACCCGGGTCACCACGTCTGCGGATTCGACCAAGAGGAGGTCCGAGTGCCAATCAACGGTGCCGGGCGGCGCGAACGTAACCCTGCCCGATGGGGGTACGGCGGCGATATATGCATCTCAGGGCACCGTCGCCGACGTCAGGGTGTCGCCGGTGGGAAATGACGTCGGCCCTACCGTGGCCACGGTCACGATAGCACCGGGCTCCCAAGCGCTGGTGTCACTTCCGAATTCGGGCCTCGGCCTTCTCTGGCACCTGAACGTCTCGGCACCGAGCTACGCGCCGGCGCAGGTTTGCCGCTGAACCCTACCCCGGCTCGGCCGTGCGGGTGAATTGAACGTTCATGGTGGGTGCGAAGTCGGGCGGGCGATCGGCAGTAATTCTGAAGGCCGAGATGGGGGCCCCGCGGCGGCCGAGCATCAAATTCGCCAGGTCGGACGAGTTCTGCACCCTAGCGGTGAGATCGAGACCATCGACTGCGACCGCTGGGATGAATCGGAATACGGGCGAAATGTTACCGCTGCCATATCTGAATTGAATGTGGAGTTCGGAGGGTTGGAAGACTAGATTCAGCAGGCGGCCACGAACGCTCAATGGGATCCGCACGCTGCCATAGATCGAGCCGCCCTCCGCGTCTGGTACTGAGATCCATTCTCCCAACTCAGCCGAGGCTGTGCCAGCTGGCTGCGCGCTGACCACCGTCGAGGGCGCCCTCTTTTTCAGCAGCACGTAGTTTTTGTCCGCCGCCACCACCTGATAGTCCTGGCGGAGGGTGCGAAAAGCAGCCGGTTCGTCAAAGATCGGGTACCGGCCGTCGATGGACCAGGGCCGGTAGAGCACGTATTGGCGGGCACTTGCGGCAGACAGAAAGTTGGCGTCCGCCCGATCCAGATAGGGCGTATAGGCCGAGTAGGACTGGATTACCGGGCTTGGCGACCACTCCAGCTGGTAGGCATAGGCGAGAGCAACATCAAGAGGAAGGACATCGGCGGGATGCCCGCGAAGCCGAGACTGCATCTGTGGCGAGAGCGGAAGCGCTGACCGCAGCGACCGGCGCGATTGGTCCTCGAACCGTGTTCGGGTCTGCGGATCGAATGTAACCTGCGCGGCATATTCCCAATTGGAAATCCGTGCTCCGAGGCTCGCGATCGGCCAATCGGGCGGCTGGAGGACACCTTTAAGGTGATAGTCGAGTCCTGCCACCATGACTCCACAGGTCACCACCATGGCCAGCGCGGACGCAGGAATCAGCAATCTGGAGACCTGCCGGCTGGGCACAACTGTTAGCAGAAGAATGATGGCCTGGACGAGGAGTGCGATCGAAAAAAAGATGAGCTGGTGCGCGTCGATTCGCACAAAACCCTCTTTGAACGTGACTACCACCACCGGCAACGACAGTAGGGCCGCGGTCCAGGCCCGACGATCCTGGATTCGCCACGCCCAGAGCGCCTGAATCGCCGTGCCTGCCACCACGGCCACGCCGAGGAGGACCTGTTTAATGACGCCGCGGAGGAGCAAGTCGTGGAACAGACTCATGGCCGACGAGTACCCCGACGTCTCCTCATACGATCCGCGCAGAAAGGGGACGATCGAACCCATGGACTGATGCGTCACCCACCAGCAGATGGCAAACGTGAGCGCGGCAGCACCCCACGGGATCAGGGCCGAGGCCAATCGCCTCCTGACCAGTGCCACCAATACGTTCACCAGCAGCAGGGCCAAGGCGGCGCTGAGGCCGCTCACCTTCACCAGCAGGAGAACCGCGAGCGCCGAACCGGCCAGAACCGAGCAGGCGGTTCGGCTGATTCGACCCGGGCTTTCATAGGCGAGACAGAGAAGAATGACGGCTGCGATGGGCAGTTCGGCCTCCAGCGACGGGAAAGAAGATAGAGGCAACTGGACGAGCAGTGCGAACCCCACCCAGAGCGGCCAGCCGACGCGCTGGCGGGCCAGCAGCACTGCCACCAGAACGATGAACCCAATGTGCGTTACGGCAAGGGCGAGGCTGGACGCCAGCCACTGGCCAAAGAAGGCGTAGTTCTGATGACCGAGGTAGCCAAGGGGGCCGTAGGTCCAAATGATCTGAGTACCGAACTGAAGGTGCAATCGCGCTGCCCAGGCGAGGGCGATCGTCCAGGAGGAGTCCAGGCCCGGACCGGGTGCAACCAGAGCCGCCGGGTAGGTGGCGATGGCCACGGCCGCCACCCAGAGTGCTATGAGGGCCGCCCGCACCCGGGGGCGACTCCAGCCCGGCCTCCGGTCAGCGGAGTCGCTCTGATGCACGCTGGCGGTCACGCGGTCACACAGAATGCCCGAGGGAAAGGGCTGATGGCGTGCAATTCGGAGGTGCCGCAGGTTCCCCGCCCGATGTCGAGTGGCGCCCAACCAGGGACCCCGGCCACCATCATTCCAATCAGCTTTCCGTCGTCCTCCTGACCACGCGCCTGCCGGTGAAGAGCAAACCTACGCACCCCGCAGCACCGAGCCGGGCGACAGGGCTGGCCGAGCCCAAGTGTATTCGCAGTCTCAATCGGCGCGTTTCGGCGGCCCTCGAGGCGGGATGAAACGAATACAACCCGGCCCTTGCCATGCGCGGGGGCCACGGTCCTTCCATCCAATTCGACGTCCGCATACGAAACCGCAACACCAACCACGTGGGGAGATCACAGGCGCCGGGTGTTTGAGGCACTCTATCCGGGTGCCTGGGGCCAGTTCGAAATCGCACCGCCGGATCCTGATCGATGCTCGGCCGCTGCAGGGGCCAAGCGCGCGCCGTGGCATCGGCCGCTATCTGGTCGGTCTGCTGGGTGGCCTGGAGGAAACTCGGTATCGGGGGCAGATCGGACTCCTCATCGACGGGGGCCTCGAACCGCCCCGGCTGGGCGGTGGCGGCTACGTCATGTTCTCCGTCTCACGCCGCTATCACGGCCGTTTTCAGGCCTACGAGGACGCCGTCCGCCTGCCTCGGGAGCTGGAAAGGATTGGACCCTCCCTCTACCACGCGACCAATCTTGCCCTGCCCGGTCCAGGCCGGGTGCCCTGGGTGGTGACGCTGCACGATCTGATTCCCTGGGCCTTGCCGGGGCTCAAAACACTCGGCGAGCGAATCCGCGACCGCCCCGGGCGCCGGCGCCTCGCTGCCGCCTCCCGGATCATCGCCGTATCCAACTCCACGGCCACCGACGCGGTGCGACTGGCTGGAGTCGACCGCGGTCGGATCGAGGTTGTGGCGGAGGCGGTTGAACCAGCCTTTGCGCCCACCTCCAACGCTTCCGGCCGGGTCGCGTCACGCTTTGGCCTCCGCCAACCCTACCTCCTGTTCGCCGGAGCACTCGACAGACGCAAGGACCCGGCCGCGTTGCTGACCGCCTGGAGGACGGCCCGCCAGGCGGTGCCCTCGTTGCAGCTGGCGCTGGCCGGCGATCCGGGCCGCCAGGCCCCATCTCAGATGGAGGGTGCGCGGCAGCTTGGATACGTCGGCGATGCCGAGCTCATCGACCTCCTATCGGCTGCGACCGCGCTCATCTTCCCCAGCCGCTACGAGGGATTTGCCCTGCCCCCCCTGGAGGCCATGGCCTGCGGATGTCCGGTCATCGCATACGCCAACTCCAGCCTCCCCGAGTTGGTCGGTGAGGCCGGGATACTGGTTGCGGACGGGGACGTGGCCGGGCTGGGCCGGGCGGCTGCCGAGGTGGCTCTGAACCGAGACCTGGCGGACCGCCTCCGGAGCTCCGGGTTGACGCGGGCGAGGACCTATAGCTGGACCGATACCGCCCGCAGGACCGCCGCCGTTTACGACCGAGCGCTGTCCTGATCCGATCGATGCCCCCGCTCCACCTGACATAATCGAGCCGTCTTGAGCCGCATAGCCATGGTTGGGGCGGGCTACGTCGGCCTCACCACCGCCGCCTGCCTGTCCGATCTGGGCAATGACGTCTGGGTGGTGGATATCGACCAGGCCAAGGTGGACTGGCTGCGCGCCGGGCGCATTCCCTTCTACGAGCCCGGCCTGCAGGAGGTGGTGGACCGCAATACCCGAGCGGGGCGGATGCATTTCACGACCTCCTACGCCGAGGCGATACCGGGATCGGAATTTGCCTTCATCGCCGTCTCGACTCCCGAGGGAGATGGGGGGGAGGCAGATTTGAGCTCGGTCCGGTCGGCTGCCGCCGCCATCGCCGAACACATGTCGGACCGTCTCATCATCGTCAACAAGTCGACCGTTCCGATCGGCACCGGGGATCTGGTCTCGACGACCGTTAAGGAGCGCAACGGGCGCCACCCCGCGGCGGTGGTGTCGAACCCCGAATTCCTGCGCGAGGGGTCGGCGTTGAAGGATTTCATGGAGCCGGACCGGATCGTCATCGGTGCCCACGACGAGGCCGCCGCCGCCCAGGTGGCAAAGCTCTATGAGCCCTTGCCCGGGCGCCTCATGGTCACCGACATCTACTCGGCAGAGATGATCAAGTACGCGTCCAACGCATTCTTGGCCACTCGAATTTCGTTCATGAACGAGGTCGCTCGCATCGCCGAGCGCGTCAACGCCGACATCAAGGTGGTGTCGGAGGGGATGGGCCTCGACCACCGCATCGGCCCCCATTTCCTGGAGGCGGGTTTGGGTTATGGAGGCTCCTGCTTTCCCAAGGACGTGAAGGCCCTGACGGCGATTGGCGAGCATTACGGCTATCACCCCGAGTTGCTTCGCGCCGTCATGGACATCAATCGTGACCAGCGCAAGCTGGTCGTGGATAAGGTCAGGGAGTGCCTGGGCGATCTGGCTGGTCGCGTGATCGGATTGCTCGGCCTTTCCTTCAAGCCCAACACCGACGACATGCGCGAGGCCCCGAGTGTGGACATCGCCCGACAGCTCATCGCGGGCGGCGCCAGCGTGGCCGCCTATGACCCGGCGGCGATGGAGCGGGCCCGCCCCCTATTGCCCGAGGTCCGCTTTGAGAAGGACCCCTACGCGCTCGCCGACGGGGCCCACGGCCTGATCCTGGTGACCGAGTGGAACGAGTTCAAGCAGCTCGATCTGGCCCGGATCAAGGGGCTCCTGCGGGAGCCGGTTTTGGTGGACGGAAGGAACCTCTATGATCCGGCCGACATGCGGCGGCTGGGATTCGTCTACAGGGCGGTGGGACGTAACTAGGGCGGTCCTCTCCGGGGGCGGCGGCTTCATCGGCTCTCACCTCTGTGAGCGTCTGCTGGCGCGTGAGATCGAGGTTCTGGTCCTGGACAATTTCATATCCGGGTCTCCGGATAACCTGGCCCACCTGGTCGGCCGGGCCGGCTTCGAGCTCCGTGAGCACGACGTGACGCAGCCGGTCGCGGTGTCCGGTCCGGTGGACTTCGTGCTTCATTTCGCCTCGCCCGCCTCCCCGCTGGACTTCTCTCGGATCCCCATCGAGATCGTCAAAGTCGGCACCCTGGGCACCCACAACCTGCTCGGGCTGGCGCTCCAGAAGGGAGCCCGCTTCCTGCTCGCGTCCACCTCCGAGGTGTACGGGGACCCGCTGGTCCATCCCCAGCCCGAGTCCTACGCCGGCAACGTGCATCCGACCGGTCCGCGATCCTGCTATGACGAGGCCAAGCGCTGCGCCGAGGCCTTCACCATGGCCTACCACCGCGCGCATGGCCTCGAGACCAGGATCATCCGCATCTTCAACACCTACGGCCCGCGGATGCGAATCGGCGACGGCCGCGCCATCCCCAACTACATGGCCCAGGCGATCCGGGGGGAACCGCTGACCGTCTATGGAGACGGTCAGCAGACGCGCAGCCTCTGTTACGTCGACGACCTGGTGGGCGGCGCGCTGGCGGTGCTGGGGGGGCCGGATCCGATGCCCTTCAACATCGGTACCCAGGACGAGATCACGATGCTGGAATTGGCCCAGCTCATCAGGAGGCTGGCGGGCAGTCGCAGTGAGATCGCCTTCGAACCCTTGCCCACCGACGATCCCAGGCGCCGCCGCCCCGACACCACGCGCGCCGAGCAACTGCTCGGGTGGCGACCGACGATCGGGATGGAGGAGGGTCTGGAGCGCACCCTGCAGCACTTTCGGGCCCACCTTTGACGTCGACCCAATCCCTGCGAGCACTGATTCGCGAGGTCCCCGATTTTCCTCGGCCAGGGGTTGTCTTCCGTGACATCACCCCGCTTCTGGCCAACGCCGCCGGCCTCCGACGGTCGATCCGGGCCATGTCGGCTCCCTGGCGCGATCAAGGCATCGAGGTGGTGGTGTCGATGGAGGCGCGTGGCTTCATCTTTGGCACCGCCGTCGCCGCCGCCCTGGCGGCCGGGTTCGTTCCGGTGCGCAAGGCGGGTAAGCTGCCTTGGAACACGGTCAGCACCACCTACCGCCTGGAGTACGGGGAGGACGCGCTAGAGATCCATCGGGATGCGCTCGCCCCGGGAAGCAGGGTGTTGTTGGTCGATGACGTCATCGCCACCGGAGGCACGGCCGCCGCCGCCCTCAAGTTGATCGAGCAGCTCGGAGGCCTGGTGGTGGGGGCGCAGTTCTTGATAGAGCTAGTGAGTCTGGGAGGCAGGGCCCGACTGGGCGGCCGTGAATTGAAGAGCGTCATCGCCTACTAACCACCAACCAAAAAAGGGAGAAGGATGGAAACCGTGGAGAGCGACATCAAGCAGGCTGACCTGGCCTCGGCGGGCCAGGAACTTATCGACTGGGCGGCCCGCGAAATGCCGGTCGTCCTGACCATCCGAGATCGCTTCGCCAGGGAGAAGCCGCTGGCCGGCCTGCGCGTCTCGGCCTGCCTTCACGTGACCTCGGAAACGGCGAATCTCATGATCACGCTGAAGGCAGGGGGGGCTGACGTGGTCCTGTGTGGGTCCAACCCGCTGTCCACCAACGACGCCATCGCGGCGGCTCTGGTCGGCGTCCACCAGATCAAGACCTTCGCCATCAAGGGGGAGGACAACCAGACCTACTATTCGCACATCGCCTCGGCCCTCGATCACCGGCCCAACTTCACCATGGACGACGGTGCCGACCTGGTCACCATGCTCCACCGCGAGCGGGTGGCCGACTTGGCCACCGTCCTGGGGGGCACCGAGGAGACCACGACCGGGGTGGTGAGGATGCAGGCCATGGCCGAGCAGGGTGTGCTGCGCTACCCCGTCATCGCCATCAACGAGGCCGACACCAAGCACCTCTTCGACAATCGATACGGGACCGGGCAGTCAACGCTGGACGGGATCATTCGCGCCACCAACGTGCTCATCGCGGGCAAGACGGTGGTGGTGGCGGGCTACGGCTGGTGCGGTCGGGGGCTGGCCAGCCGCGTTAAGGGACACGGCGCCGACGTCATCGTCACCGAGGTCGATCCGGTCAAGGCGCTGGAGGCAGCCATGGACGGGTTCCGGGTCATGCCCATGTCGGCGGCGGCGGCGCTGGGCGACATCTTCGTCACCGTGACCGGCGATCTGAACGTAATCGACCGCCACCACTTCCAGCGCATGCGCGACGGGGCCATCATGGCCAACTCGGGGCACTTCAATTCCGAGATCAACCTCAAGGCGCTGGACGAGGAGGCGACCGACGTCAAGGAGGTCCGGCCCATGGTCCAGCAATACCGGATGGCGGACGGCCGCAGGCTTCAGGTCCTGGGTGAGGGGCGGCTCATCAACCTGGCCGCCGCCGAGGGTCATCCGGCGGCGGTGATGGACATGAGCTTCGCCAATCAGGCTCTGTGCGTTGAGCACCTGGCCAAGAAGCACCAGGATTTGGAGCCCCGGGTCTACGACGTACCGGCGGAGATCGACGCCGAGGTGGCACGCCTCAAACTGGCCGCCATGGGAGTCGCCATCGACACCCTGACCGAGGAGCAGGTTCGATACTTAAATTCCTGGGAAGAAGGGACCTAGCGGGGCCTAGCGACCCACGGCAGACGTGGGTCCTGGGCGGCGGCGGTGGACGCGGCGCCGCTCAGGTCGGTGTGCTCATTGCCCTGTTCGAAGCCGGGATCGAACCTCCGGGCCGGATCATCGGTGTCAGCGTGGGGGCGCTGAATGGAGCCGTGGTGGCGGCCCGGCCGGACCTCGGTGGCGCCCTCCTGCTGCGCGACCTCTGGCTCTCCCCTCCGGCGCGGGGGGCGCTGCAAATCGATATCTGGTCGCTGCTCCGCACGGGCCTTCGGGTCGGGGCTCGGAGCGCACTGCCCGCCCGCAATCTGCAGCGACTGATAAAGCACTACACCGACATCGCCGACGTGCATCGCTTCGAGGATCTGGCGCTGCCGCTGGAGGTGGTCGCCACCGACATCGCGGCGGGCACGTTGAAGAGCTTCAGCAGTGGCGATCTGGCGCTGGCGTTGCAGGCCTCCGCGGCTCTGCCCGCGGTTTTTCCGGCCGTCTCGATCGATGGGGTTTCGTACATGGACGGCGGGGTGATCGACAACCTCCCGATCTCGATGGCCGCCCGCCACAACCCCTCCGGGGTGCTAGCGATCTCGGTCATGGCCCCCGATCCGATGGACCATGCAATCTCCGGCTGGGCTGAGCTGAGCGGCCGGGTGCTGCAACTCGCGCTGCACCACCGCATGCTCTCCGAGTACGCGTTGCTCAAAAACCGGGCTCGGGTCTGCATTCTCTGTCCGGTCATTCCCGCCCGTCTGGGCTGGGACATGCGCGAGCGGACGGTGGTGGGCGTGATCGAGGCGGCACGGCGTGCCACCCGAGCTCTCTTGGAGGAATCGGGCCCGGCCGTCCTAACCCAGTCCGGCGTTCACCTGATCGATCTGGCGACCCACTGATCGCTGGCTCCGAAACACGCGGGCCAGCCCGGCCTGGAATTCGGCTGTAGGCTAAGGCGGGTCACGGTTTGGGAGGACCCTGGCGCCTGGGCGAGGCTGGATGGGCAGATCTTCGCTTGCCGGCGTGGGAGATTCGGGAGGTGGGCACCATGGCGGCGCGGGAAGGGGAACACGGGTGGGTCAGCTTCACGTCAGAATCGGTCACCGAAGGTCAGGCCGACAAGCTCGCCGATCAGGTTTCCGACGCCATCCTGGACGCCATCCTGGCCAAGGATCCGCTCGCCCGCGTGGCCTGCGAGTGCGCCATCACCAAAGGACTGGTGCTGGTCACAGGTCAGATCTCGACCGATTGCTACGTCGACATCCAGCACATCATTCGGGAGACGATCCGGGAGGCGGGCTACGCGCGCGCCAAATACGGATTCGACGCTGAGACCTGCGGGGTGGTGGTCTCCATCGACGAGCAGTCCCCGGACATAGCCGCCGGCGTCAACGTGGGCGGAGCCGGTGACTCCGGTGTGGTGGTGGGCTATGCCTGCGACCAGACGCCGGAGCTGATGCCGCTCCCGATCATGATCGCCCACCGTTTGGTGAGGCGCCTCTCCCAGCTGAGACGCAGCCGTGAGCTCTCCTGGCTGCGTCCGGACGGGGCGGCGCAGGTGAGCGTCGGCTATGACGCCGAGGGTCGACCGGCCACCATCGACAGCGTCGTGGTCTCCGCCCAACACCACGAGGAGGTGGATCTGGCCCAGGTCCGGGAGGAAGTTGAAGCGCGCGTCATCAGACCGGTTCTGAGTGGCGGTCCTGACTTCGAGGACTGCGCCGTCTACGTCAACCCCACCGGTCGCTTTGTGGTCGGCGGCCCCTCCGCCGACGCCGGCATGACGGGGCGCTGCCCGGCCATTGACACGTACGGCGGCTGGGCCCGGCACGGTGGAGGATGGCTGAGTGGGCAGGACCCGACCAAGGTGCATCGAGCCGGTGCCTACGGTGCCCGCCACGCCGCCAAGAACGTGGTGGCGGCGGGCTTGGCCGCGAGCTGCGAGGTCCAATTGGCCTACGCCATCGGCGTCTCCAAACCGGTCTCGGTCCGAGTCGACACGTTCGGGTCGGGCCGGGTGGCCGACTCGGAACTGGCCCGGGCGCTGCTTCGAACCTTCGATCTGAGTCCGCTCGGGATCATCCGCGAGATGACCCTGCGTCGGCCCATCTACCGAGCCGCCGCCTGCTTTGGGCACTTTGGCCGAACCGACATGACGGCTCCTTGGGAGG
Source organism: Candidatus Acidiferrales bacterium (assembly GCA_035532785.1). Classification (GTDB taxonomy): domain Bacteria; phylum Chloroflexota; class Dormibacteria; order Dormibacterales; family Dormibacteraceae; genus DATKQJ01. Next base: position 23,732 of record DATKQJ010000032.1, on the reverse strand, counting down.
ATGTGAGCCGCGCCGCCGCGCTCCGGGCCGAGCTTGCCTAGGCCGCCGAAAAGGCGGGTCCTGGCCGTGGTCCCGGCGGGTGGCGCGGGATCCCGGCTGTGGCCGCGCTCGCGCCGCGCCGCCCCCAAGCACACCCTGGCCCTTTCCGGCAGCGGGCGGGCGCTCGTCGCCGAGGCCTATGAGCGGATGAGCTCGATCGCGGATGAGGTCTTCATCCTGACCGAGCGATCTCAGGTCGACCTGATCCGGGGCCTCGTCCCGGGTCTCAGGGAGGACCGGATGATCGTGGAACCGTCCGCCCGGGGCACCACCAACGCCCTCGGTCTGGCCGCCCTCGTCCTGAGGGAGCGGGAGCCCGACGCGGTCATGATTACGGCCGCGGCCGATCACATCATTCGGGGCCGGCCGGCCTTCGTACGCGCGGCCCGGGCGGCTCTGGCGGTGGCGGAGGCCAGGGAGAGCCTGGTGACGATCGGGCTTCGGCCCTCCCGGGCGGCCACCGGCTTCGGGTACATCGAGGCCGGACCTAGGATCCGCATCGGTCGCCATTGGGCGCATCCGGTCCGGCGCTTCGTCGAGAAGCCCTCCGCCGTGCTGGCCCAGAGCATGGTCGAGGGCGGCCTCCATTTTTGGAACCTCTCCATGTTCTGCGCCCGCCTGGACGTGTTCTGTGCCGAGCTGGAAGGTCACGCTCGACGACACTTCTCGGGCCTGCGGCGGATGCTGGCGGCGCGCTCGCGTGGGGATGAGGAGGCGGCGGACGCCATCTACCGGCGCCTGCCCACCACCGCCATCGATTACACGGTCATGGAGCAGAGCCGCCGGCTGCTCATGGTGGAGGCCGGTTTTGAATGGATGGACGTGGGATCGTGGTCCGATTTCGCCGGCCTGGCGAAATCCGACCGCAACGGCAATGCCACCGAGGGAGACCCGCTCCTGATCGATTCCGAAGGCAGCTTTGTCGCCTCCTCGGGACGTCTGATCGTCGCGCTCGGGGTGAGAGACCTGATTGTGGTGGAGACCGACGACGCCATCTTGATTCTCCCCAAGTCGCGGGCGCAGGACGTTAAACGGGTGTCGGAGTTGCTCCGGGCGCGTGGCCTGACCGAATATCTCTAGAAACTCTGTACCGTGTGACGCTCCGGTGAGCGCTGAAATTACGTTCGGAACCGATGGCTGGCGGGCCATCATCGGGGATGACTTCACCTACCAAACTCTGGGCCGGGTGGCCCAGGGCATAGCTGAGTACCTGCTCTCGCGCGGCCCCGATCCACTCTGCGTGGTCGGCTACGACTGCCGCTTCGCTTCCGAATTCTTCGCCCAGGACGTGGCCCGAGTCCTGGCCGCCAACGGCGTCAGGAGCCTCCTCTTCGACCGCGCTTCGCCGACCCAGGCCGCCTCCTGGACGGTCATCGACGAGCGGGCCCAGGGGGCGGCCGTGGTCACCGCCAGCCACAACCCCTACATCTTCAACGGGGTCAAGTACAAGCCGGAGACGGGTAGTTCGGCTCCGCCGGAGGTCGTCGCCGACCTCGAGCGCTACATCAACCGGGCGGGCCGGGACCAGCCGGTGGAGCGCGCCAGCGCCGACCACGCACTGATCCAGATCCACGATCCCCTCCCCGCCTATCTGCTTCAGGTGGGTCGGATGGTAGATCTGGATTCGCTTCGTGGGGCCGGCCTGCGAGTGGTGCACGAGACCATGCACGGGTCTGGGTTCGGCTACATCAGCGCCGCTCTGGGGGGGGGGCGCACAACCGTGCGCGAACTGCACGCCGAGCGGAACCCGTTCTTCGGGGGGGTGAACCCCGAGCCCATTCCGCAAAATCTGGCGCCCACCTTTGCCGCCCTCAGAGACGATACGTTCGATTTGTGCATCTGCACCGACGGCGACGCGGATCGGCTCGGAGTCATCGATGAGCGGGGCGCCTTTGTGGATCAACTCCACGTCTTCGCGCTGCTCATGCGCTACCTGGTCGAGGTGCGCGGCTGGCGAGGGGCGGTGGTTCGGAGCATCAACATGACCCACATGGCCGACCGCCTGGGGGAGATCTACCAGCTGCCGGTGCTCGAAGTCCCGGTCGGCTTCAAGAACATCGCTCCCAAAATGATGGAGTTGGACGCCATTCTGGGGGGGGAAGAGTCGGGTGGGTTCGCGGTCCGCGGTCACGTCCCCGAGCGGGACGGGATCCTCGTCGGCCTGCTCTTTGCGGACATGGTGCTGCGGGCCCAAAAGCCCCTCAGCCTGCTCCTGCGGGAGCTGGATGAGCTGGTCGGACCGCACGCCTACGCGCGCCATGACATCCACCTCGAGCGGGACTCGTATTCTGCCCGGCGCGTGCAGATACTGGACTCCCTGAACGAGCGCCAGCCGACGGAGATCGCGGGCCAGAGGGTGGATCGGGTGCGGACCGACGACGGCATCAAGTACTTTCTGGCCGACGGCAGTTGGGTACTGCTTCGCGCCAGCGGCACCGAGCCCCTGATCCGGGTCTACGCGGAGGCGTCGGACGCCGAGGCGGTGGAGGCTCGGCTGCAGGCGATGGAGGAACTGGCCCGGCTGGGAGATGGCCGGTGATCGGCCGGGCGGAGCACTCCCGCACCGACAAGCCGTGGGGATACGAGCTGCGCTGGGCCATCACCGAGCGTTACCTGGGCAAGATCCTGCACGTCAACCAGGGTCACGCCCTCTCCCTCCAGTACCACCGGGAAAAGGACGAAACCATACTGCTCAGCGCGGGGGTTCTGGACCTGGAGCTCGATGGCGTGGTTCATCGCCTGGTGGTGGGGGATTCGGTGCGCATCCGGCCCGGCACCCGGCATCGGATGACGGCGGTCGAGGACTGCGACATCTTCGAGGTCTCCTCGCCCGAGATCGATGACGTGGTGCGCCTGGAAGATCGGTATGGTCGCACCTGATCGCCCTCTCGCTAACATAATTCGGTTTTGAAGACCCCCCCTCCGGCTGAGGACCATCCGGCCATAGCGGCGCCGCCGCCGCTGGAAGTCCGCGACAAGCGCTTCCCCCTCTTCGTGGGTATGGTCCTGGCGGCTCTGGCCCTGGGCCTCAAATCCGAGCTCCTGGGCGCCGACCAGGTCTGGGGGACGGCGGCCCTGGTGGGACTGCTGGCGGTGCCCGCCCTGTACGGATACATGTCGGTCAGCGACCGCCGGCCCTCGATCGAAAACTTCATACCGGTCGCGCTGGGCGTCCTGGTCATCGCCGGTCTGGCCCAGATCGTGCAGGTCTGGTGGCAGTTCGGCATCGCGGCGGTGTGTTTCGGCTTTGGTTTTTTTGTCACCGCACAACTTGACTACGTGACCCTGGTCCACCATCAGAAGCCCGGTCACCTGGTGGTGGAAGAGGCGATTCTGGCGATCGCCCTCTCGGTCAGCTTTCTGGTCGTCCTGACCGTGCACTTCGCGCTGGCGGGCGAGCTGGGGCTGATCTTTCTCATCTCCCTGCTGGGCGCATTTCGATCTTTCCGCGTCCACGGCGTCGCGCTCAGCCCGCGCCGCGCGCTCCTCTTCGCGGTCTTCGTGGCCCAGCTGGTGACCTTCTTCGCCTGGGCCATGACCGTCTACCTGATCTTCAACCAGGGTGTATTCGCGGTCATGCTCTTTTTGCTCTGGTATGTAAACCGCGGCATCATCCGCCACACCGTGGACGAAACGCTGACCAAGAACGTGCTGGTCGAGTACCTGCTCTTTGTGCTCCTGATCGCCTACCTGTTCTTCGTCAGCTACCAGACGCGCTGATCAGTTCCGGCACCTGGAACTGCTGCCGAAAGGACCATCGGGCCGTCACGCCCGCCCTGGCGCGCAACTGCTCGATCTGAAAGATGGGCCGGGTGAGATCCCCGTTGGGGGCGAATCCCAAGCTGGCCCCCAGGCCCCGGAAGTTTTTGGTCTGAGCGATGGCGGTCAGGACCTGAGCCGGGCTGGGAAGACGGTTGGAATTGGCGTTCAAGACCCTCTCGATGGCGGCGATGATGAGGTTGGTGGCGTCGTAGGCGGCGAAGGTGTAAGGCCCCAGATCCTGGGCCTGGGGGAACTGGCGCCGGTAGGCCTGCAGAAGCCCGCGCTGAGCGGGTAGCTGGGCTGGATCCTCGTAACCCAGGGTGGCCAGAAGGTGGCCGCTGGGGGCCTTGCTGGCCTGGGTTGCGCACGCGTCGTCGGTGATGGCGCTGGCCCCCAGCCAATACACCCCGGGCAGGACGCTCTGCTGGCCGGCGGCGGCACAGACCCGGGCGGAGGAGTTGGCGCCCAGGTAGATGGCCTGGGCACCTGTGCTCTTGGCGTCGGCCAGCAGGGAGTCGAGGCCGCCTGGTGCGGTCGGATCGTAGCTCTGGTGGGAGACCACCTGGCCGCCGTTCTTGACCCACTGGGTGCTGAAGGTGCCGGCCAGCATCTTGCCGAAAGCCTCCTGGTCGTCCCAGACGGCGACCCGGCTCAGGTGCAGGGTGGATCGGGCAAAGTCGGCCATGGCCGGTCCTTGCCAATTGTCCGGTCCCGAGAGGCGGAAGAAGTTGTTCTCGCCGCTGGGTCGGAGCAGGGCGGGAGAATAGCCATAGTCCTGGAGACAATTGGGTAGATTCTGGGTCAGGCAGGGGCCGGCGGCGGAGGGGCTGACCAGGGCCAGATGGGTTGGGTTCGAAGCGGGGATCTCGGCTTGAGCCAGGGATGACGTGAGGGGGCCGATCACCGCCACCAAGCCCGGCTGGCCGCTCATGGCGAGCAGGTTCAGCACCCCCTTGCTGGGATCGGGCTGCTGATTGACCGCGTCGTCCATGGGCTGCACGGCCACGGTGAAGCCGTCCAGCGAACCGCGTTGCTGAAGCGCAAAGCGGATGCCATCGAGGGTGGCCGGCCCCAGGCTAGGGTCGGCGCCGCTGAGGGGCAGGTCGGCCCCGATCACGATGGTCGCGCCGCCGCCGTTGGTGGCGGTGACGGCGCCCGGGCCGCAGCCGAATGAAAATACGAGCACCAGCAGCAGGAGGGGGGAGAGGCGGAGTGGAAATCGTGGGCGGGACATTGGTGTTCTTGCCCAACTATCATGGCTGCCGCGGTGGACCGCTGATCAAACGAATCGGATTAGGTGGGCGAGCCGAGCCTTCGAGCCGCCAGGGGCCCGCAACCTATACTTAAGGCTTCCGGACTTAGGGCCCTGCGGCCATGGGGCCGGGGTCGGCCGCGAATTTCCAACTGGAGCCCTGCACTTGACCATTGACACCCAGGAGCCTTTGAAGCCCCATTCGGCCCACGTCGACGAGGCGGTCCAGCTCGCTATCGCCGGGCGCTGGGAGGAGGCGGTCGAGCTCAACCGGTTTCTGATCGAGACGTTCGATCCCGACGAGGCGACCCAGAATCGGCTCGGCAAGGCTCTGACCGAGCTTGGTCGCTACGCCGAGGCGAAGCAGGCCTACGACGCCAGCCTGGCGGTCAACCCGCACAATCCAGTCGCTCGCAAGAACGTCCAGAAGCTCGAGGCGCTGATGAGCAACCCTGACGTTCTCAAGGGCGTGGGCTCCAAGGTGGACCTCAACCTTTTCGTGGAGGAGATGGGTAAGACCGTCACCACCACCCTCAAGGCGGCGGCGCCCGATGTCTGTTCCAAGGTCGCGGCGGGCGATGTGGCTGAGCTCCGCATGGAGGGCGACGGCATCGCCGTGGACACCACCCGGGGGGTGCGCCTGGGCAGTCTCGAGGCCAAGCTGGCGCGTCGGCTCTTCAAGTTCATTCAGGGCGGGAATCGATACCAGGCCGGGGTCATGTCCTGCGAGGGGACGACCGTCAAGCTGATCGTGCGTGAGGTCTATCAGGACCCCAAGTTCGCCGGCAAGCCCAGCTTCCCGATCACCCGCAAGCGCGAGGTTGAGTTCCGCCCCTACACCCGCGAGGGGCTGGTCTCGCGCGACATCGAGGTCTTTTCCACCGACGACGATGACGAGGACCCGGTCCGACCCTCGGCGGTCGACCTGGACGAGGAAGACGGCATGCACGAGGTCGACGATGACGCCGACGATGGACTCGGCGACGAGTTCGCGGCCGAGTCCGACTCGAGCGATGACGAGGACGACGACTCCGAGGGGGACGAGTGAACGGGACGCCAGAGCGCCGGGTCGCGCGGGCGGGGAGGTTTCTTCACCCCGTCGGCTGACCGTCCGCCGGACGTGCAGGGCTTCGCCGATCTTCTCCCTGAGGAGGCGGAGGCCATGCGCGCAACCCAGGAAGCGCTTCTCGCCGAGATGCGCAGCTGGGGCTATCGATATGTCGTAACACCCACCGTGGAGAGCCTGGCGGTGCTCGAGAGAGGGCTCGGGGTACAGCAGCGGCGGCGGCTTTTCAAGTTTGCCGATGGCGATGGATCCCTGCTCGCGCTGGTCGGCGAGCGAACCGTGCCGGTGGCCAGGCTGATCGCCGGTAAGCTCCGCTCTCAGCCCCTGCCGATCCGGCTCTGCTACTCGGGTTCAGTGCTGGTCAACGAGGCCGGGCGCTTCAGCCGCCGCCGCGAGTCGCACCAGTTGGGAGCCGAATTGGTGGGCGCTCCGGGGGCGGTCGCCGACGCCGAGGTGATTGCCCTGGCCGTGCGATGCCTGGACGCCGCCGGCCTCCGTGACTATCAGGTCGACGTCGGCCACCAGGAGTTTTTCGCCGGGCTTCTGGCCGGGCTGGCGGTGCCCACCCAGACCAAGGTGGACATCCAGGAGGCACTGGCGGGGCGTGATCTGGTGCGGCTGGAGACGATCTTGGCGGACACCTCCCTGCGCACGGCCGAGCACGAACTGCTGCTTCGGTTCCCGGCCCTGCGGGGCGGAGCCGAGATCCTGGAGGCGGCCTCGGGGCTGGTTCAGAATGAGCGCTCGGCCCGGGCACTGGAGGACCTGCGTCGGGTTCTCTCGATCCTGGACGGTCAGGGCCTGGGTGGATCGGTCCAGATCGACCTCGGCGCCAGCCGCGATTTCGACTATTACACGGGTGTCGTCTTCGAGGCCTACGGTGGTGATTTGGGTCGTCCCGTGGTCCAGGGTGGCCGCTACGATCACCTGCTCTCGGGGTTCGGCCGTCCCGCGCCGGCGACCGGCTTTGTGGTGCACATGGACCTGGTCGGGGAAACCCTGCAGGGGTCGCCCGCCCGTCGCGCGCTGCCGTCGCTGTCGGCGGCGGTGGCCTGGTCGGCGGAGGGGCTGGAGAGCGCCCTGCGTCTTGGATCCTCGCTCCGTCTCTTCGGAATGCGGGCGGTGGTGGACACCCAACCCCGCTCGCTCGGGGCCGCCCGGCGTTGGAGCGCGGGGCTGGGCGCCAACCACCTCATCCACGTGACCGGAGCGGCCGAGGCGGCCTGGCAGCCCCGGGCCGGGCGGCTGCGCAAGCTACCCCCCGAGCAGGTGGTCGGGCGCCTGGCGGGCGGAGCCAGATGATCTCGCTCGCCATCCCCACCGGCGCCCTGCTGGCGGGCAGCCTGGAGCTTCTCGGACGGTCGGCGGTGGTGACGCTGGGTCCGGAGGAGATCGGCCGCCAGCTACTGGTCGAGCGAGGTGGGATTCGGGTCATCCTGGTCCGGCCCTCGGACGTGCCCGCCTACGTCGATCACGGCGCCGCCGACCTGGGCATCGTCGGCAAGGATTCGCTGGTCGAGTTCCCGGGCAGCCGCTACGAGCTGGTCGACCTCGGTTTTGGCGCCTGCACGATGGTGGTGGCAACGCCCGAGCGATCCCCTCTCGGGGGCCCGTCGACCTGGCCCCCGCTGCTTCGAGTGGCGACCAAATACCCCCACGCCACCGCCACCTACATGCGTTCGCTGGGCCAGACGGCGGAGATCGTGCGCCTCCACGGATCGGTGGAGCTGGCCCCCCTGGTGGGGCTGGTCGACGCCATCGTGGATCTGTCCGCCACCGGTACCACGCTGCGCGAGAACCGGCTCCGGGTGGTCGCCGAGGTCTTCACCTCCACCGCCCGCCTGATCGCCAACCAGGCCGCCTTGAAGAGGCGCAGCCCCGAACTGCAGGCGCTGGTGGCCCGGGTCAGAGCTCCCCGGGCATGACCGTGCAGCGCTACACCGCGAGCAGCTGGCGCGACGGTCCCCTGAGCCGCCGCCGCCAGGATCTGGGGGCGACCAGGGAGCAGCGCGCGGCGGTGGCCGGGATCGTGGAGCGGGTGCGCAGCGAGGGAGACGCCGCCCTCTTCGAGCTCAGCCAGCAATTTGACGGCTGGCGCCCCCAGGCCGGGGAGCGGCTCGAGATCGACCGTCCCGCGATGGCGCGTGCGCTGGAGGGGTTGGGCCCCGGCGAACGCGAGGCACTGGAGGAGGCGGCGACGCGCATCCGTGCCTATCACGCCACCCAGACCTACGAGGAGAGCAGCGGCGGGGAGGGCCTGAGGCTGATCACCCGACCGGTTCGATCGGCCGGTCTGTACGTGCCCGGGGGCCGAGCGGCCTATCCCTCCAGCGTCCTCATGACCGCCATCCCGGCCCAGGTGGCGGGGGTGGCGGAGATCGTGGTGGCCACTCCTCCAGCCCCGGATGGGAGCGTGCCGGGCGCGGTTCTGGCCGCCGCCGCCCTGGCCGGAGTGGACGCCGTCTACCGCATGGGGGGTGCGCAGGCGATCGCCGCCCTGGCCTTTGGTACTGCGTCGGTTCACCCCGTCGACCTGATCGCGGGCCCGGGCAACATCTACGTCGCCCTGGCCAAGCGCGAGGTCTTCGGCACGGTCGGAATCGACGCCCTGGCGGGACCGACCGAGATCATGGTTCTGGCCGACCGCAGCGCCGCTCCCGAGCTGGTCGCGGCCGACCTCGCCTCCCAGATGGAGCACGATCCCATGACCCTGGCCATCCTGGTCACCGACTCGCCCGCGCTGGCCGACGCGGTGGAGGAACAGATGTCCGACATCGTCCCCGAGCTGCAGCGCCGGGAAGTCGTCGAGGCGGCCCGCTGTTGTCTGGTTGTCGCCGATTCCGCCGCCCAGGCGCTTCAGATCGCCGATGACTTCGCGCCCGAGCACCTCTCGATCATGGCCGAGGACGGCGCCGATCTATCGCGGCAGATCCGGAACGCGGGAGCAATTTTTCTCGGCCCCTGGACTCCGGTGGCGCTGGCCGACTACGTCATCGGTCCCAACCACACACTGCCGACGGGAGGCTCGGCGCGCTTCGCCTCGCCGCTCGGGGTCTACACCTTCCTGAAGCGGACCAGCGTGGCCAGCGTGACGGAGGGAGAGTTTGCCAAGCTGCAGGGGTCGGCGCGCCGACTGGCCGGCATGGAGGGACTGGGCGCACACGCCAGCGCGCTCGCGATCCGGATGGGGGAGGGCTTGAGGAATGGCTGAGCGGCGCGGTCAGGTGCAGCGCAGAACCAAGGAGACCCAGCTCGAGGGAGCCGTCCGGCTGGACGCCGGCGAGGAGGTCCGAGTGCAATGCCAGGTGCCCTTCCTGAATCACCTGCTGGAGCAGGTTGCGCGCTACGGCGCCTTCGACCTGGATCTGCAGGGCGGCGGCGATGTCGAGGTTGATCCCCATCACCTGATCGAGGACGCCGGGATCGTGGTCGGCCAGGCACTCTCCCAGGCGCTCGGCGACCGCGCCGGCATCGCGCGCTTCGCCTCCGCCTACGCGCCCCTCGACGAGTCGCTCTCCAGGGTGGTGGTCGACCTCGGGGGTCGCCCCCACCTCTCCTACAACCTGGCTCTGCGGGGGCGGATCGGAACCCTGCAAGCGGAGACCCTGGAGGAGTGGTGGCGGGCCTTCGCCATTCACCTCGGGGCCACAATTCACGCCGACTCGATCCGGGGACGCAACCGCCATCACATCGCGGAGTCCTCCTTCAAGGCTCTCGGGCTGGCGCTGCGCCAGGCCATGTCACAGGTCGGTGGCGGCATCCCGTCCTCGAAGGGATGGTTGGATTGATCGCGATCGTGAACTACGGGGTGGGCAACCTGCGCTCGGTCGAGCGGGCGCTGGCGGAGGTGGGGGCGAACCCGGTGCTGAGTTCGGACCCCGACCTTCTGGCCCGCGCCAGCGGCCTGGTCCTGCCCGGCGTGGGAGCCTTCGCGCACGCCCTGAAGAGCCTGGAGGCGTCCAATCTGGGGCGCGCCGTGGTTGATCTGGCCCACCGCGGCACGCCCGTTCTGGGCGTCTGCCTGGGCTATCAACTGCTCTTCGAAGAGTCGAGCGAGCACGGCCGAAATCGGGGTCTGGGGCTGCTCCGGGGCCACGTCTCCGAGATCCAGAACAGCCCCCGGCTGCCGGTCATCGGCTGGTGCCGGCTGCACCAGGAGGCCGATTCCCCGCTCTGGGCGGGAGTGGCCCAGGATTCCTACTTTTATTTTGTGCACTCCTTCACGCCCCAGGCCAGTCCTGACGTCCTGGCCTCCACCGGCCATGCGCGGGTGGCCGCGGCGGGCCGCGGCGCGGTCATGGGAACCCAGTTCCACCCCGAGCTGAGCGGGCGCGACGGCCTCCTCATATACCGCAATTTTGTGGACCTCTGCGGTGCCGGCTAAGCGCGTCATACCCTGCCTTGACGTCGAAGCCGGTCGGGTCGTCAAGGGAATCAGATTCCTGGACCTGCGCGACGCCGGCGATCCCGTCGAATTGGCCCGCTGGTACGAGGCGGCGGGCGCCGATGAGATTGTCTTTCTCGACATCACCGCCTCCGCCGAGGAGCGGTCGATCATGCTCGAGGTGGTGGAACGCACCGCCGAGCGGACCTTCATTCCGGTCGCCGTGGGGGGCGGGGTGCGCTCGACCGAAGACATCCAGCAACTCCTCTCGCACGGCGCCGACAAGGTCTCGGTGAACACCGCGGCGCTGGCCGATCCGACCCTCATCGCCCGCGCCGCCGACGCCTTCGGCTCCCAGTGCGTGGTGCTGGCGATCGACGCCCGCCTGCGCCCCGGCGGCGGCTGGGAGGTCCTCTCGCACGGGGGTCGCCGCCAGACCGGGCGGGATCTGCTGGAATGGACGCACCGGGGCGAGGATTTGGGGGCGGGGGAAATTCTTCTCACCTCGATGGACCGCGACGGTACTCACGAGGGCTATGACCTGGACCTGCTGCGGGCGGTGACCGGGACGGTTCGACTTCCGGTCATCGCCTCGGGGGGCGCCGGCTGCGCCCAGCACTTGGTCCAAGCCATCGCCGAGGGGGGGGCGGAGGCGGCGCTGGCGGCCTCCATCTTCCACTTCGGGGAGGTCTCCATCGAGGAGGTCAAGGCGGCCCTGGCCGAGGCCGGACTGGAGGTGCGAAGGTGATCTCTCCCGACTTCTCCAAGGGTCTGGTGCCGGTGGTGGTGCAGGATGCCGACAGCGCCGAGGTCTTGATGTTGGCCTACGTCGACGCAGAGGCCTGGGAGCGGACCCTCCAGACCGGCCACGCCTGGTTTCACTCGCGGACCCGGGGCCTGTGGGAGAAGGGTTCGACGAGCCAGAACTACATGGAAGTGGTCGAAGCCCGGCTGGACTGCGATCAGGACGCGGTCCTGCTGCGGGTCAAGCCTCACGGGCCCGCCTGCCACACCGGCGCCCGGAGTTGCTTTTTCAACCCCGTCGGCGCCCAGCCCGAATCTGCATCTTAATGCCTAAGATCTGTATCTTTATGCAATGCTGAAGGTGAGAGTGGCGGTTGCGGGCGCCAATGGCTACGCCGGTATGACCTTGGTCAGCCTGCTCTTGGGCCATCCCGCGGTGGAACTGGTCCAGCTCACGTCGCGCTCGCTCGCGGGTCGTCCCTACTCGTCCGTCTTCCCCCTCTGCAACCTGGAGGGCACCTTTGAGGCAGAGCCCGATCCAGGTCGAGCCGAGGTCATCTTCAGTTGCCTGCCGCACGGCGTGGGCGCGGCGGTCGCCTCCCAATGGGTCCGGGCGGGGGTTCGGGTGATCGACCTCAGCGCCGATTTCAGGCTCCACGACCCCGATCTGTATCCGCTCTGGTATGGGGCCGCACACCCCGCCCCGGAACTGCTCCCGGAGGCGGTCCTGGGTCTGCCCGAGCTTCACGCCGAGGCCATCCGCCAAGCGCGCATCATCGCCTGCCCGGGTTGCTACTCGACCGCGGCCATCCTCGCCTTGGCCCCCGCCGCCGAGCGCGGCTGGCTGGGGCCGGATGTGGTCGTCGACGCCAAGTCGGGGGCCTCGGGGGCGGGCCGCAGCCTCTCCCTGGGAACCCACTTCGCCGAGCTCGACGAGTCGGTCCGGGCCTACGGCCTGGCCGGCCACCGCCATCACCCCGAGCTGACCCAGGAGCTGGCGCTGCTGTCGCCATCGGCACTGCCACCGGTCACCTTCCTCACCCACCTGGTGCCGATGGTGCGGGGCATCCTCAGCACCTGCTACTTCGACCTGGTCGTCGCCGAGGAGGAGCTGGAGGCCGCCTATCGGGATTTCTACGCCGGTCGGACCTTCACCCGGCTGGTGCCCGAATCGCCCCCCACCAAGCTGGTCAGCCACACCAACTACTGCGCCGTCAACGTCTCCAGCCAGGGCGGCAAGGCGATCGTGACGGCGGCCCTCGACAACCTCCTCAAGGGGGCGGCCGGGCAGGCCGTGGAGTGTTTCAACCTGGCCTTCGGGCTGGAGCCAGGCCTCGGCCTGACGGGGGGGGCGCAGTGGCCCTAGCCGGGGTGACCGCGCCCCGGGGCTGGGTCTCGGGCACCGCCGCCTGCGGCATCAAGGCCCTGACCGCGGGAGCGTCGGCGCTGCCGGGAGAGCTGCGCGACGACCTGACCGTGATCTTCAGTGCCAGCCGCTGTGATGCGGCCGGAGTCTTCACCACCAACAAGGTCAAGAGCGCCTCGGTCGTGATCGATCAGCTCCACCTCCAGAGCGGACCCATCCAGGCCCTGGTGGTGAGCTCGGGCAACGCCAACGCATGCACCGGAGCCCAGGGTTTCAAGGACGCCCTGCGGATGGCCAAGCTGACCGCCGATCGCCTCGACCTGGACCCCCAGCAGGTGATCGTGGCCACGACCGGGGTGATCGGCCGGCCGCTGCCCATGGAGGCCGTCAAGGACGGCATCCAGATCGCCTGCGCCGACCTCGCGGCGGAACACGGCAGCGCTTCGGCGTTGGCCATCATGACCACCGACACGGTGCCCAAGACGGTCGTGGCCAAAGTTCGGATCGGGGGCGTGGAGGTGACCGTGGGGGGCATGGCCAAGGGATCCGGGATGATCCATCCCAACTTGGCAACCATGCTCGCCTTCATCACCACCGACGCCGCCGTCGAGGACGGTTGGACGGCGGCCCATGTTCAGCGCCTGGCCGATTCCAGCTTCAACCAGGTCACCGTGGACGGAGACAACTCCACCAACGACAGCTTCCTGATCCTGGCCAACGGCGCCGCCGGCAATCCCCCCGTATCCGCCGGCTCCGAGGATTCAGACGCCCTCGAGGGCGCCATTTTGGGCGTGGCGCGCGAGCTGGCTCGGATGATCGCGCGGGACGGTGAGGGGGCCACCAAGCTGCTCACCGTCCGGGTCGAGGGTGCCCCCGACGATGGCCAGGCGCGGCTGGCGGCGCGCTCGGTGGCGTCCTCCAGTCTGGTCAAGACCGCCATTCACGGGGGCGACCCGAACTGGGGCCGGATCGTGTGCGCGCTCGGTTACAGTGGGTCCGAGCTGGCCATCGATCGCCTCACCGTGGCCGTGGCGGGGCTGACCGTGTTCGCGCGTGGCGCGGGCGTGGAGGTCGACCTGGAGCAGGTGCGGGCGGCCTTCCAGGGGAGCGAGATCGAGGTCTTCGCCGATCTCGGTCTGGGTTCGGGCCGGGCCGAGGCCTGGGGCTGCGATCTGTCGGCCGAGTACGTTCGCATCAACGCGGACTACACCACCTGAGGGCGGTTCATTGAGGGAGGCAGGATGACGATCGAATCGGGTGAGCGGGCCCAGGTGCTGGTTGAGGCCCTGCCCTACATCAGGCGCTTCCATGGCCAGGTGGTGGTGATCAAGCTGGGCGGCAACGCCATCGAGCAGCGCAAGGCCGAGACCCTGCTCGACGTGGTCCTGCTGCGCTACGTGGGAATGCTGCCGGTGCTGGTCCACGGGGGCGGCGCCGAGATCACCGCCATGTCCGAGCGGCTGGGGCTGACGGCTCATTTCAAGAACGGACTCCGGGTCACCGACGAGGCCACCATGGACGTGGCCAAGATGGTCCTCACCGGGCGCATCAACCCCGACCTGGTCGCCACCTTGAACCGGCTCGGCGGCCAGGCGGTGGGACTCTCCGGGGAGGATGGCCCGAGCCTCATCGCAGAGCAGCTGGATCCCGAGCTGGGCCTGGTCGGCCGCGTCACCCAGGTCAATCCGCAGCCCATCACCGCGCTCCTGGAGAAGGGCTACACGCCGGTGCTGGCGTCGATCGGTTTGGGCTACGACGGCAACGCCTACAACATCAACGCCGATACCGTGGCCGCCGAGCTGGCCGTCGCTCTGGGAGCGGCCAAGCTCATCCTGCTCACCGACGTGGCCGGCGTTCTGGACCGGGAGGGCCACGTTCTGAGCGAGATCAAGCGTTCGGCCGCGGAGCGGATGATCGCGCGGATGGAGGTCAGCGGCGGCATGATCCCGAAGTTGCAAGCCTGTTTGCGCTCCCTGGAGCGCGTTCCTCAAGCCCACATCATCGACGGGCGCACCGCCCATTCGCTGCTTCTGGAGCTCTTCAGCGAGAGCGGTGTGGGCACGCTGGTGGTGCCGTGAGTGAATCCTCCCTCGATCCGACCCTGGTTGCGGATGAACACCGTTTCCTCATGGGCACCTACAAGCGAATACCCCTGGAGCTGGTCCGGGGCCAGGGCTGCAGGGTCTGGGATGCGAACGGTCGCGAGTACCTTGATCTGGTCGCCGGCATCGCGGTCAACCTGCTCGGTCACGGCCACGCCGCGGTCACGCGCGTCCTGGCCGAGCAGGGGGCGCGGCTCATCCACACCTCCAACCTTTACTACACGCGGCCCCAGGTGGAGCTGGCGCGAAAGCTGGTCGGACTCAGCTTTCCCTCGCGCGTGTTCTTCACCAACAGCGGGGCGGAGTCCAACGAGGTGGCCATCAAGGTGGCGCGCAAGTGGGGCAAGCTGCGGCGAGGCGGGGCCTACGAGATCATCACCGCCCTGGACTCATTCCATGGCCGCACCATGGGGGCCATCAGCGCCACCGGTCAGCCCAAGTACCAGGAGTCATTCACACCCCTGATGCCCGGTTTCGTGCACGTTCCCTACGGTGACCTGGAGGCCCTGAAGGCGGCCACCGGCCCCAACACGGTGGCGGTGATGCTGGAACCGATCATGGGGGAGATCGGTGTCGTCACGCCGCCCACCGGATACCTCGAGGGCGCGCGGCGTTGGTGCGACGAGATGAACCTGCTCTTGATTCTGGACGAGATTCAGACCGGACTGGGGCGCACCGGGCGCTGGTTCGCCCACCAGCACCATGATTTGGTGCCCGACCTGATGACCCTGGCCAAGGGCCTGGGCGGCGGCCTGCCGATCGGGGCCTGCCTGGCCGGGGAGCGCGCCGACGTGCTCACGCCGGGCGACCACGGATCGACCTTCGGGGGCAACCCGCTGGCCAGCGCGGTGGCTGGAACCGTCCTCGCCACCATCGAGGGCGAGGGTCTGGTCGGGCATGCCCAGGAGATGGGAGAGCACCTGCAGGCGGCCCTGGCCGGGCTCCCTGGGGTGAGGCAGGTGAGGGGCCGAGGCCTGATGCAAGCCGTGGTCCTGGATCGGCCGATCGGGCGCGATTTCCAGAGCGGCTGCCTGGAGGCGGGCGTGATCGTCAACGCGGTGGACGATAGCACCGTGCGCCTGGTGCCGCCGCTCATCATCACGGCCGCCGAGATCGACCAGGCGGCGGCCGTGATGGGCCGCGTACTGGGGCAGTTGTGAAGGAGGAGCGCCACCGCGCGATACTTGATCTGGTCCGGGAGCGGCCGGTCCAAACCCAGCGCGATCTCGCTCAGGCCCTGGCCGGCAAGGGTTTCAGCGCCACCCAGGCGACGGTCTCGCGCGACCTCCAGGAGATGGGCCTGTGGCGCTCTTCGGGGGGTTGGGGAGGGGCCCCAGCGAGTCTGGAGGAGCTGGTGCTGTCGGTCACCGAGGTCGAATTCATGATCGTGGTCAGAACCCCGCCCGGTACCGCCAGCCTGGTCGCGCGGGCCATCGACGAATCATCGCTGGAGGGCGTCGCGGGAACGCTGGCGGGGGACGATACCATCCTCGTCGTGCTGCAGGATCGGGCCGCTGCCAAACCCCTGCGGAGGTTGCTCGGTGCCTGAAAAATTAGTCCTCGCCTACTCCGGCGGACTCGATACCTCGGTCGCCATCCGCTGGCTCAAAGACCGCGGCTACGACGTCATCGCCCTGACCATCGACCTGGGTGAGAAGAAGGACCTGGATGCCATTCAACAGCGCGCCCTGCGGGTCGGGGCCAGCGTCGCCTACGTGGTCGACGGCAAGATCCCGTTCCTGCGCGATTTTGTCTGGCCCTCGCTCCAGGCCGGGGCCCTCTACGAGAAGGAGTACCCGCTGGCGACGGCCATCGGCCGTCCCCTGATTGCCGCCCTGCTGGTGCAGGTGGCGCGCCGCGAGGGTGCCGCTGGAATCGCTCACGGCTGCACCGGAAAGGGCAACGATCAGGTTCGATTTGACGTCACCACCGCCGCTCTGGCGCCGGAGTTGAAGGTCGTGGCCCCGGTGCGCGAGTGGGGCATGAACCGTGAGGATGAGATCGAATACGCACGTCAGCATCAGATCGAGGTGCCGGCCAGCTTGGAATCCCCCTACTCCACAGATGAGAATCTGTGGGGACGATCGATCGAGGCGGGGATCCTGGAGGACCCCTGGCAGGAACCGCCCGCCGACGTCTTCGAGTGGACGGTCGATCCTGCCCGTGCCCCCGCCGAGCCAACCTACGTCGAGATCGGCTTCAAGGAGGGGCTCCCGGTCACGCTCGACGGTCTGGCGGTGCCCGCGGTGGAACTGGTCTCGAGGCTCAATCGCCTGGGGGGCGAGAACGGCGTCGGCCGCATCGACCACCTTGAAAACCGCCTCATCGGCATCAAGTCACGCGAGATCTATGAGGCTCCGGCCGCGGTCCTGCTGCTCCAGGCCCATCGCGCCCTGGAGGACATCACCCTGCCCAAGGACCTGGCCAGATTCAAGGATGTGGTGTCCGACCAGTGGTCTCAGCTGGTTTACGACGGGCTCTGGTTCAGCCCCCTGCGCGAGGCTCTCCACGCCTTCGTGGCGCAGACCCAGCGCCACGTCAGCGGCCAGGTCCGGTTGAAGCTCTATCGCGGACACTCGATCGTGGTGGGCCGCAAGGGCCCGGCCCAGCTCTATCGGATGGAGCTGGCCACCTACGGCCGCGAAGACCGCTTCGATCAGAGCAGTGCCGCCGGATTCATCAAGCTCTGGGGAATGGGGGTCCGGACCGCGGCCGAGGTTCAGGGCCAGCTCTCGGGGTTGGATCTGGAGCACCTCCTGCCCCCCGACCTCAAGAGGCTGGAGTCATAGGCCGGCCCAGGGCGAGGGGGAAGGGGACGCCCCGCCCCGCCCCCGCCGCTCCGTCGGGCAAACTCTATTCGGGTCGCTTCGCCGAGGGCCTGCTGCCCCAGCTGGAGCGATTTGCCGGGTCGCTCGAGATCGACGTGGAGCTGGCCCCCTACGACATCGCCGGCTCGTTGGCGCACGCCCGAGGCCTGCTCGCGGCCGGCCTCATCAACCCCGCCCAGCTGGAGGCGATCGAGCAGGGGTTGTCCGTGGTTGGATCTGAACTGGAGGCGGGAGAGTTCGAGTTCGTCGAAAGCGACGAGGACATCCACACCGCCATCGAGCGGCGTCTGACCGCCATCACACCCGACGCCGGGGCGCGCCTCCACACCGGGCGCAGCCGCAACGACCAGGTGGCCCTCGATCTCCGCCTCTACTGCCGCGCCGCCTGCTCCGAGTTGGCCCAGGGCATCGCCCGCTTGGTCGGCGCCCTGATCGACCAGGCCCGCCGCCACCGCGACGTGGCCATGCCTGGCTACACCCACCTGCAGCGGGCCCAACCGGTCAGCGTGGGCTGGCATCTGCTCGCCTACGCCCAGGGTTTGATGCGCGATTCCGAGCGCATCCGGCAGGCCTACCGGGCGGCCGACCAGATGCCCCTGGGCGCCGGCGCGCTGGCCGGATCCACGCTTCCGCTGCGCCCTGACGTGGTCGCCCGGGAGCTCGGCTTCGAATCGCTGATGGAGAACAGCATGGACGCTGTCAGCGACCGCGATTTCGCCCTCGACCTGATCTACGCCTGCGCCACCATCGCGCTGCATCTCAGCCGGCTGGGGGAAGACGTGGTCATCTGGGCCAGCACCGAGTTCGGCTTTCTGGATCTGGCCGATCGGATCGCAACCGGGTCCTCTCTCATGCCGCAAAAGAAGAATCCCGACATCGCCGAGCTGCTGCGCGGCCGAAGCGGACGCGCCATCGGCGCCCTGACCTCGCTGGCGACGGTCCTGAAGGGATTGCCGATGGCCTACGACCGGGACCTGCAGGAGGACAAGCTGGCACTCTTCACCGCCACCGAGAACGCCCTTGATTGCCTCGAGGCGGCCGCGCTCCTGGTCTCCAATCTGGTCTTTAACCGGGGAGCCCTGGCCCAGGGGCTGGAGGACGCCGGCCTCTATGCCACCGATTCGGCCGAGGCTCTGGTGCTGGCCGGCACCCCCTTCCGCCAGGCCCACCACCAGGTGGCGGCAGAGGTGCGAGAGGGTCGATTCACGCCTCTCTGGGGAGCCCGGGATTCGCTCTCGAAGAGGAGCTTGGATGTGCCTGCTCTGGCGCGGTCGACGGCGGCTCGAGCGGCCAGCCTGCGGCGCTGGGCGAAAACTCATCCACCCGATATGCGGGCGGCGAATCCCGACCCGGACGGCACCGCGACGGGCTGATCCTAGGATGGGGCGGGCCGAGCAGGGTCTCCCCACCGGCGTCTGCCCTCCTCCCAGAGGCGAAGGCTGCCCCGTCCTCGGCCGAATTGCATGACGGCGCGGGCAAGAACGGAACCCGATCGCACGTTCTGAACAGATAATGGGGACACGTGGCTCCTTCATCCGGTTGGTCCACCAACTGCGCTTGACCGGGGCGCGCAATCGAGGAGGGGGCGCTGCAGATCAGATCCGGCCTTGAAGGCCGCGGAGCACGCGGCCCGGGCAGTAGGAGCCGGGCGTCTCAACGTCTCCCCGGGATCTGGGCAGTTCCACATCGGCGGCTATGAAAATTCGATTCTGGGGGACTCGGGGCACCCGGCCCACGCCCGGACCCAAAACGCTGCGCTACGGAGGGAACACGAGTTGCGTTGAGGTTCGCGCGCAGGGTGGAGGACTGGTCATCATCGACAGTGGCACCGGGATCGCCGAGCTTGGATCGGCTCTCCTCGCCGAAGGCGTGACCGAGGTCACCATCCTGGTCACCCACACGCACTGGGATCACATCCAGGGCTTCCCCTTTTTCGCGCCGGCCTTCGAGACCGAGGTCAAGATCACCATCATCGGGCCACGGGGATCAGTCAGGCCGCTGGAGGCGGCCTTCGTCGACCAGATGGACGCCCCTTACTTCCCGCTCCGCCTGGAGCAACTGGCGGCCGAACTCCACTTCGTGGAGGTCGACTCCCAGCAGACCTTCGAGGTCGCCGGCATCATGGTTACCCCGCACTTACTGCATCACCCCATCGCCACCTACGGCTACCGGCTGGACCACGCCGACCGGACCTTCGTCTTTGCCACCGACAACGAGATCGAACCCGGCGCTGACCACTCGGACCTGACCCGGTGGTCCACCGGGGCGGACCTGCTGGTGCACGACGCCCAATACGGTTCCGAGGAATATCGGGACCACGTCGGGTGGGGCCACTCCAGCTTCGAAGCCGCGCTCGAGGTGGCGTCCGCAGCCGGCGCGGCCCGCCTCGGCTTCTTCCACCACGACCCGCAGCACTCGGACGCCGACGTCGAGACGCTGATGGAATCGGCCCTTCGCGCCTGCCCCAAGAAGGGCGCTCGCTGTGGGGCTGCCTTCCTGGCCGCCGAGGCCCAGGAAATCGAAATCTAGACGCCCCTGGCGACGGAATCGACGGGGTTGCTAGAATCCGTCACTCGCCATGGAAGACAAGCCCGTCCTACTGACCGCCGACGGCCTGCTCACGATCGAGCGCGAGCTCCAGGAGCTGATTGGCGCGCGGCGGGTCGAGGTCGCCGACCGCATTCGTCAGGCGCGCGATTTCGGGGATATCACAGAGAACTCCGAATACACCGAGGCGAAGAACGAACAGAGCCTGCTCGAGGGCCGAATTCTCACCCTTGAGGCGATGGTCCGGAACGCCGTGGTGATCGAATCGGAGGCCCGGGAGAAGGGGGTGGTGGCGATCGGCGCGACGGTGTCGGTGGCCTCCGAAGAGGGACCTGAAACCTACGAGATCGTGGGCGCCGCCGAAGCCGATCCGCTGCACGGAAGAATCTCCAACGAGAGCCCCCTGGGCAAGGCGCTGATCGGCCATCGGGCCGGCGACGAGGTCGATTGGAGCGGTCCGATCGGCACGAGCCGGGTCAAGGTCATCTCCGTCGACTGACCATTCGAGCTCGGCGCTCCGTCCCTCAGCGCCTGCGCTTTACGCTTAGCGCGCCTTGCACGATAACGAAGCGGTCGATCTGCCCAGCGTCATGCGCGACCGCCGGCGCAAGCTCGGCCGGCTCCAGGCAGCCGGCATCGAGCCCTACGTGGCCGGCCATCGGCGCACCCACACGGCCAGCCAAGCCCTGGCCCTGCTGGAGGCGGCGCCCACGAGTGATGACACGGCTGCGGTTGGGCTGGCGGGAAGGATGGTGTCGCGGCGGATCTCGGGCGGGATCGCCTTTGCCCTGCTGCGGGAGGACAGCGGCCAGATCCAGATCGTGGTTCAGAAGGACGTGCTGGGCGAGGGCGAGTATCAACGATTTCTGGACCTGGACGTGGGTGATGTGATCGCTGCCGAGGGCCCGGTCGGGCGCACCCGGCGGGGCGAGCCCAGCGTCTTCGCCCAGTCGGTGCGCCTCCTGACCAAGTCTCTGCGGCCGCTGCCGGAGAAGTGGCACGGGCTGCGCGACGTGGAGACGCGCTACCGGCAGCGCTACCTGGACCTCATCGTCAATCCCGAGGTCAAGAACGTTTTCCTGGCTCGATCGCGGATCATCTCGGCTCTACGCACACACCTCGGCCAGAGCGGATTCGTCGAGGTCGAGACGCCCGTCCTGCAGGAAATACCGGGCGGCGGTAACGCCCGTCCCTTCGTCACCCACCACAACGCCCTCGACCGCGACCTCTATCTCCGCATCGCGCTTGAACTTCACCTCAAACGCCTGCTGGTGGGGGGAATGGAGCGGGTCTTTGAATTGGGCCGGGTGTTTCGCAACGAGGGCCTCGACTCTCGCCACAATCCGGAGTTCACGCTGCTTGAGTGTTACCAGGCCTATGCCGACCTGAGCGACATGATGGATCTCACCGAGGGCCTGGTCCAAGCCACGGCCGCGGCAGCGGGCGTGCCCCTGCGCCTCAGCTACGAGGGGATCGATCTTGACCTGGCGCCGCCCTACCCCCGGCGCCGGATGCAGGACCTTGTCCTTGAGCAGTGCGGCGAGCGGCTGACGGGTGAGGTGCTGATGAAGCGCTTCGAGGAGGTGGTGGAACCCGGCCTGCTCCAACCGACCTTCGTCACCGGATTTCCGATCGAGGTCTCGACGCTGGCCCGGCGCAGTCCTGACGATCCGGGCTTCGCCGAGCGATTCGAACTCATCATCGCTGGTCGTGAGTTCGCCAACGCCTTCACCGAACTGACCGACCCGATCGATCAGCGTCAGCGCTTTGAAGCCCAAGCGCAGCAGCGAGAATCGGGCCAGGAGGAAACCCACCCCTTCGACGCCGACTACCTGAGAGCTTTGGAGTACGGCCTGCCTCCGACCGGAGGACTGGGGCTCGGCGTGGATCGGCTGGTCATGTTGCTCACCAATCAGACCACCATCCGCGACGTCATCCTGTTTCCGACCATGCGGGCGGAGGAGGTCTAGCCGGGAGTGCTGTCAATCGAAGTCATCCGCCGGGAACCAGATCGCGTCAAGCGGGCGGCCGAGTTGAAAGGAGAGTCGGCCCCAATCGACGAGATCCTCGAACTCGACCATCACTGGCGCTCCACCACGGCGCGAGCCGAGGCTGCTCGCGCCCAACAGAACGCGCTCTCCAAAGTCTTCGGTCGAAGTCGCGACCCCTCGATGTTGCCGGAGATGAAGCGCCTCTCCGAGCAGGCGGGAGCGCTCATGTCCGAGGCATCCGAGTTGCTGGCGGCGCGCAACGGGCTCCTGCTGGTGGTCCCCAACCTCTTTGCCGATGACGTGCCGATCGGGCGCACCGAAGAGGACAACGTGGTGCTTCGCAGCTGGGGTGACAAGCCTCAATTCGCCTTCGCCCCGCGCACCCATTACGACCTTGGCGAGGCATTGGGAATCATCGACTTTGAGCGCGCCGGCAAGGTGGCGGGGAGCAGATTTGCCTTCCTGTCGGGCGCCGGCGCCCGGCTGGGGAGGGCGCTAGTCCAGTTCTTCTTGGATCTCCACACCAGCGAGCACGGGTACGTGGAAATGCAACCCCCCTTTCTGGTCAACAGCGCCTCCATGCTGGGCACCGCCAATCTGCCCAAGTTCGGGGACGATGCCTTCAAATTGGAGGGGAGGGATCTGTGGCTGGTGCCGACGGCCGAGGTTCCGGTCACCAATTACCACCGGGACGAGATCCTGGATTCCCAGTTGCTGCCCCTTCGCTATGCGGCGTACTCGCCCTGCTTTAGATCCGAGGCGGGCGCGGCCGGCAAGGACACCCGCGGTTACATCCGCCAGCATCAGTTTGAGAAAGTGGAGTTGGTGAAAGTGACCACCCCTGCCGACTCGTTGGAGGAATTCGAGGCCCTCACCCGAGATGCCGAGAGCGTCCTGCAGCGCCTCGGACTCCACTACCGCGTGCTATCCATGTGCAGCGGCGACATGGGCTTCGCGCAATACAAGAAGTACGACCTGGAGGCTTGGTGCCCCGGCCTGGGTCGATACCTTGAGGTGTCATCATGCTCGTTGTTCAACGACTTCCAGGCCCGGCGGGCCAACATCCGGTTTCGTGCGCCGGATAGCGCAGAGCCGCTGTACGTGCACACCATCAACGGGAGCGGGCTGGCGACGATCCGGACCTGGGACGCGGTGGTCGAGTCCTACCAGAGGCCGGATGGTGGAGTCGATATTCCACCCGCCCTGGTCCCCTACATGGGCGGTTTGGACGTCATCCGCCGGCCGTAGTACGGCCTCGGCCCGGATCGGGCCGGCTTTTGAGCGGGTCCTGCCCAAGCGCGGATTCCTGATCGCTACGCTTAGGGACGCTTTTGGCGGGGAGGGATGGCCGAGTCTGGTTGATGGCAGCTGTCTTGAAAACAGCCGTAGCTGAAAGGCTACCGGGGGTTCGAATCCCTCTCCCTCCGCCAGTGTCCTGTCTCGGGACATCGTAGACCGCTCTCTCAGGACATCGTAGACCGCTCTCTCGGTTGGTCAGCGACCAGTCCCTGGCGACTCAGGGACTGGTACCTACGGGCGGGGTCGAGGATGAGTTGGCCCACCAAGCTCCCGTCATCGGCGCAGACGCGGACCTTGGCGCCGGCGATGTAGAGGACCACCGCCCTGCCGCTGTAGACCCTGCCGACATAGA
>DATKQJ010000031.1:0-38290 GCA_035532785.1 Candidatus Acidiferrales bacterium | reverse complement strand
CCAGCACCCGCTGCGATCGCACGTTGTCGAGCAGGGTGCCGGCCTCGATGCGGTGCAACCCCCACTCCTCGAAGGCGATCTGGACCAGGTTCCGCACCGCCGCGGTGGCCAGGCCGCGCCCGCCGTCGGTGGCGTTCACCCGGTAGCCCAGGTGGGCTGACTGCAACGGGCCGCGCACGATTCCGCTGAGGGTGATGCGACCAACCACGCGCCCCGAGTCGAGGATGACGTGAGGCAGATTTAATCTCAGCTCGTGCTGCTAGAGCTGGGTTTGAATCAGAGCCGACTGGCCCTCGAGGGTGAAGTACTCCTCGCCCCGCACGGGCTCAAATGGGGCCAGGAACCCGCGATTGGCGCTCACCAGGTCGGCCAGAGCCGAGGCGTCGTCGATGCTCACCAAGCGGGTTGGGGTCACCGGACCAGAATCGCACGAGGCCCGATGCTCGGGCGCCGGGAGCCGGAGCGCGGATTCGGCTCCGATCGTTCCCCGTCTCTTGGCCACGCCCTGCTGGCTCGGGTTCTCACCCCCGGACTAGATCGGCCGGGCGCCCGGGGGCGACTCAAGACAGCTCACGCCGTCGGCGAGCGCGGCCACGTGCCTGCAGGTGGTGGAATCGGTGCTGGGCAGCTGGCGGGCCAGGCGGTCGAGGAGGATGCGGAACTGGGTCCGGTCCCCATCGTCGAGACTGCCCAGGATGTGCCCCTCGATCGAGTGCAAGCGGCGCTCGAAGTCGGCGAGCCGGTCCGCCTCGCAGCGGGCCGTGACCCCACCGCACCAGCGGCCGGCAAGTCGGTAAGGATCTCGTCCCGCGTTGACCTGAGGTCAAAAAAGTGCGCCCATCTGGCCACAACAAGAACCTTTGTGGAATTGTTAAGGCGCCCGCGATAGCCCTGGTCGCCACACACCAAGGTGAGGCGAGGTGGCTACTTCGCGGACCAACCTTCGAGGTAGTCGAGGATCTGGCCGGTCGTCAGTGTCGGAAGCTCCGACACCTCGAAGTCCTTGTCCTGCGTCCATATAGCGAAATCCTTCTGCCTAGCCTTCTGAGCGAGGGCCAACGCGACCACGTGCCAGTCGTCCTCGTCACGCGTCTTGATCCGCCCGCTCGCCTGTGCCTCGTGGCTGGAATAGGCATCCGTTTCGACCCAGTCGAGAGGGAGGGACGCAAGTACTGGCAAGAGGATCCCCAAGTCAAGCCCGCGCTTCCGAGCAATCGCCGGCAGGTGCTCAAGCACCTCGTCGCCCGCTTGAACGGACGCGATCACGGCCGGTGCGCGTGGATGCAGTAAGACCATGCCGGCCCGCCCGCCGATCGTCGCTGAAAGAACTACGTTGGCGTCAGCGACGAGAATGTCGGGCAGCTTTGAAGTCGGCAAGAATGTCTTCTTCACGAACCCCCTTCTCGTCCATGGCATCCCGAGCGCGGGCTGATAACTCGGCGTAGATGCCCCTGCTCACGTCATCTGGGATGTCGGAGCGATCCCACGGGAGAAAGAACCCAGCCGGCTTGCCGTCACGGGTCACGAGCAGTACATCGTGGCTTCGCATCATCTCAGTAGCTCGATCACGGAAGTCACGCAGGGTCACAACCTTCATGTGGTCACCTCTGTGGTCACTATACCTGGCCAGGCGGCAGTCCGGTCCTCAGAAATGGTCGCCGGCCTCTGCTATGAGCACCTCACAGCCTCACCTCGATGCCGTGGCCCTCGAGCTCAACGAACGCCCTCGACAAACCCTGAACTGGATGACACCATCACAGCGTTTCCCCGAGGTCGTTGCAGCGACCACTTGAATCCAAGCCTGAGACACAACAAAAAAGTGCGCCTGGAGGGAATCGAACCCCCTGCCTTGCGGTCCGGAGCCGCACGCTCTGTCCGATGAGCTACAGGCGCGCCGATCGACCTAGGAGTTTAACCTCGGCGCCCGAACGACTCGTAGCTGTGCGTGCATCCGCAAGGTCCCGGGCGATCCTCAATTCAGCGTCTCCTCGGGAAGATGAACGCTGAACTTTTTGACCACGGGTGGGAAGCATTCGCTGTCGTTACATGCCTGGTATCGAACCGTCGCCGTGACGTCCGCATCACCGGAGCCAGAACGCATGAGCACCGCGAACGGTACCGTCGCGGCGAACCCAGTTTGGAAGACCACGAACTCATCCGATAGGCCCTCCAAGCGAAGGACCTTGGTATCGGAAGGGAGTTGCGGCGCCGATACCGCCCATTCGGCAGGCTCTAAGTCGATGGAGAAAGACTGATAACCGGGTGGGATCGGCTCGGTGTAGATATGGAAGCCGGGCGCAATCCGCACGTCAAAATGCATCCGGTTAATCTGGAACGGCCGGTAGTAGGGGTGGTCAAGGCCCACGTCGATCTGAACTGGCGGCCCGGACGTGGGAGTCGAAGCGGAGCGCTCGACACCGAGTTCGCGGCGGCCGAGGGCCGCCTCCACCAGGGTTGCTCCGGTTTCCCGTAGTCGGTAGTTCCTCTGGATTCTCTTCTGCGTGACCAGTCCATCGGGGTCGAGCAGAAATACCGACGGGTAGGCCACTCCTAGATGGCGGTCGGTCAACGCAATCCCAAATTCGGCCTGGTGGGCCGCAATTTCGTGATCCACGAGGCCGAGACGCTCCAAATTACGGCTTCCGACGTCGCCCAGCATCCGAAACGTGATGTGGTGGGATGCCGCGAACTCTCGGAGCACCTCGAGGCTGTCATAACTTATGGAGACCAGGACCACACCAGCTCGGTCAAGTTGATCCGCCACTTCCTGCAGCTCGACCAGCTGCTGCTTGCAATATGGTCACCAATCGGCGCTACGTATCACCACTACGACGGCGGGCCGGCGGAGAAGTTCCTGATGGAGGTCGACGATCCTTCCGGTCTGGTCGGGCAAGATCAAATCTGGAAAGCGCTCACCGACCGCGGGCCCGACATCGGGAGGCGCGTCACTCACCGTTCAGCACCGGCCAGTTTCCGCCGTAAGCTAACCCGCGCCAAGCCAGCACTTCCCCCCCCACCTCATGGCAAGGCCGAGTTTAGCGCGCAGGACGCGGCAGCGCGTACCCCTCACCAGCGCGCCTTGCCGATCTCGCCATCCGGGCACGGCCCATTGCAAGGCCGGGAGATGGTCGTATCGGATACGTTTGAGGCGTGGAAGCGTCAGCCCCCCTGACACGACTCAGCCACGGCGCAGGATGCGGATGCAAGCTCAGCCCGACCGAACTCGCTCAGGTGCTCCGGGCGCTGCCCTCCGTCCACGACCCGCGCGTGCTGGTCGGTGCAACGAGCGGGGATGACGCCGCCGTATTTAGGATCGCCCCGGATCGAGCGATTGTGGCCACGGTCGATTTCTTCACCCCCATCGTTGATGACCCCCGTACGTTTGGAGCGATCGCCGCCGCCAACGCCGTCAGCGACATCTACGCGATGGGCGCCGAGCCGCTCTTCGCACTGAGCATGCTTTCCTTCCCGCGCGACCGGCTGGGCAGTGGCCTGCTCGAGCCGATCTTGGAGGGCGGGGCCGCCAAGCTGGCCGAAGCGGGCGTGCCGGTCGTCGGCGGCCACAGCATCGACGACCTGGAGCCGAAGTTCGGCTACTCGGTCACGGGCGAAGTCCATCCCGACCGGATCATCACCCACTCGGGATCACGTCCGGGCGACGTGCTCTACCTGACCAAGCCGCTTTGCAGCGGCCTGGTGGCGACGGCCATAAAGGCAGGCTCGTGCCCGGACGATCTCCAGGAGCGCGCCATCGGGGTCATGGCGCACCTCAATCAGAGCGCCGGGCGAGCGCTAGTCGCGTTCGGAGCCAGAGCCGGAACGGACGTGACCGGATTCGGACTGCTCGGACACCTCTCCAATCTGCGCGTCGGTGCCGACCTGAGCCCGGCGCAGGTGCCGGTGCTGGACGGGGTCAGGGAGTTGGCCCGGGCCGGGATTTTCCCGGACGGAACGCGCCGAAACTACGAGGCGCTGGAATCGTCGATTGACTGGGGCGAGCTGGACATGGCCGAGCGATTGCTGCTCTGCGACGCCCAGACCAGTGGCGGCCTGCTGGCCGCCATTCCGCCCGAGTCAGCTCTTGGCTTCGAGGCGGCCATGGCGGGGGATCCATTCCCGGCGGTGCGAATCGGAGTCGTGACCGAGGGTCCGATTCGGATTCTGCCCTAGCCGCATTCAGATTGGCTCGGAAGGCGGTGGCGCGGACTCTGCCAAGCGATCCTGGTGGACCTCTTGCCGCCGCCGAGAAGCCCTCCAAACCCCCCGCCGTTGCCACCGTTTTGCGGACACCCGAGTTGCAATCACTGCGGTCGATCTACCCTCACCGCCTGATCGTCGAGGCGGTACGAGAGCAACTGAAGCAGGAGCGAGGGGGCAGTCGGGAGCCGACTGGTCGCCTGGAAGCAATTCGGAGCTCACTGAGCGAGGCAACCTCGCCCAGGCTGCTGCCCGTAATCAACGCGACCGGGGTGGTACTGCACACCAATCTGGGCCGGGCGCCCCTGTCCCCTCGCGCGGTGCAGGCGCTGGTCAGCATCGCCGGACGATATTCAAACGTTGAACTGGACTTGGAGTCGGGCAAGCGCGGTGATCGCCAGACGCTGGTCCAGGATCTCCTATGCAGGCTGAGCGGAGCCGAGGCCGCAATGGCGGTCAACAACAACGCCGCGGCGGTGCTGCTGGCCCTTCAGTCGCTGGCCCGGAATCGGGAGGTGATCATCTCACGAGGCCAGCAAGTCGAGATCGGAGGCTCCTTCCGGATGCCCGATGTCATGAAACTGTCCGGATCTCGAATGGTCGAGGTGGGAACCACTAACCGCACCCGCGCCGCCGACTATGAGGCGGCCATCACGGGACGAACCGCCGCTTTGCTCCGTGTCCACACCTCCAATTTCAACGTGGTCGGCTTTACCGAGACGACGAGCCTGCGTGATATGGCCGACATCGCCAACCGGCACGGACTCCTCTTGATCGACGACCTGGGCAGCGGGGCCATGGTCGCCGGCTCCGAACCCGCCGTGGCCGAGTCTGTTGGGGTCGCGGACGTCACCACCTTCTCGGGCGACAAGCTGCTCGGCGGCCCTCAGGCCGGAGTCGTGCTTGGGCGTTTGGTGGCCATACGGCGCATGGAACGAAGCCCGCTGGCCCGCGCGGTGCGCGTCGACAAGATGACCCTGGCCGCCCTCGAGGCGACCCTCTTGGACCACCTCCTCGGATCCGAAACACCAGTGGCGCGGATGCAAGGGATGGGCGTCGACGAGATTCGTCGCCGTTCCAACGTTCTGCGGTCTGAGCTGAACCAGCACGGTATCGAGTCGTCCGAGCTGCCGGCCACGTCGGTGATGGGCGGGGGCAGCCTTCCCGGTAACCAGATGCCGACCGTGCTGCTGGCCCTGGCTGGAGCGGCCACCGCGCTCGCCACCAGACTCCGTCGCGGTCGACCGGCGGTACTCTGCCGGATCCAGGACGGGCGTTGCTGCATCGATTTGCGCACGGTCCTGCCCAATGAGGAAAACCAGCTATTGGAGGCGATACTCGCCGCCGCAAGGTCGGCCCCGAACCACCGCCGATGCGAGCCCGCCTGAAGGCGGCCGCAAGGTGGGATTTGTCATCGGCACCGCGGGCCACGTTGACCACGGAAAATCGGCATTGGTCGCCGCTCTGACCGGGATTGATCCGGATCGCCTCGTCGAGGAAAAGCGGAGAGGGCTGACCATCGACCTCGGCTTCGCCAATCTCAAACTGCCCAGCGGTCGGCAGGTGGGGCTGATCGACGTGCCCGGTCACGTCGATTTCATGCACAACCTGCTGAGCGGGATGCATGGAGTCGACTTCGCGCTTCTCGTCATCAGCGTCACCGAGGGGGTCATGCCGCAGACCAGAGAGCATCTCCAGGTCCTGGACTTGATGGGAATCGCCAATGGGCTGGTCGTGCTCACCAAGGTCGACCTGGCCGACCGGGAATTGGTCGACCTGGTGTCCAGCGACGCGATCGAATTGTTAAAGCCGACCCAGCTTGCGGCCGTCGGTGTGGCCCAGGTCTCCGCCCTTAGCGGGCTGGGCCTCCAGTCACTGAAGGAACAGATCGACGAGGGCTTGCTCGCCATGCCGCCTCGCAGCGACAAGGGCAGGCCTCGGCTGCCCGTGGATCGGGCCTTCGCCATGAAGGGCTTCGGCACGGTTGTGACCGGCACTCTGCTTGACGGCAGCATTGGTCTGGGCCAGGTGCTGGAACTCCAGCCCGGCAGGGTGAGGCTACGCGTGCGCGGATTGCAGCAGTTCAACCAGCCCGTGGAACGAGCCGAACCCGGTACCCGCGTGGCCGTGAACGTGGCCGGAATCGAGAAAGGTGCCGTTCGCCGAGGTCAGGTTTTGACCGTGCCCGACTCACTTACGCCGACCGACCGCATCGACGCTTCGGTCCGGGTGCTGGCGGGGGGCCGCAACCTCCGACCCGGCGGCGAGGTGCTCGTACACGCCGGATCAGCGTGCGTTTTGGCTGGCGCCTTCCCCCTCCAGACCGCGATGGCACGGCCAGGTGAGAGCGGATGGCTCCAGCTCCGCCTACGAGGCGAGATCGCCGCCGTTAATGGTGACCACTACGTTCTGACCGATCCCGCCAGCGGAGCGGTGTTGGGAGGCGGCGTATTGGCAGACGTTCGGCCCCGCCGCCAGCCCCGAGGCAGCGAGCGCCTGATCGATTCCCTCGTCCGGAGATTGGCGGGTGACGGGCCGACCCAGGAGCTGGAGAGGCATCCGTTTGGAATATCCAGAAAGGAGCTCCTCAAGGCCACCGGTGCAAGTGATTCCGATCTTGACAACCTGGATGCGCGGCAGGTCGGTTCGAACCTGTTCAACCCCGGGGTCTGGGCCCGCCTGCGCGCCTCGATCGTGGGTCAGGTCGAAAACTACCACCTCACTCACCCGCTGCGGGTGGGGGTGCCGACTCAGGAGCTGCGCAGTCGGCTGCATGTCCCGCCCAGCGTCTACGGGCCCGTGCTCGACGAGTTGGTTGCGGCCGGTGACGTTATTGAGCAGGCGGGACTGCTACGGATTCCATCCCACCAGGTGGAGGTGGATGCGGCGTCGGCGGAGGCCCTTTTAGAGGCGCTGTCGGGGCCGAGCCCACCGCTTCTGTCGGCCGCTCTGGAAGCCTGTGGCTTGCAGTCGGACGTCGCGGAAGCACTCATGGCGCAGGGATCGCTGGTCCGAATCGGACAGGATTTGGCCATGGGCCGTCCTCGGCTGGATGAGGCCATTGCCTTGGTGAGATCGGAGATCGAGCGGCACGGATCGATTTCCCTAAGTCGATTGCGCGACCTCAGTCAGGGAACCCGCCGCACGGCCCAGGCCATCCTGGAGCACCTCGATGGCCTCGGCGAGACCCGTCGGATTGGGGACCAGCATGTCCGGGGGCCGGCCAGAAAGGTGGAATGAGCGTGCTGATACGGCAACGCTGATTGGTCATTAGGGGTGGTGAGTTCGACGGGCCGGCGATGTAGCCGGAACGTGCTTTGCCATTCCGCTGTCCTGAACGCGATCTCCCTCAGAAACTTCGGGCTAACCTTGGGCTAACCTCGGTCACCACTGTTGGTGGCTGCGACCCATCTAGTACGGCCTCATCATCGGAAACAGATGGGCATATTCCGAGCAGCGCGAATGTTGACTGAATGCGGCAAGTCTCTGGGACCACGACGCACCAGTCATGGATCTTGATGCCGGCCCGCTCCGGCACCGCCAGATCCGGCTCCGGTCGGGGATGCATGGACTCGGCGGATGGCACCGCAGTGAGCATCGTTGCCACCTCGGACTGTCTCCTCGCCGCCCGCTCGACTCATCAAATTTCGGCCGGACGGCTGTCTCACTCGAGGTTGAAAAAGCTGGCGGGGATGGATGGGAATCGAACCCACCTGGGAACCCTTGTCGGGACCCCACGACGGTTTTGAAGACCACGGAAGGCACCAGCCTCCAATCATCCCCGGTGATCAGGCTATCCCTGCTGGGATGGGGATGTCGACCGACTCAACCCGTGCGTGCAGAGCCCGTACCGTAACCGTTCGAGTCGGTCGTGCTCCAAGGCTTGGAGCGCGGGTTTCTGAAGTTTTGAGATTCACCGCGCCGGAGCTAGTAGAGGGTGGCCGCGATCGCTTCAGCCGCGTCATCGGCAAGGAGGACCCGAGCGGCTGATCCCCAGGCTGTAGCCCGCTTCTTTGAGCATCACCCCCACCGTGGTGGCCCTGACTGGATGCCCACCCCGCGTCAGGGCCAGGGCCACCTGGCCGGTGCTCTTGCCGGTCCAGAGCAGTGGCGACTCCCAGTCGCCGCGTACGTCACGGTCAATCAGCGCGTCCAGGGTCGTATCCAGCTCCGGGTCCCGCTCGCGCAGGGGCTTGCGGCCAGCACCAGGCCGTCGGATCCTGCCGTCGGTGGTGGGCGGCACGTCGAGGTCGGTCATGCCCATATACAGCGTCTGGCGCGAAAGGCAGGTGGCCCGAGATACAACTGTGATTCCACCGTGCCCCAAGGACCGCGCCTCAGTAGAAGCCCACAGAATTACTGCGAACTTCCTTGGCGCCCTAACGTGCGGATATGTGGACGCGGGAATCTGGCGCTACGCGGTCGGGTATGGTGGGACGGTCATTCGAGTCGCTTTCGTCGCCACCTTCTTGCCCCGTCGGTGCGGGATCGCGACCTTCACGTCGGACCTGATCGCGGCAACCCGGTCAGCCGACCCGACCCTGATCGCGCGGATCGCCGCCATTGACGAACCAAACGTCGTCCGCCCGTACGGTCACGATGTCCGGTGGCGAATCCGACAGGGCGATCCGGCCGCCTATCGGGCGGCAGCAGCGGCAATCAACGATTCTCGAGTCGATGTCGTGAACGTGCAGCATGAGTTCGGCTTATACGGGATTTGGCGAGAGGACGGCACGGAGAGTGTGTACGAAGACCACCTGAGGCCTTTCCTCGAAGAGCTACGCAAGCCCGTCGTGACAACGCTGCACTCGGTGCCGCCAGAGCCCTCTCCTTCGATGCGCGCCGCGGTTCGCTCAATTGCCGAATTGAGCCACTCAATGGTCGTGATGGCCGGCGCCGCGGTAGACCTCTTCCGGACCGACTACAGCATCCCTGTTACTCCCACCTTGATCCCACACGGTATGCCAGCGATCGAGCCCCACGGGCGAATCCGATTCAAGGAGAAGCTGGGCCTCCAGGATCGGACGATCATCTCCACCTTCGGTCTGGTCGACCCTCGAAAAGGGCTGGAATTCGTCGTGGAAGCGATGCCAGCGATCATCGAGGAGCACCCCGACGCGCTCTACCTGATCGCTGGCCAGACCCATCCCGATCTGCTGCGTTCGGAAGGTGAGAGCTACCGCAACCAACTGGTCCGGACAGTGGAGCGACTCGGTCTGGCCCACAACGTAACGTTTTTGAACCAGTACTTGACTCAGCGCGAGATTATCGAGCTACTGCTAGCGACGGACGTCTACGTAACGCCCTACCTCGACCCCAGGCAGATCACGAGCGGCACCCTGGTGTACGCGATGGGCGCTGGCAAGGCGGTGGTGTCGACTCGCTACCTCCACGCGCTAGAGGCGCTGTCGGGTGGACGCGGCCTGCTTGTGGACTTTCGCGATCCGGAGCAGATTGCCGGCTCCGTGACCTCGATCTTGGCCGACCGCCCTCTCAAGCAGAGGTTAGAGCGTGACGCTTATGCCTACGCAAAGGACATGACCTGGCCGAAGATTGGCCAGCGTTGGGTCGAGGTAATGAACGCTATTGCCGACGACGACAAGGTCAAGGCGAAACGCTCGCCGCCGATTGAGAAGCAGCTTGGTGTCCGACTCTCGGCGAACCCGATCGTGACTCGCACCAGCGTCGCACCCTCTCGTCCGGAGCTGGAAGTTGTTTCGGTCTTCAATGCCGCGGCGGCCAAGGTCGGCGAGGAAACGGTGCTCCTCCTCCGCATCGCCGAACAGCCGGTGACCGTCGGAATCGCACCGACAGGAGCGCAACTGCTGGACCTGGAGGGCCCCGAGGTCACGCTGCGGCCACTACCGGCCGCCATCGCCCGCAAGGAACTGATCGGCGTCTCCTTTCTCGATCTGCGGCGGGAGCCGCCTGAGTTGATTGTGGCCTATCTCCCCCGCGATCTGGCTGGGCTCGACCTCAGCGATCCGCGGGCGATCCGCTTCCACAGCAAGAACGGCGGCACCGGGTCTGCGAACGACACAAGGGAGTACCTGACCCAGATTTCACACCTGAGGGTGGCCAGAAGTTCTGATGGGATTCACTTCGTCGTCGATCCCGAACCTGCGGTGGTGCCTGCTAACAGGTTTGAGGAGTACGGTTGCGAGGATCCCCGGGCAACGCTGATCGATGGCGTCTGGCACATAACCTATGTGTCTGTGGGGCGGATCGGGATCACGACCAGTCTGCTTACCACTAACGACTTCCGTTCCTTCGAGCGCCGGGGCGTAGTGTTCTTGCCGGACCACAAGGACGTCGCCATCTTCCCCGAAAAGGTTGGCGGCCGCTATGTTGCACTGACGCGACCGATGCCGCAATCGTTCGGCCGCGTACTGGGGATCTGGATCGCCTACTCGGATGACCTGATCCACTGGGGCGCCCATGAGCCGCTTGCGCTTCCCCGCTGGGACTGCTGGGACGAGGTGCGTACCGGTGCCAGCACGGTACCGTTCAGGGTCGCCGAGGGATGGCTCGAGGTCTATCACGGCGTCGATCGCAATATGCGCTACGCAATGGGCGGACTACTCCTCGACGGCGCCAACCCGAGCCGGGTAATCGCGCGCTCGCCAAAGCCGATCCTGTCGCCAACAGAGCCGTATGAGCTTTCTGGGCTGTTCAATGACACCGTCTTCTCTTGCGGCCACGTACTGCTCGACGGGGACGGCGACCGGATTCGCCTCTACTACGGCGCTGCCGACAGTTGCCTAGCCGCCGCCGACTTCTCAGTTCGAGAGATCATCGCCCAGATGGAACCTTGCTAAGGCAACTGGCCCGGCTGACCCGGGCGTTGCCCCGCGCGGGACCCGGCGCGCTTGCCATCGCCATCTATTCGGACGCCAACAACTTGGTGGTGCCGGCCGCGGAGGCCGGCGTCGAGGGGGTGGCATGCGTCGATGATGCGGCGCGGGCGTTCGGACTCCTCTGCGATCTGTTTGTGATCACCCGGGATACGCGGGTTCGAGCCTGGGCTGCAGGTTTGCTGGAGTTCCTGCTCTGGATGCATGACGGGGGAGGCCTATGGACCAACTTTATCTACGACTGGACGGGGCGTCGCAACGGCGACGGCAGGACCTCGGCGCCGGGCGTGAACTTCTGGCAAGCCCGCGCGCTGAACGCGATGGCGAAGGCCTGGGTGGTCTTTGGCGACAAGCGCGCCCGGGTGGCGCTCGACCTTGGGCTGGAAGTCGCGTTCGAATCCGAGGCGCCCTCCGACGTCCGCAGCCTTCAAATGACAGCTCTGATGCAACTGATCATGGAGGAGCCAACGCGGGACCGCCGTAGGCGACTTGGTGCCTGGAGCGACGAGGTCGCGCAGTGCGAGTTGGGAGGCGTGTTGATGAACTCAGCCGACGAGCGCGGCGCGCCTCACCTGTGGGGCCATATCCAGGAGGGCGTTCTGGCGGACGCTGGCACCGTCCTCGAACGCGAAGACTTGGTCAAAGTGGCAGAACGCAGCGCCGACAGAGTGTTCGCTGAGCTGATCGACTCGGGCTTTCGCGCGCCCCTCGTGCAGCCGTACGGCGTCCAATCGGCCGTGTTCGGAATGGACCGGCTCGCCGCCGCGACGGGCCGCTCTGAATACTATCGATTGGCTCGTCTTGCTCGTCTCTGGTTCGACGGGAGAAACCCACCCGGCCGCGCCGTGTATGACCGCGACAGCGGCAGGGTTGCAGACGGAATCGACGAGCTGCGGATCAGCCTTCGCTCGGGCGCGGAATCCAATATCAGCGCTGGCTTGGCCTTGTTCCCGGACATCGTGCTATTGGTGAGCACCCAGCCGCCAGGGGAACGACTCTTCAGTTTCCTTCTCCTTGCCTAACCGGCTATTGTGGAGATCGGGAGCGGGCCATCAGGCCCTATCTGCCCGGCTTATGGCCGGGTTAAACTCGGCACTCGCCAGGAGGTCTGCATGGATGCACCAGCGACGTACCTTCACTGGGGATTCATCCTCATCTCGCTGCCGAACCTATGCGTTTTGGGCGGCATGATAGCCTTGTTTGCCCTGGCGCTGGTGGCCCCGTTCCCGCACGGTGACGAGACCGACGATGTCAACCACGAATAGCAGCGAGGACAGAGTCGAGAGACGGCAGGGGAGCTGGACCCTGCGCATCCGGGCGGCGATGGAACGCAACCTGCCCCTGGATCACCTACTGCCCGATCGCCAGCCCTACTACGTGGGCTCCTGGGTCTACGTTTTCGGCGTCATCACCATCGCCGCCCTGGTTTGGGTCATCGGCAGTGGAGTTGTGCTCTCCTTTTTCGGACCCCAGTGGTGGCACGACTCCGGCACGGGGCGGTTCTTCAACAGCCTTCACTTCTGGTCGGTGCAGCTATTCTTCATCGCCATGGTCCTGCACCTTTGGGGCCAGTACTTCATGGCCGGGTGGCGAGACGGGCGCGCGGCGACCTGGATGATCGGGGTGGTCATCTTCGGGATCAGCGTCCTGACCGCTTTCACCGGCTACCTATCACAGCAGGACTTCGCGTCGCAGTTCATCGCCATCAACGCCAAGGACGCCATGAACTCGGCCGGGATCGGGTCTTTCTTCAACGTTCTGAACTTTGGCCAGATGTATGGCCTGCACGTGATGCTGCTGCCCATCGGGATCACCTTCCTGGTCGTGGCGCACCTGGTCCTGGTGCGTGCGCGCGGCGTTGTCCTACCCATCGATCCCGAGGGCGGCCCGCGGTCGTGAGATCTATGGGCAGGACCCAGGAGGATTACTACCGCGGCGTACGCATGGCGCCATACGACCTGGTCAAGGAACTGGTGGTAGCGCTCGCGGGCGTCGGCATCCTGGCGCTCATCGTCGCCGGGGCCCTGTCCTCACCCGACGTGGCACCAGCGACCATTGCGACCTGGTCGCATCAGGACCAGGTCGACTTCGTCACCACCGCCAGCGGCGAGCTTGCCGGCTCGACCATCAGCGCCGCCTATGGCCCGCCCTACAACTCGGTGGGCGCCGGGCAGAGCTGGGGGCCGATCGCGCCCCAGAGGTGGTTTGGAGTTCGAATCCCGGTCAATTCGGCGAATGCATTCGTGATCCAGCCGCTGCAGCGGGCCAGCTTCAGCAACCGACCTCTGCGGGCGGCGTTGAGCGCCTGGCTGGGGGCGAGTGTGGGACAGCAGGGCAAGTGGCTGGATACGTACACCAAGGCGCTCACCAAGGCCACGGTGCAGGGCGCAGCGGTAAGAGTGGCTCCGGGCGACTACGGTCCACTGCCGCAGATGATGTCGAGTCTTCTCGGAATCGCCCAGGACGGCGGTCTTGACGGCCTGCTCGTGAGCCCCGGGCGCTTCTACCAGACCGACTACACGCAGCCCCTGCTCTTCATGGGCGACGGCGGCTACCTGGCCGGCTTGGCCGACAAGTCGCACCTGACCGGAAGCCTGTGGGGGATGATGAATGAGACCGGCAGCTACCCGGGTCAGACCTGGCTCTGGCTGTACACGATGTGGTACCAGATTCCTCCATTCACCAGCGTGAGCGGCGTTTTGGGCATCAACTCGAGCAACGCCGACCTGATGGTCATCATCCTGATGACCGTCCTCACCGCCGCCCTGGCCCTGGTGCCATTCATCCCGGTTCTGCGCGACATCCCACGCTGGGTCCCGATCCACCGCCTGGTCTGGCGCGATTACTACCGGCCGAAGGGCCACGACCCGGCCCAGAGCGGATGAACCGGCCTCAAGCCAGGCGCAACGCGAGTTCCGCCGCGTCAGTTCGTGGGGGGGACGTTTGTTCTGGACGCGCTGAGCGCCGAAGCGATGACCTCGGCGGGGCGATCATGACCGCCCATCGTCCGAGACCACGTTGGGAAGGAGCGTACGGCCGCAAGCACCTGCGCCTGGCTCGCGGGCGAGAGGCGGCCGTCAAACACCTGCGCGTGATAGGCGGCAAGACCGGGATCGCTCCAGTCCTCGACGTGACCGAGGGCAGAATCGAGGTGGCGGCGATGGCTCCGGCGAGTGTTGTTCGAGTCGATCGCTGACGCCGGATAGGACTCCACCGGCGCTTGAACGCCGGTGCTGTAACCTTGCGTATCGCGCGGTATCAGTGCGCGAGGCAAGCCCGCTAGACCATCGGCTCTAGGAAGGCATGCGATGTAACTGAGATCAACTTCTCGCGCCTGTAGCTCACCGGATAGAGCGCTTGCCTGCGGAGCAAGAGGTAGCAGGTTCAATTCCTGCCAGGCGCACCACCCTGGACGGAATGCGAACTTTTGGGTGGGCACGATAGACCGAAGGCGGCATCGAATGATGACCCTGGACCGGGGTGTGAGCAACGAGGGCGGCCGTCAGGGGCTTGTGGTCGCAGTACCGGTGGTGATCATCTCGCACGCCTCGGCCAAGCACACTTTGACCTCTTCGGCAGGGTGCCCGTGTCAAAAGGGCTCGGCCGGGGAGCGGAAGAAGGCCTTGGCTTGATCGAGGTCCTCGGGGACCTGGGCGAGGCGGCGCACGGAGCGGGAGAGGCGTCGACCGAGGCGAGGGGCAATGCAAACGCCAGCGGTTCCAGGGTGCTGCCGCTTTATCTGGTCGGTGAACGGTGGACCACCTCCTAAACGTCCTCGCTGCGGACGCAGGCGTCGAGTCGCTCGGCCTGGCCTCCAGCGAGAAGGACCGGCACGCGCCATCGGCCGAGATGCGCGCGCGCACGCCGCCGCGGTTGGCCTGTCACTACTCGGACGTATCGCGTTCAGTGGCCTCCGCATCAGATCCCGCCTGCAGCCACCGGGCGAGGAAGGGGTTGGCCACCCGCCAACCGTCGGGCACCAATTCGATCATCTCGAGATCCTCAAGGCGGTCAAGGGCCCTCCGCACCCCGCTGGGGTTCGATACCCCCGCGATGTCGACGAAACGTTTGGAGAAGAGATGCTTGGCCGGCTTCTCTGCCAATGAGCGGAGTAGCCGCTGCTGGACAGGCGATATCTTCTCGATCGACTCCGTGAAATCGACGACGGAGAGACCGAGGACCATCGCCAAGGCACGATCCACAGTGGCCAGATCGAGCTCATTGTGGGCCTCGGCGTAGGCCCAAAAGGCCAGCTGCTGCACGTGGTTGGGAACTCCGTTGGCCCGTACGTAGATGGCGGCGGCGACATCGTGCGAAATCGTCTTGCCGCCGTACGAAACCCGCTCCATGAGGAACGGAATCATGTCCTCGGGCGCGATGGGCAGGAGGTTGATGCGCTGGCCGATACCGAGCAGCGGAGCGCCGGGGCTGTTCGACAGCTCCTCCATAAGATGGCGGCGGCTGCCGGCGAAGACCAGGCTGACCTGCTCCAGTTCGTCGACCATGGCCTTGAAGATGCCGGGCAACCCCTGGTTGATCTCGGCCGTCCGCTGAAACTCGTCGATCACCAGTGCAACCGGCTCCTTCTTGCTTCGAGCCCGATTCAGAGAGCGGAGGGCGGACTTGATCTCATCGGTCCAGTCCGACTCCGGCGTTCCTGGCGCCAACGCAACCTTCACGCCATGAGCCTCGACCCTGAAGGAGGGGCTGAGGTCAGTCAACAGATTCCGAAGCTCTTCGAGTTTTGCACCAAGCCTGCTGGTGAGGCTTCGAGCAATGGCCGTGGCAAGTTCTTCGGCCACTTCACGTCGGCTCGAGCACTGCACGAGATTGGCCATGGCGACACGCGCGCCGGCCTCAGCGGCCACCACCGCCGCGCGCTTTAGAAGTGAGGTCTTGCCGTAGCGCCGCGGCGACAGGAGCACCGCATTTTGACCGTGTGTCATGCAGGTGACCAAGACCTCCAGTTCCCGGTCCCGATCGGTGAAGCGCTCTCCGGTGACGGCCGAGCCGTAGTGGAATGGGTTATCCACCCGCGGACTATACACACCCGAATAATACAGCGCAGTATCATTCGTCGACCGGGCGTCCATGGTTGAGAATGGGTCCATGGGTGGCTGCTGTACGCCGCGCGGCTATCGGCGGCTTTTCAACGAGAAGGGGGCGCTGGCGGCAGCCAAACGTTATCGCGCCAAGGGCCTCGACGCCGTCTCTCAAAGGATCGTGGGTCTCCTTTTAGAAGGGGGTGTCGCGGGCAAAACGGTGCTGGAGATCGGCGGCGGAATCGGAGCCATTCAGGTCGAACTGCTGCGTGCCGGAGCCAGCCGGGCGGTCAGCATCGAGCTGACCCCCACCTATGAGCAGGCTGCTGCCGATCTCCTTCGGGAGCGAGGCCTTGCGGACCGTGTGGAGCGCAGGGTAGTTGACTTCGTTGAAGCCAGTGATGAGGTTGACTCAGCCGACATCGTGATCATGAACCGGGTCATCTGTTGCTACCCGGACATGCCCAAACTGGCCGGCGCTGCGGCCGATCGGACGGGAGCGCGTTTGGTGATGAGCTTTCCCAACTGGAGGTGGTGGACCCGTCTCATGCTGGGAGCTGGAAACGTCTTGCTCAGGGCTACCAGGCGCGAATTCCAGGTCTTCCTCCATCGGCCCGAGGCGATCCGACGGACCGCCGGGCGACATGGGCTCCAGGTGCTCAAGGACCGGGTTGGGCTTTTCTGGGAGACGGTGGAATTTGAACGGCCTCCTCTGCGGCCCCCGGCAGCCAGCTGATGGACTCGACCATCTAGCGTCAACTGCGGCGCCGAGGCACCACCTCCGACGGCGGCCATCGCGACCAAGGGCTGACGAAGGGTTCCCGCGGCCGAGGTTGAAGCAGCGGGGACGGGGTGAGGATCAATCTGGCCCAGCGGTGTCTCCTGTCCGCCTGCCCATCGATGACCGGGGATCCGCACGGCCCGATATAGACTGCAACCGGCATGACTCGCCCGCTGAACGCCGTCATGCGCCCAGCTGGTGAGTGGCGGTACCCATCTCCTCGGCTCGCCACCCTCCGCCGCCTTGAGGTCACCGTGGTGACGGCGCTGGTTCTGCTGTTGGTGGTTGCCGCTGGCGGGTTGGCCGGCCGCAATCGGGCGATCGTTTGGCTGCCAGCCACCGCCGCTCTCGCCGTGGTCGTGATCGGAGCCGGGTTGGTCGCAAATCGTTTCGCCCAGCGGCGGGTGCGGGCCTGGGGATACTGCGAGAGGGAGGACGACCTTTTGGTGCAGCGAGGCGTCTTGATCACGCGCCTGTCGGTGGTTCCCTTCGGTCGAATGCAATTCATCGACGTCGTCGCGGGCCCTTTCGAGCGCTCATTTGGCCTGGCGACGGTGCGCCTGCACACCGCCGCGGCGGCCAGCGACGCCCGCATTCCCGGCTTGGGCAGCGACGAGGCGGCGCGACTTCGAGACCACCTGGCGGAGTTGGGTGAAGCCAAGGCCGCCGGTCTGTGATCGACTCGCTGGTCGCCGTTGAATAGTTCGCCGGAGGAGCTGGTGACCGCGCTGGAGGCGTCCGGCTGGCAGCGCATCCATCCTCTCTCGCCGCTGGTTCGCGCTGGCGCCGTGCTGCTGGGTGTGATCGCCATATTCGCCGGCAGCCTCTTTAAGAGCGACCACGGAAGCGGTGAGATCGAGGGCCGACTGGTTTTTGGCGGCCTGATCGCCATCTGGGGTCTGGTCTCGTGGCTGGTCACCCGATGGTGCGTCGAAGGTGGAGATCTGCGCATCGAGACCGGCCTCATCAGGAGGAGCTCGTTGCGCATCCCGCTCAGTCAGGTTCAGGCCATCGACATCGTCCGTCCAGTGTTGGCCCGAATCTTCGGCCTGTCGGAGCTTCGCCTGCGCACGGGCGGCGCCAGCGAGAGCTCGGGTCGACTGGCGTATCTGACCGCCAAGCACGCCGAAGTCACAAGGGTCCAGCTCTTGGCGCTCTCTCTGAACCATCCCAGCAACCAGTCCCGCGCCCAACCGCCGTCGAACCAGGGGCTGCTGGTCAGGATCGGGGTAGGGCAGTTGATCGCCTCCATCGCCGTCAGCTGGTTGATGATCGTTATCGCCCTCCTGATCGTGGCCCTGGTCGTGACCGCCTTCATCGCGCCGGGTGCGGCGATCAGCATCATCGGATCCAGCGGCGCCTTCACGCTGGGCCTGCTGAGCGCGGTCTGGCACCGACTGAATGGGTCCTTCCGTCTCACCGTGATGGAGAGCCGGGACGGGTTCCAGCTCCACTCCGGACTATTGGACACCACCGCCGAAACCATTCCCCACGGCCGCATCCAGGCGGTGCGGATGGTACAACCGCTGCTGTGGCGGCCGTTCGGCTGGTGCAAACTCCAGGTCGA
This sequence comes from Candidatus Acidiferrales bacterium, assembly GCA_035532785.1. GTDB lineage: Bacteria > Chloroflexota > Dormibacteria > Dormibacterales > Dormibacteraceae > DATKQJ01. Next base: position 19,849 of record DATKQJ010000031.1, on the reverse strand, counting down.
TCTGGCCGGGAGCCAGCGCAAGGGGGGCGAGAACCGCGCCGAGGCCAAACAACTCCGCTCCGTGCTGCCGGTGGGTAGCCGCGAGGACGCCGACCGCCTGCTGCGCCGGATTCTGCCCGACGCGCCGATCGAGCTCATCCCGGCACCGCTCCGGGTTCGATTCAAGAGCCCTCTGCGGTACCACAATCTCGCCTGGGGTCGCAGCGCCACTGTCGTCGTCACCACCACCGGACGTCTGGCCCGGGTCACCTCCTGGGTGCCCCTGGGCAAGGTTCAGAGCCTGCGGCTGGTGCAGGGTCCGATCCAGCGCCGCCTGCGATTGGCCACCATCGCACTCGACACCGCGGGCCGAAACCTGGCCCTCAGCGTGCGCGACCGCGACGTCGGCGAGGCGGACCGGGTCCTGCTCGAACTGATCGATTCCTGCCGCGACGCCCGCCTCAATCAGCGCCGTGTGTACCCCGGTGCCTCCTGACCCGCATCCCCTCAGAGACCCCAACCGGCGCCGCCGCCGAGGCGTCGATCGCAGCCGGCCATTGGGAACCGAAGTCCTAACCGGCGACGCTCAGAGTGAACGCAACTCCTCGCTCTCCATCTCTCCACCCAGCGTGCTCATCTCGCCGGCCAGGGAACCCACCCGGGCGTCCTCCAACCAGCGCGTGAGCGAAGCCGGGCGGTCCCAGCGCGAAATCACCACCACGGCGTCGTCGAGCGAGCTGGTGCAGACCTGCGCACCAAAGCAGCCGACGGTGGATCTCGACTCGGCGCTGACCGACTTGGCGACCTCGAGAAAGCGATCCCGGTGTTGTGAGTCGGGGTGGTACCGGCTGACGTGAACCAACTCCGCGTGCTCTGCCATGGCCTGATCGTACAGCCCGTATGCCGCGAGTGGACGCGTCCGTGAGGCGGTGCGTGGGGGCGGCCGCCCTGGACTCCGATGCCGCGACAATGGTCGCCATGAGCAGTGTCTTTGAGGGAGACGGCTGGGATGACTCCGGGCTGATCCGGGCGGCGGGCGGCATCGTCCTACGCTGGCAGGACGGGCGACAAGAGTTGCTCCTGGTGCACCGGCTGGCCTACGGCGACTGGAGCCTACCCAAGGGCAAACTGGCCAGCCCCCAGGAGGCGGCCGAAGACACTGCGGTGCGGGAGGTGCGTGAGGAGACCGGACTGGTGTGCGAGATCGAGTTTGCGGCCGGATCGACGCGCTACCGGGATCAGAACGGCCAACCGAAAGTGGTCCGGTACTGGGAGATGAGCACGGGCGGGGGAGCGTTCGTTGCCAACGCCGAGGTCGATCAGATGCTCTGGCTGGCGGTCCCCGAGGCGATCGAACTCCTCAGCTATGCGCACGATCGAGAGCTGATCGAGCGCCGGTGCCAGACCGGCACCGGGTCCAGCAGCCGGTTGTCGAACGAGCCCGAGCGGCCCTCGGGTGCGGATGCATAATCGCGTGATGTCCGCGATCGCCGCCGCCCCGGCCGCGGCCCGAGATGAGCTGGTCATTGAGACCTTTGCCCTGCGTCGCGTCTTCAAGACCCGGGGGGCGGAAGTCGAAGCGGTGGCCGGCGTGGATCTCAAGGTTCCGGGCGGACAGATCTTCGGATTTCTGGGTCCCAACGGCGCCGGCAAGACGACCACCCTGAGGATGCTCAGCACGCTGTTGGCGCCCACCTCGGGTGAGGCTCGGGTGGCAGGATTCGACCTCCGGCGCGAGCCCGCCCGGGTCCGCCAGCAGATCGGATACGTGGGCCAACTGGGCGGCGCCGATCCCCAGGTGCGGGGCCGTTCCGAGCTCATCCTGCAGGGCCGCCTTTACGGCCTCAGCAAGGCCCGCGCGGCCGAGCGCGCCGAGGAACTGATTCACACCATGGAGCTCGAGGCCTGCGCAGATCGAAGGGTGAGCACCTACTCGGGAGGTCAGAAGAGAAGGCTGGATATCGCCATCGGCCTCATGCATGGACCCACCCTGCTCTATCTCGACGAGCCCACCACGGGCCTCGATCCGCAGAGCCGGGCTCACCTCTGGGACGAGGTGCGGGCGCTGCGCGCGGGCGGAACCTCGGTCTTTCTGACCACCCACTACCTGGAAGAGGCGGACGCTCTGTGCGATCGCCTGGCCATCATTGACCAGGGTCGGATAGTGGCCGAGGGCAGCCCCGACGAGTTGAAGCGGCAGGTCGCCGGTGACGTCGTCACGATGAACGTGAGCGGGGACCAAGAGCCGGTGCTCGAGCTGCTTCGCCCGCAGCCATTCGTGCGCGAGGCGGGAATTGAACACGGACAACTGCGCATCTACGTTGAGCGCGGCGAGACCGCGATGCCGGCCATCCTACGACTGCTGGATTCAGCCTCGATCAATCTCGAGGCGATCTCCCTCAGCCGCCCCACCCTGGATGACGTTTTCTTGCGCCAGACCGGTCGACCGCTGCGCGAAGTGGCGGAGTAGGAGGGGCGAGGATGAAAACGCTGCGCGATTGCTGGTTGATATTCGGGCGATACCTGGACATGCTCCTCCACAATCCGGTCTGGGTGGTGATCGGGGTGGTGCAGCCGCTCCTCTACCTGCTGCTCTTCGCGCCACTCCTCAAGTCGGTCGCCCAGATCCCCGGCTTTCCTCGTGGCGGCGCCTACAACGTGTTCGTGCCGGGGCTGCTCGTCCAGCTCGGTTTGTTCAGCGCCGCCGGGGTGGGTTTTGGTCTCATCGCCGAACTCCGGCAGGGCGTGATCGAGCGGATGCGGGTGACCCCGGTCAGCCGGCTGGCACTGCTCTTGGGGCGAGCCGGTCGCGACATCCTGATGCTCGTCGTCCAGGCTCTGCTGCTGATCGTTTGCGCCCTTCCCTTCGGACTTGCCATCTCCCCGCCCGGAGTGGTGATCGTGCTCGCCCTGGTGGCGTTGATTGGGCTGTTCACGGCCTCTGTCTCCTATGCCCTGGCCCTCTGGCTGAAGAGCGAGGACTCCTTCGCCCCGCTCATCTTCACCGCCGCCCTGCCCATCCTTCTCCTCTCCGGAGTCCTCCTCCCCCTGGCCCTGGCGCCGCTGTGGCTGCGGGACATCGCCAAGGCCAACCCGCTCGCCTACGCGGTGGATGCGGCCCGGGCGGTGTTCAATCAGCAGTTGACCGATCCCAGCGTCGTCAAGGGGGTGGTGATCATGGCCGTGCTGGCGGGCCTGGCCGTCGCCTGGGCGGCGCGCTCCTTCGGTCGGGCGGTCGCCTGAGACCACCACTGGCCGGCCCCAGCTGGGCGCGGGGCGGATTCGGTTAGGTCCCCCCTGGTGGCCATAGAATCAGACGCATGATGGGCTGGCGATTGGTCGATTCCGGTTCGGGGCCTCTGCCCCAGCGCTGGCAGCAAGTCGCCTCCGACGAGCAGCCTGGCAGCGGCCATCGACGATCGCTGCCGGTCAACGTCTGGGAGGGCGGGCGCGAGGTAGTTATCGAGGCCAGCCTGCCGGGCGTGGCCCCCGAGGATGTCGAGCTGCGCGGGGCCGACGGGGTTCTGGACATTCGCGCCCAGGCCTTGGTGGCGGAGCGGGAGTACCTGCACCAGGAGATGTTCCCGCTCGAGTACCGTCGCCAAATAGCGCTCCCGGCCGGCTGCCACCTGGAGGCAGCGGAGGCGGTGGTGGAGCATGGCCTGCTCAGCATCAGGGTGCCCAAGTCGCGCCCCCCCGCCCCGATCCGTATCCAGATCGATCACCGGGCCCCGGCCTTGACGACCATTGAGGCCGAACCCGGCAGCGGCTTGCAGGTGACTCGGGTGGAGGGAGCCTCCAGGGCGCGCTCGGGGCCGAAGGCGCCTTGATTCCGCCCGACCGGCGCGCTGGTTTGGCAGGGCGCTGGATTATGATCGCCAGGGCAGATCGCCCGGAGGACACGCCCTGGCCATCACCTTCCAGTTTGCGCGCGACGAATACCTGAGCTGGCTCCAACTCGAGGCCAATCGCAGCCCCAACACGGTTCGTGCCTACGCAGGCGAGCTGCGGCGCCTGCTCGGGTTTTTGGTTGAGCGCGGTCACAGCCTGAATATGGACGACTTTGGTCACGACGACGTCCGCGCCTATCAGAGGCACCTGGCCGAGCGCCTCCAGGGTCCCGCCTCCCGGGCCCGAGCCCTGACCGCCATTCGCTCCTGGTTGCGGTGGCTGGCGCGCGAGGGCCTGATGCCGGTGGACCTCTCCAACGGAATCACGCTCCCCCGCCTGCCTCAACGCCTGCCCAAACCGATACCACCGGAGGAGCTGGCCCGGTTGCTGGCCCGGCTGCCATCGGAAACCGAAGCCGAAAAGCGGGATCGCGCGCTGGTCAACTTTCTCATCTCCACCGGGTGCCGCATCTCCGAGGCCCTGGCGCTCGATCGCTCCAGCGTTCAGCGCCAGGGCAACCGCCTGATCGTGACCGGCAAAGGCGACAAGCAGCGCGCCGTCTACCTGACCGACGACGCCAAGGCGGCGGTCGATGACTACCTTCAGGCGCGCGAGGACACCTGCCTCGCGCTCTTCATCAACTACGACCGCGCCCGGGCCACCTCGTCGATGCGCCGGCTCACGCCCGGTGGCGCGCGGCACGTCGTCAATCGCCTGCGCAAATCGCTTGGGGCGTGGTCGTTTCGGTCGCCCCACGTGGCCCGGCACACCGCGGCCACCAACCTCCTTGAGGTCACCGGGGGCGACGTGCGGCTGGTCCAGGAGGTGCTCGGGCACGCCAACCTGAACACCCTGGCGGGCTACACCAAGATCGTCGATCAGCGCAAGCAGGACGCCTATCGGCTCTACCAGCGATTTCTCAGGGAGGGCGTTGAGGAGAGTCGGGCGGCGGCAACTCCGGGCGATGCACCCGCGGAACCGGCCGCAAGCGCACCGCTTTGAGTTCGGCCTCGCGCCCGAGCGCCACCTGGTCCTCGATCCGGAGCAGCGCGGGACGGTTGCTGGGATGGTGGTCACCGATCATTCTCAGCAACCGGGCGCCCGTCGAGCCCCTGGCCACGGGAGGCTTTCGCCGTGGTTCGGGAGGGCTTGTCACCGCCCTCTTGACGGTGGCCGAGGCGACCGGCGCCGACTGGGTGGCGGCCGCTCGCACCCCCACCGAGCGCAACCTCGCGAATGCCCGCCAGACCCTGGTGCAGGAGCGCGACGGGGCCCCACCGATGCGCATCCACTTCGTTGATTCGGGGCGCTCGGCCTACGAGCAGCATTATTCGGTCATCTGCAACCCCCTGCTCTGGTTTCTGCAGCACTACCTGTGGGATCTGAGCTATGAGCCGGTTGTGGATGGCCGGACCCACCGCGCCTGGAGCAACGGCTACGCCAAGGTCAATCAGGATCTCGCCGACGAGGTGGTCCGTATCACCGCGTCGAATCCCCGACGCCCGCTGATCCTGGTTCAGGACTACCAGCTCTACCTGGCGCCGGCCAGAATCCGCGCCGGGGTTCCCCACGCCGTGCTGCAACAGTTCGTCCACATACCGTGGCCCGAACCACACTACTGGAGGGTCCTTCCCGCCCAGTTCCGGAATGCCATCATCGACGGCCTGGTCAGCAATGACATCGTCGGCTTCCAGACCTCACACGACGTGGCCAACTTCCTGGCCACCTGCGAGGAGCTGCGAGGGCTGCGCGTCGACCATCGTGACCAGGTGGTTTTGAGCCGGGGCCGGCTAGCCTGGGCTCGCGCCTACCCCATCTCGGTCGACACCGACAACCTCGAACGCCTCTCCCGGTCGGGTGAGGTACGCCAGATGGAGTCGGACATCCGGGGCGGCCGGGCCGAGCAATTGATCGTGCGTGTCGACCGCTTGGACCCGGCCAAGAACATCATCCGCGGCTTCCTCGCCTACGAGCGCCTCCTGCTCCAAAATCCTCCCCTTCGGGGACGGGTCGGGTTCTTCGCCTTCCTGCAACCGTCGCGCCAGGATGTGGCCGCCTACCGCGCCTATGGTCAGGCCGTGCAGGCCACCGTGGAGCGCATCAACCACCGGTTCGGCCGTGATGGGTGGCGACCAATTCGGCTCGAGATGGGCGAAAACCAGCGCCGCGCCATGGCCGCCTTCCGCAGCTACGACGTGCTCCTGGTCAATTCGATACTGGACGGAATGAACCTGGTCGCCAAGGAAGGGGCGGTGGTCAATCAGCGCGATGGAGTGATCGTTCTCTCCGAGAGCACGGGAGCCCACGAGGAACTCGGCGAGGCGGCGGTCAGCGTCAATCCCTTCGACGTCGAGATGACCGCCTCCGCGCTCCGCCTGGCCCTCACCATGGCCGCCCCCGAGCGCGCCCGAAGGGCGGCGGTGCTGCGCCAGGTGGTGGTCGAGAGGGACATCGCGCGCTGGGTCAGGCTCCAACTGCAGGATCTGCACGACCTGATCGGTCCAGGCGTTCCGCCAGGCGCCTGAAGAGCTCGATCACGCCGCGCGGGCCGTCGACAAGCAGGTCGCACTCTCGGAAGACGCCGGGGTCAACCTCGCTCGAATCCACCCCGATGGCCAGGCTGGGAGTGGAACTCAGTGCCAGCAGCCCGAATACTTCGCGGTCCGCCTCGTCGTCGCCCGCGTAGACCACCGCATCCGGCCCCAGCCCCTGGAGGAGACGGTCCAGAGCGGTCGCCTTGCTCGCCCGCCGGGGCCGGATCTCCACCACGGCCCGGCCCGGCGTGGCCAGCAGACCGTGCTCTGCGGCCAGGCTCACGGCGCGCCGCAAAAGCTCTGAAGCCATCGCTGGATGGGAGCGAAAGTGGAGGCTCAAGGCAGCCCGCTTGGACTCCACCATGACCCTCGAATCGGAGCCGAACTCCTCCCGCAGGCGGCGCTCGCAATCGGCCAGCGCCGCAAGTTCGGCCGGAGTGGGTTGCTGGAGCCCGAAATCGCCGTGCAGGCCGAGCCCGGCCAGGGGCAGCAGGCGGGCCAGGTCGGATTCCTCACGCCCGCTGATGACCAAGACCCGGGCGGCCGACTCCACCAATCGGCCCAACACCGCCAAGGCGCCCGGCGCCGGCTGCGCCAGGTCAGGCCGAGCGACGATCTCGGCCAGGGTGCCATCAAAATCGCTGGCCACCACCACCCGCGCGTGGGCGCTGGTGACGACGGCAGCCAGGGCTAGGTCCGCGTCTCCGCGCAGCAGCCAGTCCGACTTGAGCTCCGGGTGATGGTCACGCAACCCAGTTATGATTCTGCCGCGAGTCGTCTCGCTGGCGTCGCCCAGCAAGCCTGTTGCCGTCCGACAGCATCAATGGAGTCCCCATGAGTCAGCAGTCCACCACTTCCCGACCCCTGGTTCTGGCCGATGCCTGGCCGCTGACGCGAGCCCACGACGCCATCCTCGTGGCCCTCTATGCCTGCTTCATCGGGCTCACCGCCCAGGTCTCCATTCCCCTGCCCTTCACGCCCGTGCCGATCACCGGCCAGACTTTTGGGGTGCTGGCGGGCGCCCTCGCGCTGGGTTCCCAGCGCAGCGGGCTGGGGGTCCTGCTCTACCTCGCGGTGGGCCTGTTGGGCGTGCCCTGGTTTGCTCAGGGGCAGAGCGGAATCGGTACCCTTCACCTCCCCACCGTCGGCTATCTGGTCGGATTCGTTCCGGCCGCGCTGCTGGCCGGGCGCCTGGCGGAGACCGGACTCTACCGCAGCCCCTGGGGTGCCTTTGCCACCATGGCGGTCTGCTCGGCGGCGGTCTACGTCTTCGGCGTTTCGGGGTTGATGCTGACCCTGGGGTGGTCGTTGGCCCAGGCCGTGGCCCAGGGCGTCCTGCCCTTTCTTTTCGGGGATGCGGTGAAAGCGCTGCTGGCCGCCGTCGCCCTACCCGGCGCGGCGCGCCTAATCACTCCCCCGCGCTAGGTCGGCAACACCGGCCTCAGCCCAGCTCGCGGGCAGTGCGGCGCCGCTCCCGCCCCACTTTGGCCTTGTCATCCGATCCGCAGGCGTGCAGGCGCAGGGCCGGTGCAAGATGGTCGCCTTCGGATCCCTGAACACCCTCGGGCTTGACCTGGGGCGGGGTCGCCTGGCCCTCAGGCGACCTTAAGGGCGGCAGCCGACCACCGACCTCGGCGGTACGGCCTTAGGAGTGAGGCAGAACTGGGGCTATGCCGTCTGGCCCCTGCGGACGGAGCCCGGAAGGAGGAGGGACGAGCCACCCGCTGGGCTCAGGAGTGAGCGCTCGTTCGACCGCCTCACGCAGGTTCTGGATTGAGAAGGGCTTGCGGATGATGAGCGTCGGGTCGACCGAGTTGATGATCTCCAAATCCTCGCGGCAGAGCGCGCCGGTCATGAAGATGACGCGCGGCGCGCTTCGTCCTGCCGCCATCTCGCGCAGGCTCTGGACCAGGTCGGCACCGGTTGCGGTGCGGTCCAGCTGTTGGTCGGTGACGAGGAGATCGGGCCAGGCCTCTGCCGCCGAGCGCAGCGCCACCTCGGCGTTGGCGGTGATCGCGATGGTGTGCTGGCTGCCGCGCATCACCGCCGCCAGCAAGTTGCGGATCGTCGCCTCATCTTCGCAAAACAGAATCGTTGCCACCTGTGGAGGAAATGATGACCGCAAAGACCGTCGTCTTGGCCGCTCTGGACCTCATCGGCGTTCTTGGGGTGGCCTGGAATGCCTTCCCGAAGGTTCGGGGCCATCGACGGAAACCCGATGCGGATTGGGCTTGGTGCCCGGCGCCGGTTAACCGGGACGCCGCAGAGGCACCTGCCGCCCCGTCGGATCGGGCTCACCGTCGCTCCAGTCCTCGTTGTACTCGGCGTCGGTGTTGACACGCCAGGGATCGAGGTCGCCCACCCCGGCGATGCGGCGCGCCACCACCAGCGCGGTCATCATCGAATGGTCCTGGTTGTTGTACTTGTGCATGCCGTTGCGTCCACACAGGTGGAGGCTCGGGATATTGGCCGTCAACCATTCACGAATCACCGCGACACGTTGCAGATAGGAGTCGTCGTAGACCGGATAGGCCTTGGTCTGGCGGATGACCAGACCATCGACCACATCCGCCTTCGAGCACAGACCCAGGGCCTCAAGTTCGCTGCCCCCGAGCGCGATCAGGGCCTCGTCCGACATCGTCCACAGGCCATCGCCCTCGAAGCAGAAATACTCGAGCCCGAGTCCAGTCCGATCCGCCTCGGTAACCATCCCCGGTGACCAGTTCCGAAAGTTCTGCAGCCGACCCACCTTGACGTCGGGGTCGTGGACGTAGATCCAATTGTCGGGAAACAGATCGGCGCCTTCGGTGATCAGGCCCACGGTCAGGAAGTCGCGGTAGGAGAGGGCCCGGGCCGCAGCCAGCACTGCCTCGGGCGGGGCCGGGTCGAGCATCGAGACCAGGTCCCGCAGGGGCAGCGAGGAGATCACCTCGGTGGCGTGGTGGCGGTGCTCACCGCCCCCCGAGTCTTGGCTCACCACCTCCTCGATTCGGCCCGCCCGCCAGCGCAACGAGGTGACCGAGCGGTCCAGCAGGACCTCGTGACCGGCGCCGCGCAGGAGCGCGGTGACGCTGTCCCACATCTGGCCTGGCCCCAGCCGGGGATATCGGAACTGGTCGACCAGGGTCTTGATGATTCCGTCGCCTCGAAACCGCTTTGGAAGCAGCGCCTCGCGCAGAACCTGGGGCAGGCTGAGGCCCTTGATGCGCTGCGCCGCCCAGTCGGCGGACAGCTCACTGGTCGGTATCCCCCAGACCTTCTCGGTGTAGGTCTTGAAGAAGATGCCGAAGAGTCGTTTGCCAAACTGGTTCGAGACCCAATCCTCGAGGCTGGCGGCCGGGCGCACAGGGCGGGCGCGGGCGACCGCGTAGCTCAGGATGCAGCGCGCCGTTTCCAGCGGGCCAAGGCCCCAAAAGGCGTTCATCGCGCGGAGCGGATAGTCGAAGTAGCGACCCCGGTAGTAGATCCTCGAGAGCCGCCGGCGAGTCAGCATCTCCGCGCCCAGGATCTCGGTCCAGAGGGATTCGATCTCGGAGTTCTTGGAGAAGAAACGGTGCCCGCCGATATCGAAGCGATAGCCGTGATACTCGATCGTGCGTGCTATCCCCCCCACGTACCGGGGATCGGCCTCGAGCACGGTCGAATCGAGCCCCAGCTTGTGGAGCTCGTAGGCGGCGGTCAGTCCGGCCGGACCCGCCCCCAGGATTAGTGTGCCCATCGCCCGGCAAGGCTAGACCAGTTGGTGTACCGGCCGCCCCTTTAAGCCAGCTCGCCGTCCCCCAGGGCTGGTCCCGGCCGGGATTCAGGCAGCGCCTTGAGGGCCGCCAGCACCAGGTCCCTGGAGGCCTGGATCCCCGAGCGCGGCACCCTAACTTCCAGGTGAGCCTGGCGATATACCGGCAGGCGCGCCGAGTAGAGCTCCCCGATCTGGTCCAGGGTCAACCCCTCAATTAGGGGCCGGCCCCCTCGCTCCGCCCCGATCCAATCCCGCAGTTCCGTCCAGGGCACGTAGAGGAAGACCAACAGCGAGCGTTCCAGAAGCTGGGCTCGGACCTCGTCACGGAGTGTGCTGCCGCCTCCCAGCGACAGCACCGCCGGCTCGCCGGCCAGGACCTCGCCCACTACCTGCGCCTCCAGGTCGCGAAAGCGCTGGCCCTCGCCGGCCGCAAAGGTCTGGGCGATGGAGGCGCCCAGACGGGCCTCGACGAGTTCGTCGATGTCCTTGAACTGGAGCCCCAGATCGACCGCGAGGACCCGCCCCAGGCTTGACTTACCCACCCCCATGAAACCGCTCAGGGCGAGGTGGATACGCCCGGCCGGGCTCCCCTGTGTGCTCGGCAACCGCTCCAGCGTCAGCGGAATCCGCCACCGGATGCGGTCGGTCGCCGCCGCGCTAAGCCTCCATCCCCACGGCCGCCTCCAGGGCCAGCTCGTACCCGAGCAGGCCCGCTCCGGCGATGACGGCCACGGCCACGGGCGCAATGACCGAGTGGCGCCGGAATTCCTCGCGTCCGTGGATGTTGGAGATGTGAACCTCGAAGACCCGAACGCTGGCCGCGCTGATGGCGTCGGCGATGGCCAGGCTGTAGTGGGCAAAGGCGCCCGGATTGAAGACCACCGCGTCGTATCGGCCCCGGCTGGCCTGGATGAGTTCGATGATGTCGGATTCGGAATTGCTCTGGGCGAATTCGACTTCGCAGCCCAACTGCTGGGCGCGGCCGCGCAGCGCCTGCTCCAGATCCGCCAGCGTCCTCGATCCGTAGATCTCGGGCTGGCGCTCTCCGAGCAGGTTCAGGTTGGGCCCGTTCAGGATGAGGATCGACCGTCGCGGCTGGCTCACTGCAACGCGATCCTAGTCCCCCCGGCCCGCCTTCTGCGAAATCTGGATCGCCCCATATAGGCTTGGCGTATCGCACTCGAGGGTGGTGGTCGCGCCGGGGCGGGCAAGCGGTCACAGGTTCCGGCCGACGAACGCTCGTACCTGATCTTCCTGGCCAGCGCCCTGTTCGCCTTCTTGGGCCTGGGGTTGAGCGCCGGCGTCTGGCTCTCATTCGCACGCGTCGGCCCGCCCAGCTGGGAAGCCGCGCGCCTGCTGCAATTTCACGGCCTGACCCAGAGTGCGGGCTGGATCGGCCTGGTGGTGGCGGGGATGTCGCTGCGCTTGGTGCCACGCCTGACCCACCAGCGCCCACCCCCGGGCTGGGCGGTGGCGCTGGTGTGGGCAGCCCTGGCCGGGGGCCTCGGCCTCCGCCTAGCCGGGATCGCGGGTGGACATACCGTGGTGAGCCGGGCCGGGTCCGGACTGGCCGCCCTCGGCGACCTCGCCGTCGCCGCCCTCCTGCTCGCCGCCCTCAAGCGGGCCCAGAGCCGGGGCGGCTGGTGGTGGGCGGCGCTGGCGGGGAGCCTGGGCTGGGTGCTGGTGGGGGCCATCGGGGCTCAGATCGCGGCCTCCAGTGGGAGCGCGGGATTGGTCCCCGTCGCGGTGGAATCGCGCCTCGAGTGGGCCCTCCTGCTGGGCGTCGGCGCGAATTTCGCCTGGGCCATCGAGGCGCGGATGGTGGGCGTGCTCTTTGGCCGCGGGCAGCCGCGTCCCCGGCTCTTGCTGATCCCTCTGCTGGCCTTCAACGCCGGTCTCCTGCTCCACCTCGGGGTACCCGCCGCCGGCCCGCTCAGCGCCCTGCTGCTGGGGCTGGGGATGCTCTTTCTGGCACCCACGGTGGGGGCGCTGCGGGGTCGGGCGCACCGCCTCGCCGCGGCCTCCGCGGGGCTCGGACCAAACCTGGTCTGGGCGGGGCGGATGGCGGTGCTGGCGGGCGGGCTGTTCAGCCTGGGCGGGGTGGTCGGACTCTGGGGAGGCTCCGATGATGCGCTTCTGGATGCCGGCCTGCACGCCACCGGGCTCGGCTTTCTGACCGTGCTGATTGCGGGCATGATGGCCCTTTTGGCCCCCATCCTGGCCCGCGATCGGGGCCGGCTGCTACACCCCGAACGGCAGCGACTGACCCTCTACCTGCTGCTCGGGGCGGTCGGGTTCCGGGTCCTGGCGCCGCTCCTAGCGGCGGCCGGTGCGGCCACCCCTGAACCGCTCTTGCTGGCGGCCGCCGGCGCTCTGGCCTGGCTCGCCATGGCGCTCTTCGCGCTGACCCTGATCGAAGCCGCCCGCTCCAATCCCTAGCGGGCCAGGGCCGGGCCCTCCCCCCTACCCTCGCCGAGCGACGCACCGGCCCCGGCCGGCTGGTGTACGCTCGCCGCCATGACAGCGACATTTTCCCGTCACCTCATCGCGATGGCTCAGGTTACGGATCTCACGCTGGTGGAGCCGTGGACCTGGGTCGAGAACGAGGGCCGCGATCTCCAGTTCCGCAACCGCCTCTATCAGTGCCTGGAGCGCGAACTTGCGGCCGCCTGCGCGATGCCCGCGGAGATGACGTTGGCGGCCCGCTCGATCTGCCAGACGCAGCGGGCATGGGGCGATCTGCGGGGACTGTTGGCGGGCCTCGGGGACGACGACCTCGACCGCTCCCCGGAGCCCGGGGAATGGAATCTGCGCCAGGTTCTGGGACATATCCTGCTCACCGATCGACGCTACCGGGGTCACATGCAGTACGCATTGGCGCGCACTGAGGCGGACCCGGTGCGCTTCGAGCAGCCGGAGGCGCTGGAGGAAGGCCAGAGTGAGGGGGGCGTGGTCGACTGGATCGACAGGATCGACTCCGAGCGCCAGCTCGTCTGGGCCCTGCGCACCCTGGCTGGGCCGGATCTGGACCGACCCACGGTCTGGTCAGGCCACATCGTCGATCTGCGCTTTCGACTGCACCGCTTTGGCGGCCACCTGAGCGAGCACACCATCCAGGCCGAAAAGGTCCTGGCCGCGCTCGGCCACCAGCCCAGCGAGGTGCAGCGGATCGTGCGCCGGATCTCGGCCGCCCGAGCCGAGCACGAGCTGGTCACCCCGAGCCGGCAGCTGGAAGAACTCGATTCAAAACTGCCCGCCTGAGGCCGCCCGACTCGCGCCCGCCGGCTAATCCGGCTGAGTGCTGACCTCGGCCGGGCTGACTTCGAGTTGGTGGGGGCGCAGGAGCAGGATCAGGAGGGCGACGACCAAGGCCACCACCGCCACCACCGTGAGCACGCCGAAGGCCTGATGGATTCCGGAGTCGAGGGCCGCTACGCGCTCCGCTCCCCGGCTGGCGCCGACCCGGGACTGCACCAGAACGCCCAGCAGTGAAACGCCGACGGCCCCCCCGATGGTCCGGCCGAGCTGGTTCAGCGCAGTGGCCGCCCCTCTCCGACCCCAACTGACGCTGGACTGGACCACGATCAGAAGGGGAGCGCTGAGCAGGCCCAGACCGACCCCCACCAGACCCGAGGCGACGGCGACGGCGGCCACCCCCATTTGGGGCCGGCCCAGGGTGGCAAAGAGCGTCCCCGCCACGAGAAAGAAGCCAGACAACCCCACCAGGCGCTGGTATCCGATCCGCATCATGTTCCAGCCGGCCAGGGTCGAGGCGCTGGACCAACCGATGGAGATGGTGGTCACCGCCCAGCCGGCGGCGAAGGGGCTGCCGCCCAAGACCTCCTGGACGTAGAGGGGGACGTAGGTCAGAAGGCCGAACTGGATGGTTCCCGCCAGGGACACGATCAGGACCGCGGGGCCGATGAGCGGGTGGCGCAACAGGTCCAGCGGCACCGTCGGGTGGCGGCTCTTGAGTTCGATGAGAACGAACCCAGCCAGGATGACCAGGGCCGCCGCCGCCAGGGGCCAGATCGGGCTGGCGCTGGCACTACCGGTTCCCAATCCCACCAGCAGCGCGGCCACCCCCGCCGTCAGAAGAATGGCGCTGCGAGGATCCAAGCGACCCTGACGCGCCGACTCGGGGCGCTTTTCCGTGAACCCCAGCAGCAGTGAGCAGGCGACCAGTCCCACCGGCAGGTTGATGTCGAAGATCCAGCGCCAGCCGATGGTGGAAACCAGCGTGGCTCCCAGGGCCGGCCCGCTCACCGCCGCCAGCGCCCACATGGAGCTGAAAAGGCCCTGCATCTTGGCCCTTCGGTCGGTCGGCAGGATGTCGCCGACGAGGGTGAAGACGAGCGGCTGAATGCAGCCCGCCCCGACGCCCTGCAGGGTGCGAAACGCGATCAGGGCCAGCATGTTGGGGCTGAACCCGCAGAGCATTGAGGCGAGGACGAAGACCGCCAACCCGATCATCAGGACCGGCTTTCGCCCATACAGGTCGGCGGCGCGGCCCCAGAGCGGCACCGTCGTGGTGCTGGTCAGAAGATAGCCGCTGAAGACCCAGGGATAGAGCGCAAAGTTACCCAGGTCGTGGGCGATGGTGGGCAGCGCGGTACTGATGATGGTGGTGTCCATGGCCGCGACGAAGAGCGAAATCATGAGCCCGACCACAACTCGAATCAGCTGCGGCGTCCAGATCGAGGGCGGGCGGGGACTCCTGCCACCACCTCCGCCGCGCGATGCGCGAACGCCGCCCATACCCATCTCTGCTAGCCTACTGACCGCCGCCTCGGGGCCGCATCCCGGGCGCGTTGGCACGGCGACCGGGCCGAGCGGCCCCGGCGATGGTCTTTTCTTGACCAATCTCTGACCATTCCTCAACCTCGCTCCAATCTGGCGACGGCAGCCTGAGGGCATGGCAATTGAAATTTCGGCCTCGACCGACCGCTCCCAGATGCCAACTCCGCACACCCAAGATCAGGCTCCCCAGGAAGGCCCAAAACCGCGCCGCCAGGTCTCGGCGGTGGCGACCGGAAACATGCAACTTTGCGCCGACGTCGCCTGGGACTCCCTCCAGCAGCAGCGCGCCTCGCAGAGAGATGGGTGGCGAGTTCGGCAGCTGATCGCCCGCAGCGACCAGCTCATGGCTCGCCTGGAGGACAAGGTGGAGGCCGGCATGCTGGCACCCTCCCCGGATCTGGCCCTGGAGATCGGACTGCTGGCTCGGGCCAGCGGCAATCAGGCCCTGGCCCAGCCCTCGCCCAGGGCCCGGCCGGCACAGCTGCAAGACCACCTCTTTGACATCCAGGAGCATCTGCTGAAGCGCAAGACCGGCGAACCGAGCCCGGCCATGAGCCGATTTGACAGCCTGGTCGAGCGTCGTGCGCGCCGCGCCGAGCACCGGCGCGAGCGTCCGTTGAGCGGATCGCGTTTTAGACCAATTTCGCGCGAGGCGCGAGCCGGAGGTGGCCACTGAAACCGTCGCGACCCGCCAGCTAGGCGCCACCGCCGGCCCCGACCCGGTCGGTTTGCCCAACCGATACATTTAACGGCGTGACATATCCGCTTCGGGTTGGCCTCAAACTGGCCGGCCAGTCGACCACCATTAATGCACTGCGGGGTGTCTGGCGGGTGGCTGATGAGGCGGGTTTCGATCACGTTTGGGACTTTGACCACCTGGCTTCAATCGGACCCTCGGGACCCGATCATCCGGTCTTCGAGGGCTGGGCGCTGCAGGCGGCCATGGCCGTGGCGACCCAGCGGGTCCGGATCGGCTGCAACGTGACCGGCAACGCCTACCGCCACCCTGCCCAGCTGGCAAAGCTGGCGGTCACCGTCGACCACCTCTCCGGGGGCCGGCTGGAATTCGGAATCGGCGCTGGCTGGGCCCAGAATGAATTCCAAATGCTGGGCATGACGGGGCTCGAAAATCGGGTCGGGCGGCTCGACGAATCACTCCGCGTCATCAAATCCCTGTTCACCGACCATCGAACCAGCTTCGAGGGCAAGTACTACCACCTGACCGACGCCATTGCCAATCCAAAGCCGTTGCAGCATCCCCACCCGCCGATCTGGATCGGCGCCGGCGGTGACCTGATGCTGAAGGTGGTGGCCCGACACGCCGACGTCTGGAATCCGACCGGTCCGGCTCGCGGAACGGACTATGTGGCGGCCTCAGAAAAGCTGATGCAGGCCTGTGCCGCGATTGGCCGCGACGAGTCAACCATTCGCCGATGCAACCTGCTGCGCTGGTCAGGGAGCTCGCGCCAGGAACTACTGGAGCTGGTCGGGGCCGACCTCGAGAGGGGCTTCAGCGAGGAGATCATCTACCTCGAGGGCAACCACGCGGAACAGACCGCGGCGCGGGCCGGTGAGGCTCTCGGGGACCTGCGACGGCTGGCCGCCTGATCCGATGCCGGGCCCAGGGTTGAGCTGATGAGCTCGGTCGAACTGGAGTGGCGCGACGGCGGACACATCGCTTTGCTGACGCTCAATCGGCCCCAGGTGCTGAACGCGCTCAACACCGACATGGCGCGGGAGCTGGGCGAGCACCTGGAGATGCTCGAGGCCCGATCTGATTTGCGCTGTGCGGTGCTGACCGGGGCTGGGGATCGAGCCTTCTGCTCTGGGGCCGACCTGCGCGAGCGGGGCCGGATGAACGCCGCCCAGTGGCTGGACCAGCACCAGGTCCTCGAACGCGCCATGCGCGGCATCCGCCGCCTTCGAGCCCCGATCTTCAGCGCCGTCAACGGTGTCGCCCTGGGCGGAGGGTGTGAATTGGCGATGCAGACGGACTTCATCCTGGCCGCCCAGAGTGCCCTGTTCGGGCAGCCCGAGGTGCGGCGGGGAATCATCCCCGGCGCGGGCGGAACCCAGAACCTGCTCCGGCGAATTCCAGTCGGCAGCGCCCTCCGCATGCTCCTCAGCGGAGACCCGATCGATGCCGCCGAGGCCCTTCGGATGGGCCTGGTGGCCTCGATCCATCCTGCCCACGAACTCCTCCCGGCGGCCCTCGAGGTGGCGCGCCGGATCGGGCGGAACTCTCCGTTCGCCATCCGCCAGGTCAAGCAGGCCATCCGCCTGGGCGGCGCTGTGCCGTCCGAGATCGCCTATGACGCAGAGCTCGAGGCCTACCGCCGCACCATCGGACATCCAGATCAGATCGAGGGGGTCCGAGCGTTCAATGAGAAGCGCGAGCCCCGATTCCAGGACCCAGGTTGAGATCCACCTTCTACCGCGTGGGGTGGCGGGCCCCCTCGTCGCCGAACCAGTCCCTGCCCAAACCCAGCCTCTCGGATAAGTAAGGAGTTCCTCAGCAATGGAGTACAGGCGGCTTGGTGGAAGCGGACTGCTGGTCTCGGCCCTCGGCCTTGGCACCAACAGATTCGGTGGCAGCATCGATGCCGCCGCGACGCGACTGGTCATCGATCAGGCGCTGGACCTGGGCGTGACGCTCATCGATACCGCCGACGTCTACACCGGCGGAGAATCCGAGCGCCTGATCGGCCAGGTGCTCGCGGGGCGACGACAGCGGGTGGTCCTGGCCACCAAGGCGGGAGCTGCCATTTCGCCGGAGCCGGGGCGGTCGGGCACCTCCCGGCGCTGGTTGCTGGAGGCCGTGGAAGACAGCCTGCGGCGGCTTGGAACCGATTACATCGACCTGTTGCAGATCCACTTTCCAGACCCCAAGACCCCGATCGAAGAAACGCTGCGCGCCCTTGACGATCTGGTCACTCAGGGCAAGGTCCGCTACATCGGCCACAGCAACTTCGCCGCCTGGCAGATCGCCGACGCGCAGTGGACCGCCCGCGCCGGTCACCTGACTCCTCCGGTTTCGGCCCAGCATCACTACAACCTCCTCGAACGCCGCATCCAAGACGAGGTGTTGCCGGCCATACGCCACTTCGGGCTGGGGCTGATTCCGTATTTTCCGCTCGCACTGGGCTTCCTGACCGGCAAGTACCACCCGGGCAGCCTGCCCGAGGGATTGCGCCTGGCCAGCAGCCCCGGGCACGCGGCTCGGTTGCTGACCCCGGCCAATTTCGAACGCCTGAATACGCTGAACGCGTTCGCTCAGGAGAGGAACCGGACCCTCCTGGAGCTGGCCATGTCCTGGCTCCTGAGCCAGGACGTGGTGTCCAGCGTGATCTCCGGCGCCAGCACTCCGGACCAGGTGAAGCAGAACGCCGAGGCGGCCCTCTGGCAGTTGACGCCGGCTGAGATGGAGCTCTTGACCGCCATCTGAGCCTCCTTCTAATCCCTCGACTAATCCCTCAACGTCGGCGGCGGCAAGACCAGGCGCTCAGGCGCGAGTCCGGCCGCTGCCCAACAGATATTTGATTGTTGCAGCAACCGCCCGCCGCACCCAAGGCGCTAGCCTTGCGCTGGGATGGCAGCACCGAACAGGGGTGGGAACCCAGCCAACGGACCGGGCGCGGAGCGGCGCGTGCCGCCGACCGAAGCGCGGCGCGCGCCAATTCGGCCGCCCCTGAAGCGCCCCCTCAAACGATCGTGGTGGCAGGGGCCCTGGCCAATCATCATCGCCGGTGGCCTGGTGCTGGCCATGGTCGCGGCCCTGGTTTACCTGTCCCTGCTGCGATCGCCTGGGCCCAGCAGCGCCGGCATCACGGGCGATCAGATCGCGGCCCGGGTCGCCGCGGTGAGCCCGGCGGTGTCATCGCAAATTGGTGCGGGCGGCACCACCAACCCTTTCTCGACCGGATCCTCCACCGTCCTCAGGAATTCGGCCGGACTGCCCATGGTGATTTACGTGGGCGCGGACTACTGCCCCTACTGCGCGGCCGAGCGCTGGAGCCTGGTTCTCGCCACCTCACGATTTGGCCAGCTGCGCAACATGTCGCTCGGCAGTTCATCGTCGACCGACGTCTTCCCCAATACGCCGACATTCTCCTTCACGGGAGCCACCTACACCAGCTCGGTGATCGATTTCAGCTTTGTGGAGACCAGCGACCGGCAACAAAAGCCCAAATCCACCCCCGACGCCCTGCAGCAGTCCGAGTTCACCAAATACAACTCAACCGGATCCATCCCCTTTGTCGACATCGCCTCTCGCCACATCGCGGTCGGAAGTGGATATCCGCCTGACGTGCTTCAGAATCTCTCCTGGAGCACGATCGCCTCGGACCTCATCAATCCCGACTCCTTGGTCGCCAAGGACATTGTCGGAAACGCCAACTGGATCACCGCCGCCATCTGCCAGGTCACGGGGAGCAAGCCACTGTCGACCTGCTCTGCGCCCGAGATCACCACGCTGGAGTCCCAGCTCGGCAAATGACCGCCAGTCGCCTCAGCGCAGCGCTTCTGGTGATGGCGCTGATCGGCCTCGGCATCTCCGTGTACCTCACGGTGGCCCACTATCAACACGCTCCCCTGGCGTGCGTTCAGACCTCGCTGGTGAACTGCGACGCGGTCACGCACAGCAGCTATTCGGTGGTTCCCGCCACCTCAGTACCGGTCAGCGTGGCTGGCGTCGTCTGGTTTTTGGTGAGCGGAATCCTGGCCGGGATGGGGCTTGCTCGTAGCCAGATCGATCCCACCATCAGGGTGGTCCATGCGATCTGGGCGTTGGGCGGTATCGCGGCCGCACTTTGGCTGATTCGGGCGGAGCTGGAGATCATTCACCGGATTTGCGAATGGTGCACCGCAGTTCACCTCCTGGTCTTCCTCAGCCTCATCGTGACCTTGGTCC
>DATKQJ010000030.1:0-14212 GCA_035532785.1 Candidatus Acidiferrales bacterium | reverse complement strand
CACGTGGCCCTGGACGGGACCAAGATCAAGGCCAACGCCAGCAAGCACAAGGCGATGAGCTACGGCCGGGTCCGGGAGCGGGAGTCGGAGTACGCAGGAGTCGTGGAGGGCTGGCTGAAGAAGGCGGAGGAGATCGACCAGGCGGAGGATCGGGAGTTCGGCAAGGACCGGCGTGGGGACGAGTTGCCGGAGGCACTGCAGAGGGCCGAGAGCAGGCTTAAGAAGCTGCGCGAGGCGAAGGCGGCGATCGAGAAGCGAGCCCAAGAGCGGGGCAAAGCGGCGCCCGAGGACAAAGACCAGCACAACTTCACCGACCCCGACTCGCGGATCATGCTGAGCGCGGACAAGGCCTTCGTGCAGGCCTACAACTGCCAGGCGGTGGTGGACGACACCGAGCATCACATCGTGGTCGCGACCGGGCTCACCAATCAGGCGGCGGACAACCCACACCTGGTCGGGATGCTGTACGAGACGGAGATGAACACCGGGCGGCTGCCCGACCAGCTCAGCGCCGACGCCGGCTATGCCGCTGAGAGCAACCTCGAGATCCTCAATCGGCTCCCGATCGACGGCTATATCGCGATCGACAAGGACAAGCACAGCCGGAATCAGCCGGCGCCCAAAGGCCGGATCCCGAAGGCGGCCGGACTCCGGGAGCGGATGCGGAGGAAGACGCGGACCAAGCAGGGGCGCAAGGTCTACGCCCGCCGCAAGCACGTCGTGGAGCCGGTCTTCGGCTTCATCAAACAGGGGCTCGGGTTCCGGCAGTTCCTGTTACGAGGACTCGAGAAGGTGGGGCCTGAGTGGGAGTTGGTCAACCTCGCCTACAACCTGCGCCGATTGCATGCCAGCGGCCGCTACCAGTCGGCGATGGCCACCTGAGATGGGCGACTACGCCATCCCCTACGGCTCAATCGCCGCCCCTCGAGAGGCCAGCAGTGTCCCGACGACGATCGTGTCCGCGTCAGGCCACGCCGAGCAACATGTGCAGTCCGCGCCCACCGTTACTCACACGGACTCCTAGGCGCACGTCCATCACCACCACGTCCGGTTTGGTCAGCAGGGCCGGGCGATCGACTCTCGAACCGAGCCGGCCTCCGCCACCACGGTGATGTCGTCGTGGGCGTTGATCAGGGCCTTGACGCCGTCACGCACCACTTCGTGGTCGTCCACGAGCAGGACCCGGATCCGGTGTGTCGCCATGCTCCTCATTCTGGCGCTCGCCGAGCCAGTCGTCATGGCCGGTCGGCCCTACCCGGTCAGGCCTGCTGGCCCGTCCCCTTCCATCGGCAGCGTGAGGCGGAGCCTGGAGCCCGACGAGCGCGAACTCGTGACGCGAAGCGTTCCGCCCATCGCGCCCGCGCGCTCCCGCATGTTGCGCAGGCCGTTGCCGGTGCGGACGCTCCCCACCTTGAAGCCGACCCCGTCATCCTGGATCGTCAGTTCGGCTTTGGTGCCCCGGTAGATCATGCGCACCGAGCAGTGCGTAGCTTGAGCGTGGTGGGCGACGTTGGACAGGGCCTCGCGCGTCAACTGCACGATCTCGTGCGATCGGGAGGAGAGGAGCGCGGTGAGCTCCGGGTCGACCTGGACGTCGACGGCGACGTGGGACCAGGCTGCGACCTCCTGCCCCAGAACCCTGAGGGCTTGATCCAGCTGGCGGTCGGCCAGGATGCCCGGGCGGAGTCCGAAGATGTAGTTGCGCAGGTCCCGGATGACGCGATCGAGTTCGGCCGCCGCCCCCTCGATCCGGGCCGCGCTCTCCGCCGACTCGGCCAGTGCCGCCGTGCTTTGCAGCCCCATGCCCACGCCGAACAGGGACTGGATGATGCCGTCGTGCAGTTCCATGGCGATTCGTTCCCGATCGTCCATCAGCTCGAGCCGCCGCAGGTCCGCCTGGGCGCGCGCGTACTCGATCGCCACCGACGCCTGATCGGCGAACGCCTGCACGAAGCGCACCGTGCGCTCGTCGAACTGCCGCCCCCCCTTGAGGTTGGCGACCATCAGGGTGCCGGTGGCCGTGCCCCGCACGTGCAGGGGTACCACGACCGCCGGCCCGTGCCGGCCCAGCCGAACGATGGGCTGGTGGGCGTGCTGCTCGGCGCTCAAATCCTCCAGCACCAGGGGCGCCCCGGTGTGCATCACCCGACCCGAGATGGAATTGTCCGCGGGCATGCTCCGTCCCCGCATCCGCTCCGCGCGCGCCCCCGCGGCTGCTACCACGGTGAGCTGATTGGGCTCGCGCGACGTCGTCACCACGGTGGCTACGTCGGCTGAGGCCAGCGCCCGCGCGTGTTCGGCAATTCCCTCGAGCTGCGATTCGGCGGCGGCGCCGCCGAGGATGCCGTTGGTGATGTCGCGCAGGGCGTCGAGCCAGCGTCCGCGCAGGCTCGCCTCCTCATAGAGGGAGGCGTTGGCGATGGCCACCCCGGCCTGAGCGGCCAGGACCGTGAGCGAGGCCTGATCCTCGGCGCTGAACTCGCTGGCACCTCGTTTGCCCGCCAGGTAGATGTTGCCGAAGACCTTGCCCATGGCCCGGACCGGCGTGCCGAGGAAGGACTCCATCGGGGGGTGGTGGGGAGGGAAGCCGACCGCCGCGGGATGATCCTTGATGTTCGCGATGCGTAGCGCGTGGGGCTCGCGTATCAACAGTCCCAGCACCCCGCGCCCCTGGGGCGGGTCGCCGATCGCTCGGCGCTGTTTGGCCGATATCCCGGAGGTCACGAATTCCTGCAGGCCTCCGTCGTCCCCGAGCACGCCCAGAGCCCCGTATCTGGCTTCGGTGATCTTCACCGAGAGGTCGACTATGCGCTGCAGCACCACCGACAGGGACAGCTCGGCGGTGAGCGCCAGGCCCGCCTCCAGGAGCACATCCTTGCGGTCGCCGCGCTGGCTCATGCTGGCGAATCTACGCTCTCGGCCCGACGTGATGCCGACGGGTTGCGCGCCGGAACACACCAGGCTGCGCGCGCAGCCAATCCGCGGTCAGGCGAGCAGGCCGGCCCGGACCCCGGGCAGAATCCCCGGCGGAGGAATGCTCAGGCCGGCGCACCCAGGACCGGATTCCGGCTTGTCGCAGTTTCCCGAAAGGGACAGGCGGGGTCCTCGCCCAGGGCGTCCCCACCCTCGTTGAAAGCCCGGGCGCGCGACCCCCCGCAGCGCTCCTTCCAGGCGCAGGTGCCGCAGGCCCCGCTGAAAGCGCTCTTGCGAATCGACTTCAGCACCGGGTGCTCGCGATAGATGGAGGCCAGGTTTCGGCTCCTCACGTTGCCCAGGGACAGGGGCAGGAATCCCGACGCCAGAACCTCGCCGTCGTGGGCTACGAATATCAAACCCTGCCCGTCGCGGGTCACGATGGACGGCTGCACCGGCGAGTGCGTCGGCCGGCCCACGCGCTCGGCCAGGCGCCGGCTGAGCCGGTGGTAGAGCGGGCCCAGCGGCAGAGTCTTAGGCGCAACCCCGGCCCGTGCCATCAGGCGTCGCTCAACAGTGATGCGGCGGAAGAACGGAGCCTCCACCGTGCGCACGGTCACCCCGTAGCTGGAGGCCTCGTGCAGGAAGTGGCACACGTCTTGGTTGGCGGCCGGATCGAGGGCTTCGACTGTGACCCCGCGGCCCACGTTGACCAAAAAGAACACCTCCCAGATGTGCGCACCGCTCTCCCGAACGAGTGCGAACACGTCGGCGAGTTCAGAGGCGTTGGCGCGCATGACGGTGGTGTTGACCTGGACTCGGAATCCCGCCCCGACCAGGGAGCGCACCGCGCTCAGGGTTTGCCTGAAGTGGCCTTCGACGCTGCGGATACCGTCGTGCGTGGTCTCCAGGGCACCGTCCAGACTGATCGAGACGGCGCGAACACCCGCCTGCCGCATCTGTGCCATGGCTTCTCGGTCGAGACGGGGGGTCACCGACGGCGACATGGCCACCGTGATGCCCAGGGTGCGGGCGAACCGGACCACCTGGAAGACATCCTTGCGCATTAGGCAGTCGCCCCCGGTCAGGATCAGGATCGGGGACGGGTGCCCGAAGTCGGCCACCTGGCGGACCAGGTCCATGCCCTCCTCGGCCGTCATTTCGCCCGGCGCCGCTTCCTGCAAGGCCGATGCGCGGCAGTGGCGGCAGGCGAGCATGCACGCGCGCGTGGTCTCCCAGAACACCAGCAGCGGCCGCTGGGACAGATCGAGGGCCATCCCGCCGCTACGGCCCTCCCCATCGCTGCGGCTGCGCCCGTGGGGAGGCGGCTGGGGGCCGAACAAGCGGGTCATCTGTGCGCCACCGAGGCCAGATGGCGATTGATGGCGTCCGCCGCCCGATGGGCTGAGGCGATCGCGGTGACCACCAGGTCGGGCCCGTTTGTGCGGTCGCCGGCGGCGAAGACCGCGGGCCGGCGGGTGCCCCCGTCGGGGTCGACCAGCAAGGTTCCCGAGGGCGCCGCCTCCACGTCAGCCGCCAGCGCGAGCGCCGGCGCGACCCGGTATCCGATGGCGACGACCACGGTGTCGGCCTGCAGGTCGGTCCGGCTGCCGGGCACCGGGATCGCCCGGCGCTGACCAGAGTCGTCCGGTTCTCCCGGCCTGGTGACCTGGTAGCTGACCGTCAACCCGCGACCCGCGGGGTCCGGCGAGATCTGGCTCGAGGAGGCGTGGCACAAGAAACGCACTCCCTCTTCTCGGGCTCGGATGCGCTCCTCCGCCCGCCCGCCCATTTCCGACTCAGACCGGCGATAAAGGCAGACGACCTCGCCGGCGCCGGCGCGCAGGGCGCTTCGGGCGCAGTCCATGGCGGTGTCACCCCGCCGAGCACGATCACGGTGTGGCCGACGCGAATCGGCTGCCGCAGCGCGCGAGGCCGATGCTGCCGCGGCGCGTTCAGGCGGACCAGGAAGTCGGTCGCGGTGTAGACGCCGGGAAGATCAATGCCCGGGATCCCGAGCGGGTTGTCGGCTCCGGCTCCGTGCGCCAGAAGTACGGCGTCGAAGTCCCCGCTTCCCGCCGCGATCGCGTTCGCCTCTGGGGCCACGTGGGAGCCGCACTCGAATTTCACGCCGTCGTCGGCGAGGCGCCCGACCACCCGGCGAACGACGTCCTTGTCGAGCTTAAAGCTGGGTATCCCGTAGAGCAGCAAGCCCCCGGGGCGTGGCCAGAGGTCGAAGACGGTGACTTCATGACCTGCAGCGCGCAGTCTGGCGGCAGCGGCCAGTCCCGCCGGTCCCGCCCCCAGCACCGCCACCTGGTGCCCACTCGTCTCGGGCCTGGACGAGGACACGGCATCAGGGCGGGGGGGGAATTCACCGACGAAGCTTTCGAGCTTGCCGATGGCTACCGGGCGCGAGCGCCGCCCCACCATGCAGGCGCCCTCGCAGAGCCGTTCCTGGGGACACAACCTTCCGCACACGTCGGGCATGGGCGAGGTGCGCCTGAAGACCTCCAGGGCGCGCTGCGGCTCGCCGACTTCGAGCGCCTGCAGCGCCGCAGGGATGTCGTTGTGTAGTGGGCAGGCCTTGACGCAGGGGGCGGCGGGACACTGCAGGCACCGGGTGGCCTCGATTTGAGCGGCACCGAGTTCGAATCCCAGGCAGACCTCCTCCCAGTTGCGCACCCGTTCCGACGGCGCTTGCTCGGGGATGGGCTGCGGCGCGATGCCGAGCCGTTGTTTTCGGTCTACCGGGGGTAGGGCCGCCACGTCAGCGCCGGTCCTGGGTCGGCTGCGGGAGCAGGGCGGATGTGGGGAGCCTCGGGACAGCGACCGGTGGCTGTGCAAAAAAGCGCGCCGGGGAGACCGCCTCGGGCACGGCCTCCGAATCGAGTATTGAGCGCGCGATCACATCGCCACTCCAGCCGGCGAGCAGGATGCCGTTTCGGTGGTGGCCCAAAGAGACGAACAGCCGGTCCTTCCCGGGCACCGGGCCGATCGCGGGAAGCAGATCGGCGAGCTGGGGACGCAGGCCAGACCAGGCGCCGGCGAAGGCGGCGTCGGCGAGGGCGGGCATGGTGCGGAGGGCGAAGCTCAAAAGGCCGTCGACGGCCCCCGCCCGCACCTCGCGGTCCTGGCGCATCGGATCTTGGGTGGCCCCGACCAGCACACTGCCGTCGGCACGCGGGGTGAGATACCCCCCGGGGCCGAATATGATCAGCTCGCTCATCCGTCCGGCCGGTCTCAGCCGGATGATCTCGCCCTTGACCGCGACCAGGGGGAGCTCGACCCCGGTGGCGCGAAGAAGTGCCACTTCGGATCCGACCGTGAGCAGGACCGCGTCGCCCGTGAGCTCGGCCCCCGTCCTCAATCTGACCTGGGCGTCCCGCGCCCTCAGGTCGACGGCGACCACCTCCGTTCCCTCCACAATCCGGGCTCCGGCCGCCTCCGCCGCGCGGCGCAGGGCCAGGGTGTAGCGGCCGGCGTCAACGCTCAGCTCGCTGGGATAGTGGACGGCGGCGGTGAACTTGGGGCTCAGGCCCGGAACCAATTCGTGAAGCTGCCTGTGGTCCAGATAGAGGGCTGCGCCGTCCAGCGTCCGCTGCCAGCGGAGACGGGCGGCGAGTGCTGCCGCCTGAGCGTCCCCGGCGGCGAGAACCAGAGATCCGTGGGCGCATGCGTCGGCGGACATCCCGGCCGCCTCTTGGACCTCGGCCAGCCAGGATCCGAAGCCGGCCAGCGCCGCACTGCCGAATTCGGCGAAGGCGTCGCGACTCCGACTCTCGGCCAGCGGGGCGAGCATGCCGGCCGCGGCCCCCGAGGCGCCGGAGCCGATCGAGGAGCGTTCAAGCAGCGTGATTTCGGTCCCGCGTCTGGCCATGGCATAGGCCGCGCCACAACCGACCACCCCGCCTCCGATCACCAGGACGTGCAAGCTTGTCTCCCGCTGCGCGGGGCTGACCTCGCAATCACAAGACGGCCCGATTTCGGGGACTGGTCACGGATCGACCATCTCTCCGGTGAGAATCCCGCCCGGGGCGGCTTCCGGCTCACGCTGATCATAGGGCCGCGGGACGGGTGCGAGTCTCGCACATGCACCTAAGAGCATCGGGGGCACGGGTCGGCCCGAAAAGGGCCGATAGTCCCGGATTCAGGGGGCCCTTGGCCCGGGACGGGGCAGCGGGGGGCGGGGGGCGGGCCGCGGCGCCTCCCGCTGCTCAGCCCGGCTTTCAGTCTCCGGCGGCCGTCTGGGGGCCGCCTTGGAGCGCCTGCCGGCTCACCTCCTCCACGACTCTGCGCACAGCGTTCACGGCGGGACCGGTCCGGTCCGGGTCGAAAGCGTACGCGATCTTGGTCACCGGTACCGGAGGTTCGAGCTCGAGCAGCGCCAGTTGGCCAGCCGCCGCCTCAGGCACGGCGGCCGCGCGCGGGATGATGGCCACTCCGATACCGGCGATGACGAAGGCCTTGAGCTCGGCCACGGTTTCGATCTCGCGCGCGATGTGCGGCACGATGCCGGCGATTCGGCAGGTCTCGTCGAGCCAGTGCCGGCCCGGATTGGTACGGGTCCAGGTGACCCAGGACTCGCCGGCCAGGTCGGCCAGGCGCGCGCTGGCGCGGGAGGCGAGCGGGTGGTGAAGCGCGACCGCCAGTCCCAGGCGGGCCAGGCCGAGTTCGACCACCGCCAATCCGCCCAGCTCGAACGGAAGCATGACCAGGGCCAGATCCAACCGGCCCTCGCGCAGTCGCTCACAGAGCGTTGCCGCTTGGTCTTCGACGACCTGGATCTGGATTCCGGGATAGCGCTCCCGGGACACGCGCAGGAGTCGCGCCAGTAATAGGGGTGTCGCCGTGGGAAGAATGCCGAGCCCCACGCGTCCCTTGGCCAGCCCCCGGTGTGCCTCGCCCTCCTGCCGGGTTCGCTCGACCGCCATCAGAACCATGCGCGCGTGGGGCAGCAGGTCTGACCCGGCGGTGGTGAGCCTGGCTCCGGATTGATGACGCTCGATCAGGGCCACGCCCAGCTCGCGCTCCAGGCGCCGCACGGCGTGGGAGACCGCGGATTGCACCAGGTGCAGGCGCTCGGCCGCCCGGGTGAAGCTACCCGTTTCGACCACCGCCACCAAGGCGGTAAGGTCCCTCAACTCCATGAATCCAAATCATAAGACAATGAATTATCATCGCTCCGCTTCATCGCCACGGGGACTAGGATGGCGGCGATCAGCCGCGTTGAATCCGCTCCGCGGTCGGCGGCTGGCAGGAAAAGAGGATGCACATGGAAGCTGTCAACGTTCGCTCGCAGATCCGGGAATGGATCGGAGAGTTCAACGCCCGGGTGGTCACCCCGCTCGCGCGGGACCTGGATCGCAACGCGAACCCTGAGGATTGTTTCTCGTGGGACATCGTGGAGGCGGGCGACGCCATCGGGCTGCGTACCCTCTGCCTGAGTGACGCCTACGGCGGCGCCGGCTTCGATCACGTGACGACGGCGGTGGTGATCGAGGAACTGGCCCGAGCGGATCTGGGCACCTCGGTGGTCTTCGCCCAGACCATAAAGATCTCCAAGGTGGTCGAATCGGTCGGTACCCAGAGCCAGAAGGACCGCATCCTACCCAAGTACCGCGACGATCCCCGCGCCCTGTACGCGATCGGGATCACCGAGCCCGACAACGCCTCCAACTACATCATCCCGCACCCCGGCGCCGCCTTCCGGACGGTTGCCCGGCGGGCCGAGGGTGGCTGGGTGCTGAACGGCATGAAGCACTTCATCTCCAACGGCAACCGGGCGCGATTCTACCTTCTCATGGCCCAGACCGAGGAGGGCAAGGATCTGTCCGAGGGCAGTACCTGCTTCATGATCGAGGCCGGAAGTCCCGGGTTCACCACCGGCCGGGTCCACGACAAGCTGGGAGAGAGACTGGCCAACAACGCTGAGTTGATCTTCCAGAACTGTTTCGTCCCCGACGCCGACGTTCTGGGGCAGGTGGGAGAGGGCTTCGACATCCTGGTCAAGTTCTTCCCCGCCAGCAACGCCTGGGCGGGGGCCAGCATCCTGGGCGTGGCCGACGCCGCTTACGACCACTCGGTCGAGTGGACTCGCAAGCGGGTCCAGGGGGGACGGCCGCTGATCGAGCACGACACCATCGCCATCACCCTGGCCGAGATGAAGATGGAGCTCGACGTGGCGCGCAGCTACATCCACGCCAGCTGTGCTGCCGCCGACGGCGTGGGTGAGTGGGACCCGACCATGGGCGCCTTTCCCAAGATCGCGGCGTCAAAGGCAGCCTGGAAGGTGGTCACGCAGGCACTCGAGCTGCACGGCGGCTATGGCTTCATGAAGGATCTGTACATGGAGAAGCTGCTCCGCGATGCGGCCGCGTTTCTCCACTCCGACGGCGTCAACCGCAGCCTCTTCCTCAAGGCCGCCAGGTTCATCCGGGCCTAAAGGAAGGAGGCATGAGGAAGGACGCATGAGGAAGGACGCATGAGGATCGTGGAGCAAGGGGCGGGCTGCGGGCGGCACCGCCGGCGGCCCGGGACCGGTGGGGCCAGATGAGCGCGCCTCACGTCGTGGTGCTGCTCAAGGACATCCTCGATCCCGAGCTACCCGGGAGCCGCTTTCGCATCGATCCGGGGAGGTTGGAACCTGCCGAGGGGGTGGGATCGGCGATTCTGGGCCCCTTTGAGCGCAGCGCGCTCGAACTGGCGCTCAAATTGAAGGACGCCGTCGGCGCCCGCGTCACCGCCTTGTCGGTCGGTGACCCCGGCGTCTTAGACGGCCTGCGCAAGGCGCTCGCGGTCAGGGTCGATGCGGCGATCCAGGTGGGCCTGAAGGGGGCCGCCAACCTGCCCCCAGAGGCCACCGCGGAGCTCCTCGTCGCCGCTCTCGGCCGGCTGGTGGACGTGGACCTTGTGGTGGCGGGCAGGCAGGCCGGGGACTGGGACCACGGTCAGGTGGCGTACCTGCTGGCCGAGGCCCTGGGCTGGCCGTGCGTGGGTCTGGTACGCAGGGCGCGATACGAGGGAGACGAGCTGCAAGTCCTGCATGATCACGCCGGCGGGCAGCGCCTGGTCTCAGTCCCGTCCCCCGCGGTCCTCACCGTCACCAACGACGACGCCCTCTTGCTGCGCATGGCCCGAGTCAGCGATTTGATGGCGGCGCAGAGACGGCCGATAGAGCGCTTTGAGGCCAGCGAGCTGGGCTCAGGCTCATCGACCCCTGGTTTTAAGATCGCCGATCTGTGGGTGCCCGCCCGCACATCGGTCTGCGAGTTCATCCCCGGCGAGGGGCCGGAGGAGCAGGCTGTGAACGCGGTCCGAAGGCTCCAGGAGATGAGGCTGCTGTGAGTGGCATTGGCACCGTGCTGGCCGTGGGTTGGGGAGACGGCGCCTCGGACCGTCCGGGAGCTGAAGCCCTGGGCGGGGCGCTGGCGGTGGCCGCCAAGCTCGGATTGACCGCCGTCTATGCGAGTCTGGGCGATCCCCCCGAGCCCGGCGCCGAAGCCGCGGCGGCCAGCGGCGTGCGCGCCCTGGCGGTCCGGGGGGGAGCGGGGGATGCCGAGTCGCTGACGGCCCAGATCGTCGCCCTGGTGGAGGAGTTCGCCGCGGTCGTGGTGCTGATCGCCGCCGACGATCGGGGGCGCCAGCTGGCGCCCCGGGTGGCCGCCCGCGCCGGCGGGGTTGGAGTCAATAACGCCACCGCGCTCGAGGTCATCGAGGGCAGCCTCCACGTCACCCGGCCGGTGTTCGGGGGCAAGGCGATGTGCCGCCTGGTGCCGCTGCGCGTCCCGGCCGTGGTCAGCCTCAGATCGAGGACGTTCGAGCCCGCGCCCGGGGCCCCGGGCGGCTCGGTCGAGGTCCGATCGATGCCCGTGCAATCGCGCGTCAGGCTGATCGAGAACATCCCCCCGGTGCTGGAGGAAGAGCACCTGGAGGATGCCCGGGTGGTGGTCTCGGGGGGACGGGGGATGGGGGATGCGGAGGCCTTTGCCGCCCTCGAGGAACTGGCCGGAGCGCTCGGCGGCGTGCTCGGCGCGTCCCTGGCTGCGGTCGATCAGGGCTGGGTCTCTCCGTCGCGACAGGTCGGCCTGACCGGGAAGGTGGTGAGCCCCGAGCTCTACGTCGCCGTCGGCATCTCGGGTGCGAGCCAGCACCTGGCGGGATTGGCCTCCGGGGTCGTCCTGGCCATCAACAAAGACGCCAAGGCCCCCATCTTCGAGTCCGCGCAGCTGGGTCTGATCGGCGATGCCAAGCTCCTGGTGCCGGCCCTCATCAGTGCCGTGCGGGCCACGCGCGGCGGGTGAGCATGGGCGTTCTTCTCGCCGCCGAGCCGACCCGGCAGATCCAGTGGGGCGTCAATGCGGCGATGGTCGACTTCATGTACGCGAGCATGACGGTCGCCCTTTTGGTCTTCAGCTACGGCGTCTGGCGCCGAATCCGCGTCTGGCGGCTGGGCCGGCCGGCGGCGCGTTTCGATCATCCCCTGGAGCGTGGGCTGGGTGTTTTGAGGGAGATCCTGGGCCACACCCGGCTGGTCCGAGATCGAGCCGCCGGCATCGTCCACTGGCTCGTCTTCTTCGGCATCGCGGTTCTGTTCATGGCCACCGTGGTCGTGTTCATCCAGCACGACCTGGGCATCGGCATCATGCGAGGGGCGTTCTACCTCTACTTCGAGAGCCTGACGGTGGACGTATTCGGCGTCTTCGCCATCGTCGGTGTCGCCGCATTCGTCGTCCGGCGCTACGTCATCCGCGTGGGCCGGTTGGGACCCAGCGAGCCTGCCGACGCCCTGCTCGCGGCCGCCCTCCTGCTCATCCTGTGCACGGGGTACCTCCTCCAGGGGTCGCGCATCGCCGCCACCCACGACCCCTGGGGCCTTTGGTCTCCGGCCGGCTACCTGGTCTCGCTCCTCTTGGGCCGGCTCTGGTCTCCGGCCCAGCTGGAGCTGGTCCACGGCTGGGTCTGGACCTTTCACGTTGCGCTCTGGCACACCGTGCTGGCGGTGATCCCGTTCACCCGCCTTTTCCACCTTGTGATGGCCCCGGTCAACCTCTACTTCCGGGCCCTGGGCGCGCCCGGGGTGCCGGCCGCGATCGACTTCGAATCCGAGGCCGCGATCGGACTTGCGTCCGCGCTGGACCTGAGCTGGAAGCAGCTCATGGACCTTGACGCCTGCGTCGCCTGCGGACGCTGCGAGGCGGTCTGCCCGGCCTTCGCCGAGGGCAAGCCGCTGTCGCCGCGCAGCGTCGTCCTGGACCTGCGCCAGCACGTCCGGGAGAACTCACGCGTCCTGCGCCGCGCCCGGCGTGCGGCCCCGGGCGAGCGCGAATCTTTGACCCAGGGACTCCCGCGGCTCGCCGGCGGCGTGATCAAAGAGGAGGCGATCTGGGCCTGCACCACCTGCCGGGCCTGCGAGGACGCCTGCCCGGTGGGCGTCGAGCACCTGAGCCTGATCCTTCCCCTGCGGCGCGATCTGGCCATGGAGCAGATGCGGGTGCCAGACGGGGTCAGGGAGATGGTGGTGTCCCTGGAGGATCGCCAGCAGCCCTTCCGGGGCGCGAGCGCGGCGCGCGCTGATTGGTACCAGGATCTCGGTGTCAGGCAGCTGTCCGACGTCGCCGACCCGTCCCAGCTCGAGGTCGTCTACTGGGCCGGCTGCGCGGTCCTCAGCAGCCCCCGCGTCGCCTCGGTGGCCCGTGCGGTGGTCAAGCTGCTGCAGGCCGCCGAGGTCGACTTCGCGGTCGTAGGCGCGCAGGAGGTCTGCTGTGGGGATCCCGCCCGCCGGAGCGGAAACGAGTTCCACTATGACCAGCTGGCCCGGCAGAACCGTCCCACCCTGGCTTCGATCGGCGACGCTCGGGTGCTGACCCACTGTCCCCACTGCCTTCAGGCACTGGGCGCCGAGTACCGGCAGATGGGCCTGGTGCTCAAGAGCGTGCACCACACCGAGCTGATCCAAGAGCTGATCGACTCGGGACGTCTGCACCTTACCCGCCCGCTAGCTTCAACGGTCACCTTCCACGATCCGTGCTACCTCTCCCGCTATCGGGGCCAGACCCAGGCGCCGCGCGAGGCTCTGGCCGCGGGCGGTTTGCGCCTGCTGGAGATGGCGCGCAGCGGACGGGACAGCTTCTGCTGCGGGTCGGGCGGCAGCCACGCCTTCTTTCGGGATCCGGTCGGGCGGATCAACCGGAATCGTGCCGAGCAGGCCTTGAAGACCGGGGCCGAGACCGTGTGCACGGCCTGTCCGTTCTGCCTGACCATGATGGAGGAGGGGGTCGAGGTGGCGCGCCCGGGGGGAGGCGTCCCGGTCCGCGACGTCGCCGAACTGGTACTCGAGGCGCTGATCTAGATCCCGGGCGGAGCGGGGATGAATCAGGCCTCTGGGGGGCGCCGCTGTAAGAAATCCCCTGCCTTTGACTGGGACGGTGCTCTGTTTCCAGCTCCCTTTGGTGGCCCGCCAGGAGCGGTGGCGAGCCACCAGCGCCAGTTAGGTGACCGAAGGCAGGCGGTCACATGGGCAACTCCTGGGGCGAGGTCCTGCCCGCACCGGACGGCGCTAGGGGGTCACCAAAGGACACCAGCCCGGTCGATTTCAGTTGTATTCGCGAGGACGAGGGGGGAGTCTGTCGGACACCGGAGGACACGGCACCGACACGGTTCGGGACCGTGAGCCCCCAGAGAGCTCCAGAGCTCGACAACGGCAGCTCCCACACACCGGGGCGCTGCTTCTGTCCGACGCCTGCAGACCGCGCATCCAAACCTGATCCCGGTCCACCTGCCAATCCACGCCAGCTGGCTCAATCAGATCGAGATCTACTTCTCCATCCTCCAGCGCAAGGTCCTCACGCCCCCCGACGCTGACTCCATCGATGGTCTGGCCGCTAGCATTTTGGGCTTCCAGGCCGGCTACGAAGTCCTCGCTCAGCCCTTCGAGTGGAAGTTCACTCGGGCCGATCTGGCAGAACTCCTCACGCGACTCGCGGCCAAGGAGCAGGCTCTGCTACCAAAGGCCGCGTGAATACATCACCGAACTTCTGTGCCAGACCACTTAGTGGAGGCTTCGGCAGGCATTTCTGGCTCAAGGCAGGTTTGACGTACCTGGTGCCTTTCCTGGTCAGCAATTATGGTCTCGTGATCGGCAGCTGCAGAAAGACCAGCTGACACGACCAACAGCGGCGGGACGAACTCGGGCACTCGAGTCCCGGGTCCGCCGCACGGAGGGAGGTGAGTTACGGCTGGCCGATCAGGCCGGCCTTGGCCTGGCGGTGGCCACCTCTAGGTGCGGATCGCGCAGCGG
>DATKQJ010000029.1:0-2162 GCA_035532785.1 Candidatus Acidiferrales bacterium | reverse complement strand
GGTTGTCGGCTTGCACTGGGGGCTCTACGCCACCCGCCGGCCGGATCTGGTCAGAGAGTGCACCGCCGACCTGTTCCGTCTCTATCAAGATGGGCGCATCAAGCCCTACATTTCTCGCCGGGTACCGCTGGAGGGCGCGGCTGACGCGCTGGCGGCGGTGGTGGCCCGGCAAACGACCGGTAAGGTCGTCGTGACCCCGCGCGACTGGCCCGGCTTCTGAACCGGCTCAACCGAGGCTGAGCCGGCTGCCTCCGGACCCCTACCTTTACCGGAGATGGAGATACCAGGCCGGACGGTGGTGGTGACCGGGGGAGCCAGCGGAATCGGCCGGGCACTCTGCCACCGGCTGGCCGCCGAGGGCGCCGAAGGGGTGGTCGCAGCCGACCTGGACCTCGGGATGGCGGAGGCAGTCGCGGCCGAGGTGGGGGGCCTCGCGGTTCGGGCTGACGTAACGGTCGAGGCGGACGTCCAGATGCTCGTAAGTCGCGCGATCGCCGCCTTCGGTCGCATCGACATCTACTGCTCCAATGCCGGGGTCGCCTACGGAGGCGGCCCCGAAGCCCCCGACGCGGACTGGCAGCACAGCTTTCAAGTCCACGTGATGGCCCACCTCTACGCGGCCCGCGCGGTGGTCCCGGGGATGGTTCGGCGCGGCAGTGGCTACTTTCTCGGGACCGTGTCGGCGGCCGGGCTGCTCAACCATGTGTTAGCTGCCCCGTACGCGGTGTCCAAGGCGGCCGGCCTCTCTTTCCTGGAGTGGCTCGCCATCGCCCATGGAGACGATGGGGTCGTTGTCTCCGCCCTGTGCCCGCAGGGCGTCCGAACCCCCATGTTGGCCCGAGCCGGCCAAGAGGGCTTCCTCTGGGCGGAAGCGCTGGAGCCAGCGGAGGTCGCCGAATGTGTCGTCGCCGCCCTGCACGACGAGCATTTCCTGATCGTGCCCCACCCCGAGGTGCGCGAGTACTTTCAGCGCAAGGCGGCGGACTATGACCGCTGGCTGCGGGGCATGCGCCGACTGCGCAGCTCCCAGGGATTTTGAGCATCGCCAGTCGGGCAAGTGCTGCTGTGTCTTGGTCGACTCTGGGGCTGCGGTCGATGGTCAGTCGTTGAGCTGCACCACCATTTTGCCGACGTTGGCTCCCCGCAGCATTGCGATGAAGGCTTCGGCCATGTTCTCGATGCCGACCACGACTGTCTGGTCGACCTTGATCCTTCCCGCGGCGATGTGGTCGCCGACCTCACGGATAAATTCCGGTCGGCGCTCCTCATGATCAGTCACCAGAAATCCCTGCAGGCGTAGCCGTTTTCCGATGGCCAGGGCGAGGTTGCGCGGTCCTGGCTGCGGCCCTTCGGAGTTGTATCGCGAGACGGAGCCGCACAGCGCCACCCGCCCGTGACGGTTCAGCATGGTTAGCGCCGCCTCCAGTTGGTCTCCTCCGACATTGTCGAAATACACATCGATTCCCCGCTCGCCGGCGGCCTGCCGGAGCGAGGCGGTGACGTCGCCACCGCGATAGTTGAAGGCTGCGTCAAAGCCGAGGTCACTGGTCAGATGCTCGATCTTGCGGTCTGACCCCGCGCTGCCGATCACCCGTTCCGCGCCGTGCAATTTCGCCAGCTGTCCCGCGAGACTACCCACCGCGCCGGCAGCGGCCGAGATGAAAACAGACTCGCCGGGCTGGAGTGCGGCCACGTCCAACAGCCCCACGTAGGCGGTCAACCCGGGCATCCCGAGGGCGCCGAGGTAGGTCGATAAGGGGGTGCCTGGCACGGGGTCGATGAGTTGAAAGGCCTCGGGTGGTCCAACCGAATATTCCCGCCAGCCGAGGTTGTGGATGACCTGGTCACCCGGGGCGATGCTTCCGCCGGGAGGAGCTGACACCACCTCCCCAACCGCTCCACCATCCATTACCTCCCCGAGCGCGAACGGGGGGACGTAGGACTTGACGTCGTTCATCCGTCCGCGCATGTAAGGGTCGACCGAAAGAAAGCGGTTGTGAACTAGGGCCTGCCCGTCGTCCGCCTTCACCAGGCGGCGCTCCACCGCGAAGTTATGGGGCTGGGGCCAACCGATGGGGCGAGTGACCAGGTGGACCTCGCGGGCGTCCTTGGCGCTGTTCATGCCCCTAATTCTGCCCAGATTCCGCCCACAAACATTGGCG